>CAZFHW010000135.1:0-7707 GCA_964518885.1 uncultured Parvibaculum sp. | reverse complement strand
TGGCACTGCGACGAAGTTGGCCATATGAATGTGCAGTTCTATTTCGCCGCCGGGGCGGACGCCACACGCATATATGCAGCGGGTCTAGGGGCTGGCGGACCGATCACGGCGCGGACCGACCACATTCGCTTTCACCGGGAATTGCGGGTCGGGGATATATTCAACCTCTCCACCCAGACGGTGGGTGCAGACGAGACTGGCCTGATCCTGGCCCATGAAATTTACAATCGGGGAACAGACACGCTGGCCGCGACCATCGTTTCGCGTACCGATCTTGCCTCTGATCTTGTCAGCGGCCCGGCCAGCGATCTCCATGAGATGGCGCGTCCGCGCAGCGTTGCGGAGCGCAGCTCCCTGCCCCTTCTCTCCCTGGGAGACAAAATGGCGGCTGACCTTATCCCCATCTACCAAGGGCTCGCCCATCCCGAACAGTGCGACACAGACGGACTGATGCGACAACAATTCATCATGGCCCGCTTCTCGGATGGCGCCGCGCATCTTTGGCACCATGTTGGCTTTGACAGAGAAACAATGTTGAAAGCACGCCGGGGAACCGTGGTGCTTGAAATGCGCCTCGACCGGCTGGCGGATATTCGCAGTGGCACCGTGCTGGTCGCGAAAAGTGCCATTGTTGAGGTGATGGGCAAAGTCCTGCGCTTCGCGCACTTTCTCTTTGATGGCTTAAGTGGCGATCTGCTGGCAACGGGTGAAGCCTCGGCTGTGCTGCTCGATCTGGACGCTCGCAAAACGGTGGCCTTTAGCGAAACTGAGCGCGCGGGCCTCGCTCCCTTCCTCATGGAGATGTGACCAATGGGTGAGATGATTGATACCTACCGGGGCTATGTGAACCCGTGGGAGTGCGACGAGATGGGCCACATGAACATTCAGTTCTATCTAGGCAAAACATCCGACGCGGCTTTTCATCAACAAGCTTTTATGGGACTGGGGTTTGAACACCAGAAGCGCGAGCGGACCACCTATGTGGCGCTTGAACATCATATCCGTTTTCACCAGGAGCTTTTTGCAAGCGACCTGGTGTCGGTGCGCTCTGGCGTCTTTTCCATTCAGGAAAAAACCATGCGGATCTATCAGGAAGTGCGCAACGCACTCACCGACACATTGTCCGCGACACTGGTGGTCGATGTGGGGCACTTCGATATGACCACACGCAAGCTCACGCCGTGGCCCGATTTTACGCGCACACAAGCCGACAAATTATTGATCGACCGCCCGGCGCATGCCGACCCACGGTCACAACCTGACGGCTCCCTCGACCGGGATGTCTCGCTTGCCCGAGCAGAAGCACTGGACATGGGGGAGACAAACCGCTCTGCGGTCAATCGCTGGGAATGCGACAACAATGACCACATGAATGCGCGTTTCTATCTCGCCCGTTTCTCGGAATGTCAGGGACACATGTGGGCGCGCTCGGGCCTCGACCGGCATGCCCAGAAGGCCAAAGGCCTCGCGACGGCGACGGTTGAGATGCGGCTTGCCTATTTCCAGGAACTCACCGCAGGCCAAACGCTTCTTGTGCGAACAGGGCTGGAAGCACAGGGGCCCAAAACGCTGCGCTACAGACACTGGATGTTCAACGCCGAAACCGGCGACCCGGTTGCTGCTGCGGAAGGCACCGCCTTGCTGATTTCTCGCGAGACACGCAAAGCCGTTCCCCTCCCCAACGAAATTCGCGCCCAGATCGGCTAATCAATCCACACCAAAATTGTGACGAGGAAATTTATGGCTTTCACAGAGCTCTACAGAAGTTCGGTTCAGACCTGGGAAGCCGACGGCATGGGCCACATGAACGTGCAGTTCTATGCCGAAAAGGCAACGAGCGCCCTTGCCGCCCTCAGCATCGCGCTGGGTCACGGTCCGGAGCGGGTCCGCACGTCAGGCACACGGCTTGTTGCCACGGACCACCACATTCGCTTTTTGCGGGAACAGCGCCCCGGTGCACCTATGTTCATTCGAGGCGGCGTGGTCAGTGCGGGTACTGACAGGCTCACCTGCTATTTCGAAATGGTTGGCACTGTCTCAAATGAGGTCGCCGCAAGCTTCGTCATGGAAGTGGCTCTGTTCAGGGATGATACTCGGGAAACGCTTGCTCTTCCTCAAAACCTTCTGGATCGTATCAACACACTCAAGGTCGACGTGCCTCCCCACGGACAACCGCGCGGTCTCACCCTTGAGGCTCCACGGTCCGCCCCCACGCTTACGGACGCTGAGGGCATGGGTCTGATAACCACTTTTCAAGGCGAGGTTCTGCCGGACTGGTGCGACGCGACGGGTCATCTCGCAACGCGGCGCTACATGGGCATTGTCTCGGACTCCATTCCCAACCTGCTGGCACAGACGCGCGGGGATGATCGCTCAAAAGATAGTAAGACCGGCGGGGCGGCCCTTGAGTATCGTTTCATCTACCGCACAGCCCCCCGGCTGGGGGACGTCCTCACCCTTCGCAGCGGCCTGAAGGAAGTGACGCGCAAAACCTATACCTGGGTGCATTGGCTGTTTGATGTGGAAACCGGGACTTGCGTTGCCACTGCGGAAGCCGTCGCCATCGCGCTTGATCTTGTGGCGCGCAAAGCCATCCCTATTCCCGATGAGATGGCAGACCGCCTCAAGAGTTTTGTCGTGCCGGGGCTTGGCGTTTAGCGCGGATGAGAATGCCTCGCTTACCCGCAATACGTTGAATGGTTTTGGTTCCGCGTACCAGGCGGTAGAGCTCTTCCATGTCCTGAGCAACCCGCGCCTTTTGGGCGGCCATGCGGGTACGTTCATAGAGTGCGCGCAACTCCGGCTCAGGAAGCGCTTCAACGTCCTCTTCTTTCGCCGCCCGGTTCGGGTCCGGCTGATCGAATTTCAACACCATCGTGCTTGTTCCTCGTCTCACAGGCCCTATGCTTGCCCGCAAACAAGAGGGAGAGCAAGGGATGGACGCGTCAGAATTTTTGGAAGTGGCCCGCGAATTTCGCCGTGACGTGATCGAGCCCAATGCTGCCGCCTGGGAAACTGCCCGTGTGCAACCCGCCGACGCCCTTGTCCAGGCGGCGGATGCCGGACTGCTTAAAATGGAAACACCGGTTGCGGCGGGCGGCTTTGGTCTGTCTTTCCTGACCAAGCTTGATGTTTGTGAAGAAATGTCACGCGGCTGCATGGCCTTCACCTTCGCTCTCATCAACACCCAAAATGTTGCTGCGCGCCTGGCAGCCACCGGCAATGACCACCACCTGGAGGCCCGCGTTCCGGCTCTACTGAGCGGGGCTCTGTTTGGCGCGACGGCGCTCTCAGAACCGGGCGCCGGGAGTGATTTTGCCGGCATCGTGACGCGCGCTGTCAAAGTTGACGGCGGCTGGGAACTGACCGGCGAGAAAGGCTGGATCACCAATGCTGGCATTGCGGACCTTTTTGTGACCTACGCACAGACAGACCCGGAGGCCGGATGGCGCGGCATTGGCTCGTTCGTCGTCGATGCCAAGCAACCGGGATTTACCCGCGTTGCGCCTTACGCTCTCGCCGGAGGTCATGCCATTGGCGCTGGAGGTTTCAAGTTGGAAAGCTATTTCGTGCCGGCCGCCGATGTGTTGAACGGGCCAGGCGATGCTTTCAAGTCGGCGATGGCCGGGGTGAACGGCGCGCGGGTCTATGTTGCGGCCATGTGCGCGGGGATGATTGCAGATGCATTGCAAAAGGCTGTTACCTATGGCGCGGAGCGTCACACGTTTGGGGTGCCTCTGCTCTCCCATCAGGGACTAAAGTGGAAGCTCAGTGATGTCGCGACCGACCTGGAGGCCATGCGCGCGCTAACCCACTGGGCGGGCACGCTTATCGATCAGAACAGAGACGCGGTGATGCGCGCGGCCCAGGCCAAAAAGTTCGCTACTGATCGCGCTGTCTCTCTTATCGAGACCTGCATTCACGCGATGGGGGCCAATGGCCTGCGGGAAGAAAATGGACTTGGGCGGCACCTCATATGCGCCAAAATCGCTGGCTATACGGACGGGTCCATCGAGATGATGAATGAACGCATCGGTGCCGGGCTCACCAAAGCCTACACAACGGTATAAGGCTGGGGATAAGGCTTAAGTGCCTTTATCGCTGCTGGGGTAATCGCTTAGTTCCTCATCCATCTTTTGCATTTCACTGCCAAAGATGCGTGCTGCACGGGCAAAGCGCTTAGCCATGCTCTCAAAAAAGCCAAAGGCTTCATCCAGCTCTTCTTCCGTTGGCACGCCTGCGCGCTCCGCCGGTGTACGACCTTCCAGACGCTCAAGCCGTGAACTCAAAGCGGCTATCTCGTTCTCATAAGCAGCGCGCTCATCAGCGGCCAGGTCACACGTAAAGCCGCCTGCTTTTTCGCGACAATGGGAAACCTCGCCCGTTGCCGTATCAAGGCGCAGGAAACCGTCATCTGTCTCGGTCATGGAATAGCGTGCCTCTGCGGCCACTGCCGCCCCGCTCACCATCAACCCGGCGCTGAGAAATAGCGCTGCCCCGGTCATTCTCATGTCTGGTCACCTCAAATTGTCGCGTACCCAATGCCAAAATGACCGCTGAATGCGGCAAGAATGGGACTTGCTTCGTGAATTGGTGACCTGGCAGAAATCAGCCGTCTTTTTGCGCTGAAATGCGCGCCTCAAGGGCGCCAATTTCCCGGCGGACGATCTCAGGATATTCCATCGGCAGAAAATGAGTGGCAGTTCCAACCCGCAAAATGGTCGCGCGTCTGTCCCGTCGGCCAATGATCTGCGGTGCGTCCCCCCGGCAGGTGGAACCGATACCCGCATAGAGGAGTGATATGGGGCAGGTCACTTTGCTTATCGCAGCAAACGTGTCGTGTCTGTGCCCGCGAAAGTTGGCAGCCTCCCAGGCAGGCGCGCAGCTGAGTTCCACTTCGCCCGTCTCAAGGTCCCGCGTGCCACCGTCCACATAGTCTTCGATCATTTCTGTGGGCCACGTTTTGAATGCCCCACGCCCTGTATATTTTTCAACAATGGTCTGGCGGTCCGGGAAAACCGAGCGCCTGCGCTCCGCACTGGTGGCAAGGTCATGAGGCCCCAGGCCAATACCCAGTTTCCGCATCCAGCCCAGCAGGCGTGTCTGATGCCGTTGGATTAAAACCGGATCAACCAGGATGAGGCCGCGCACAAGATCTGGCCGCCGGGCCGCTGCCAGAATACTGGTTGTGCCGCCCATGGAGTGACCCGCGAGCAGGATGGGACCGCCGTTCTCTTCGGCAAGCACCTCGAGCAGAGCAATGAGGTCCTTGCTGTACCTGTTCCAACCCGTCTGGGTCGCCGGGTCTGCGGTGAGGGTCGTTTGGCCATGGCCGCGCGCGTCCCATGCATGAACATGGAAATGCTCTGCCAGGGGCGCCAACAGCCTGCGATAGGTGAGACCATTAAAGCCATTCGCATGGGCAAAATGAAGCGCTGGCAGCCCAGGCTTGCTCTTCCACTCCAGAAAAGATTGTGCGCCCTCCGATCCGTCAATCGTGCGTCTTACAGGGTCAGGACCAGATGCATGCATGTTCATGAGAGAGCTACGCCTCCAACAGAGATTTTCGTTTCAACCAATCGGTTACCAGAACGACAGCTTCGGCCATCTTGTCTGGTTGCCCGATATAGTAATGGGTCGCGCCCTTGATGACATGAAACTCTTTGTCATCGTGCTGTACACCTTTTAACAGGCGCGCGGCATGGCTTGGCGTGCAGCCATCGTCCGCGCTGTTTTCGATGACCAGAACCGGCACAGAAATGTCGCCTGCACATTCCGGCCCTTTGGCGCGTGAATGCTCATTCGACCATTGCGACAGCCACGCGCGGAGCGATGAAAAGCGAGCCAGCCCCGCAGGCATCATATTCACGGTTTTGGGCACGCCCATGAAGCACCAGTTGGGGCCCTTGCGATCATTGGGGTCAATTTTGAGATCAAGCCAGCGTGGATCCGCCATCGTTCCGTGCACGACGAAGCAAAACTCTTCGTTGGGTGTGCCCGCCGTCTTGAAGGCATCGAGCTTGGCAAACACAAAATCGTCGATCCTTTTGGAGCGGGCGACCTGAGCCGCGCGGTAGCGCTTTACGTAGGCGTCGGTGTAAGGCGGCTGATTGGGGTTCTGCGGATTGTAGAGATCAAGCTCGACATCGCGTTTGCTGAGATCATTCTCATCCAGAATAGAGGCATCAAGCCATTCGGTCAGGGTGATCGCGCGGCTCACATGGGCGGCAAGCTGCAAAACTGCATCGGCAGGCACGAGGTTCGCGCCCACCACATCCACCGGGTCGCCTGCAGGCGTGTGGGTGATGGTCGGCTTCTCGGCCTGGCTTTGATAGAACATGGAGAGCGATCCGCCCCCAGACCAGCCCGCCAGAATAACTTTCTTGAAACCCAGTTTCTCTTTTGCATATTTGATGTACTGGCCGAGGTCGAGGATGACCTTTTCCATGATCAGGCCGCTGTCATTGTGCGGGTATCGGCTGCCACAACAAAGGCAATGAACACCCGCAGCGGCGAGCGCATTGGGCATGGGCAGGAGGTTCATGGTGCCCGTCGGGTGCATGAAAATGAGCACGGTGTCGGAAGCGGTGTCTGGTTTCAGATACTGCCCCTCCACGACAATCGTGTTCATGGCGCCCGCATAGGTTTCCTTGAACGCCGACGTCTCCTCCCAGTGAAGGAAGATCGGCAACCGTTCAACTTGATATGGTTTTTTCTCGGTCATCTTGTCCCCAACCTTGTTTCCGATCACCTCATGGCTATCGAGCGACACAGAACATCACGGGGGCAGCCGCTTTGTGTCTGCTTTTCACAGAGCTTAGGGGGCGATTTTAGGAGGGACAAGCGGGGCCGAAAACACGGGCTCGCCGTTGCGTCACTCAGGTCACAAAAATGTCGAACCAGGAGCCGATCCACATCAGAGTGTCGTGGAAAAAATAATAGCCAATGGTGATCGTTGCGGCCCAAAGAGCAAATCCTGCGAGAATGCCCCCAAGCCCTGTCCGCATGAGCGTGGCTAACTGGTAGAGCCCCAAAATCACAAAAGGGATGAGGATGAGCGAAAACCATTCTTCATGGGGATCAATACCCACAAATTCCGCAGCCAGGGTGATCAGGATCAACCCCACCAGAATGATCGGCAAAACAATTGCGGCGATGATGCCATCCCTGAGTAAACTAGAAAACATTTGTGATCATCTCTTCACTGTAAGGGGTTGAATACCTGGGCTTCACTGGATGGCACGAACGATAACGACACCAACATCGATGTCTCCTCTAGCATATCCAATCGATCTCGCCTCTTAAGCCTTCGGCATGAAAACAACTGTTGCACGCGGGTATCAGCCCGCCAAAACAGGATAATTCCACCTCAAAATCGAGGCCTACTTTGCCTATATATAGTCCATCAGACAACGAACAAATGGCTTTCGGCACCGACGATCGAAAGCACAGATGGAGGCCGAAATGACGTACACGAAAAGAACCCTCGCGCCGGGGGAACGGATCATTGCAAGGGGCCGTTTTCATTGGACCTATACACTGGTCTCCTGGGCGTGGCTCCTGGTCGCCGGATGGTTGCTTGTCGGTATCTATTTTTTCTTCGCCCGTCAGGTCCGAAAATGGACAACGGAGCTTGTCGTCACGAACAAACGGTTCGTCTACAAGCGCGGCATTTTTAGCATCAAGACCGACGAATTCACCACCAAC
>CAZFHW010000134.1:0-7757 GCA_964518885.1 uncultured Parvibaculum sp. | reverse complement strand
CAGTTCTAACATGTCAGGCATCGTACCCTATGACATCCAAAGACTTACAATTCGAAACTTGCGGTCAGCTCCCCGGACAATGATCCGAATCGCACCGTCCATTCATTGTAAGGCCAAATTGGCTCTATAGGCCGAAAACAAGCCCCATCAATCACCGGCCGAAATCGATTCTGAAAAATTCATGTCTTCCCCAAAGCCCAGCCATTACCAAAATCGTCGGTGGGCAGAACCAGAGTCAGATAGTCTTCACGGGAATGCTATTCCACTGTTACAGATTTTGCCAGATTACGAGGTTGGTCGACGTCCGTACCTTTAGCAACGGCAGTAAAATAGGCAAGCAACTGCACAGGAATACTGGCGATAATTGGCTGGATAAAGGGGGCACAGGTTGGCAATTCGACTGACTGCCAAGGAGCACCCGCCGCCCGCTCAACACCATCTGCGTCAGAAATAAGGATAACCTTGCCGCCGCGTGCAATGACTTCCTGCATATTGGAGATGGTTTTGTCGAATAAAGGGTCACTTGGCGCAATGACGATGACCGGTACATCCTCATCAATCAACGCAATCGGACCATGCTTGAGTTCGCCAGCAGCATACCCTTCCGCATGAATGTAGGATATTTCCTTTAGTTTCAGAGCACCCTCCATCGCGATGGGATAATTGGTGCCGCGCCCCAGATAGAGAACATCGCGCGCCTTGGCAAGGTCATGCGCCAGAGCTTCAATGTTAGCACTATGTGCAAGTGCCGCAGACACATGGCGCGGCACTTGCAGCAAAGACCGAACGAGTTTGGTTTCATCGCTTGTGCTTAAGCCGCCCTTCGCCCGTCCAACGGCAATCGCCAATGTTGCCAGAACGGTTAGTTGGCAGGTGAACGCCTTAGTCGATGCAACGCCAATTTCAGGGCCGGCGAAAGTCGGCACAATGACATCGGAGGCCCGAGCAATGGTGGACTCGACGACGTTAACGACTGAGAGAATGTGTTGTTGCTGTTCTTTGCAATAATTAAGTGCCGCAAGAGTGTCCGCTGTCTCACCCGATTGAGAGATGAACACAGCCAGTCCCCCAGGGGGCAGAGCTGCTTCGCGGTAGCGAAACTCCGACGCGACATCAATTTCAACAGAAACACGCGCCAATTGCTCAAACCAGTATTTGGCAACATGAGCGGCGTAGAATGCCGTCCCGCAGGCAATTATCGTAATTTTTGGAATTTCAGCGAGATCGAATGGCAGGTTCGGGAGGCGCACGGTCTCCGTCATCGGATCAATATACTCGCCGAGCGTATGGCCAATCACCTCTGGTTGTTCATGTATTTCCTTCGCCATAAAATGGCGGTGGTCGCCCTTGTCTACCAATTGCGAGGAGGCCGTGGAAATACGGATAGGCCTATCGACAACCACGCTGTTGGTATCCCGGATCGTTGCGCTATCGCGGTGTAGTTCAGCCCAGTCGCCGTCTTCCAGATAGGCAACACGGTTGGTCATGGGCGCGAGAGCAAACGCATCTGATCCCAAGTAGATGGCACCCTCACCATATCCGATAGCCAATGGGCAGCCATGACGGGCGGCAACGATAAGATCATCTTCACCCTTGAAAAGAATGCCCAGGGCAAAGGCCCCTTCGAGCATGTCCAAAGCTGCTTTCGCAGCCTTTACCGGGGGAAGTCCCGCTTCAAGGTTTTCCGTTATCAGATGAGCAATGACCTCACTGTCAGTCTCGGTCTGAAAAACAGCACCAGATGCAATCAAACGTTCCTTCAATTCACGGAAGTTTTCGATGATCCCATTATGAACAATGGCGACCTGATCAGTCGTATGAGGATGAGCGTTGCGCTCCGTCGGTGCCCCGTGGGTCGCCCAGCGGGTGTGGCCAATGCCAATAACACCCTCCAGTGGACTGTCTCTCATGAACGTTTCAAGATTAGAAAGTTTTCCTTTGGCGCGGCGACGGTCAATTTCGCCATTCACCAAAGTCGCGATACCCGCGGAATCATAACCGCGGTATTCAAGACGCTTCAACGCATCCAGAATGAGGGGTGACGCGGTTTCATTTCCGATTACGCCGATAATGCCGCACATCGCTTAAGTCCTCTTCGATTTTCGTAATTGTTGCGCTCTGCGAAAACGCGCGCCCCAACCGGGTTTTTCCGATTGCTGACCACGCGCGACAGCAAGGGCGTCCGCCTCGACATCCTTTGTGATAACGCTACCTGAGCCAACATAGGCGCCGTCACCAATTTTGACGGGGGCAACCAACGAACTGTTAGAGCCGATGAAGGCACCCGCACCGATGTCCGTAAAATGTTTGTTGAAGCCGTCATAATTGCAGGTGATCGTGCCAGCACCAATGTTGGCACCCTCGCCCACCCTGGCATCACCGATATAGGTTAGATGGCTTACCTTGGCACCTGCCTCAATGTTGGCCTTCTTCGTCTCGACAAAATTCCCGATCTTAGCTCCGGTCCCAAGTCGCGTGCCCGGGCGCAACCGCGCATAAGGTCCGACAGAACAGTCGTCGCCGATTTCAGCGCCTTCAATATGCGAGAAGGCCTTGATGGTAACATTGCTCCCCACCACGACACCCGGACCAAAAACCACGTTGGGTTCAATAATCACATCCTGGCCAAGAACCGTATCAACACAAAAATAGACGCTGTTCGGATCACGCAGTGTCACGCCATTCGCAAGGAAGTAGGTTCTAAGTTTCTTCTGGAAAATCGTCTCAGCCATCGCCAGATCTTGGCGGCTATCGACGCCAACCAATGTTACGTCATCCGGGCGCACGATCACCGAGCATTTGAGTTTACGTTTTCGCGCAAGTTCGGGCAGCTCGGTCAAATAGAACTCACCACTCGCTGGACTTGCGGCAAGGGAACCAAGAAGGTCATGAAAATATTCCCGGGCAATAGCCATCGCGCCGCTATTACACAGAGTAATTTGCCGCTCGGTCGGACTTGCATCTTTCTCTTCGATAATACGAAGAAGCGTGCCATCTCGGTCGCAGGCCAGACGACCGTAATTGGTTGGATCATCGGCCTCAAATCCAAGCACCACAACACGTGACCCATCGGCGCATGCGTCACGCAGAGCCATGAGAGTTTCTGTGCTGAGGAATGCGGCATCGCCAAAGACAATTAGAACCACGCCTGGGTCCGTCGGAACGAGGTCCATGGTAGATCGTGCCGCGTCACCAGTCCCGTTTGCTTCGTGTTGGATGCAGATTTCAACATTAGAACCAGTAGAGACCGCATAGTCGGCAACATTGGTCATGTCAGGGCCAACGACGGTCACAATCTGTTGCGGGTCGATAGCACCAGTATTTTTGAGGACGTGCCCTAGCAATGGAAGTCCGGCAGCTTCGTGCAGGACTTTCGGCAAAGCTGATTTCATTCGCGTGCCCTTGCCGGCCGCGAGGATGACAATCGTCGTGTCGCTAATACTCATTTCTCTCATTCATCCAATTAAACAACGGGCCTGTTGGAGAAGTTTTTCATCTTCTGTTCCTGAGAACAGATCATGGTGACGGAAAATGGCACACCGCCATTTTCCACCAAAATAACTAAATATTTCACTCTGTTGCGTGTGGATCAGCCTCGGTTGACGCCGCATTGGCCTGCAACGCAGCGCCTGTCCCCGGGAAATCGGGAACCAGACGTTCCATCAGGTCGCGCACACGGTTCTCGTCACCATCGTTTGCTGCCTCAATCATGGCCTCAATGCCTTTTTCCACAAAAGCCAAATCCGCGACCCTGGGGCGAGCGGCCATAAGCTCCGAGTGGCTGGTTGGCAGTAACTGCTCCGCATCATCGAATAGGTCTTCGTACAAGCGTTCGCCTGGTCGCAGGCCTGTGATTTTGATCTCAATTTCACGGCCTGGCGTAAACCCGGCAAGCTTGATCATTTCAACAGCCATATCCATGATTTTGACTGGGTCGCCCATATTAAGCACGAGAATGGCACCGCCTTGATTGGCGGTTTCGTCTTCAAGCGTCGCCGCCTGCAGGACCAACTCCACTGCCTCGCGGATCGTCATGAAATACCGGGTCATGTCGGCATGGGTGACGGTGATCGGGCCACCTTGTGCCAATTGCTTTTGGAAGAGCGGCACAACGGACCCGGCCGAGCCCAGCACGTTGCCAAACCGGACGGTCACAAAGCGTGTTCGTTTGTCTCTACGACCGGCCATGTCCACAGCCTGACAATAGGTTTCCGCAATTCGTTTAGAGGCGCCCATAACATTGACCGGGTGCGTGGCCTTGTCGGTTGAGATCATCACCATGGCATCCACCTGATACCGCATTGCGGCATCGGCGATATTTCGTGTGCCCTGAACATTTGTGAGGACCGCTTGCGAAGGTTGGGGTTCAAGCATCGGAACATGCTTGAGAGCAGCCGCATGAAAAACCAGCTCAGGTTGTTCGGAAGCAAACACCCGGTCCACCCGGTCTCTCTCGCGCACGTTTCCAATGACGGCGGTGCGTGACAGGTCGGGAAACAATTCACCAAGCTGTCGATCAATCTCATAAAGATTGTACTCGGAACTATCGAACAGCGTGATGTGGGAGGGGTTGAAGCCTCCGATTTGCCGCACCAGCTCTGATCCTATGCTTCCTCCAGCACCCGTGACGAGCACGCGTTTGCCGTTGATCAGCCGCCCCATCGCTTCCCGGTCCAGGCTCGCTTGGGGTCGGCTCAAAAGGTCTTCGACATCCACAGGCCGAACATCAATGCCTTTAGCCGACGCTTTGGTCAGTCGTGATAGTTCAGGCAGACGGTCCAGACGAACATTATGGGTCCGGGCGACCTCAAGCAGGCTGCGCACCGCCTCTCCCTTCAGCGAAGGGTCGCCAAGAACAACACCCGACACCACGTTTCGATAGGCATCCAGAATATGGGGCAGGTCATCGATTCGACCCAATATTTTTATCCCCCGTATCCGGCTACCGATAGGGCGATCCGCCGCATCAACAATCCCCACCACCCGGTATCGTGCGTTCGGATCGCGCGCCATTTTGCGGATGAAGGCCTCTGTCTCGTCCGTTGCCCCAATCAGCAAAACAGACGTGACATGTGTGTCGGTACTTGTCGCGCGTATTAGATCAAAGCGTCGTTCGTGCCATAGCCGAACAAGAAGTCTCGCACCCACAAAAAGAGCAGAGAGGACCATTGTGTCGATAACCACCGATGATCGTGGGATGCCATCAAGACGGCTGGTCATAAACACAACCGCCAAAAACCCGAGGTTGATAAGGACAGCTGTTCGGCCCAGCAAGAGCGCATCATCTACCGAAACATACCGCCAGGGCACGCGGTCTGTTTTGGACCACCAAATGATGACTGCCGCAGTCAACGTAAACATCGCTGTAGAGGTTGCCATGAGAGGGAGCTGGAGAAAGAAGCTCTCATTGCCCAATCGCAACAACAAAGCAATGGGAAACGAAAAGCCAGCGAGCGCAAGGTCCACAAAAAATATGGCGCCTTTTCTTCGCCAATCACCCGTGGGTTTTGACACAGATCCCTGCACTTGAGCGCTCCCCAAAATATCCCTCGCAAAAAAAGTAATGTAATACGATGGAAGCCAGGTAGATAGCATGGTGGCGCAATCGACGCCAAATGTTGAAACAGGGAGTTTTCGGTTTTCTCGCCCTACACGGTTTCTGAGAGCTGGCTTTCCCAAGCATACGCGTGAGCAACGATTTCATCGAGATCGTCGTGGGATGGCTTCCAGCCGAGGATTTCGCGCGCACGGGTAGCATCCGCGACAATAGCGTCTGGATCCCCCGCCCGCCGACCAGCCATCCGAACGTCAAATTTCTTCGAAGAAACCCGTTCAACGGCATTAACCACCTCTTTGACAGAAGCCCCGTGGCCGTACCCGCAATTGGCAATCAGGCTGTCACCCCCGGCTCTCAGGTACTTCAGAGCCGATTCATGAGCGGAAATGAGGTCCGACACGTGGATATAGTCACGAATACAGGTGCCATCCGGTGTCGCGTAATCGCTCCCGAAAATGCTCATGTGATCCCGCAGCCCCAGCGCTGCCTGCACCGCAACTTTGATGAGATGTGTGGCATTGCTGGTCGATTGACCTGATCTGCCCTTTGGGTCTGCGCCTGCAACATTGAAGTAACGCAGGATGGCGTATTTCAATCCATGAGCCGCAGACACATCCTGCAGCATCCACTCGGTCATTAGTTTTGAGCGCCCATACGGGGACACCGGAACAAGCGGTGCTTCTTCTGTAACAGGCACTTTTTCCGGCGTGCCATAGACGGCAGCTGTCGAAGAGAAAACAAAATGGGGGACTTTTCCCAGTACGCAAGCCTCAATCAGATTTCGCGTTTTGGCCGTATTGTTCAGATAATATTTGAGGGGGTCTTCAACCGATTCTGGAACAACAATTGATCCGGCAAAATGAATAACGGAGTTGATTGATTTACTTTTGATGATCTCTCGAACTAGGTCGATATCGCCAATATCTCCCTCGACGAGGGTTGCCCGCGCATCAAGGGCAGAGCGAAATCCCGTCGACAGGTTGTCCAGAACTGTTACCTGCTCGCCAGCATCGCAGAGCGCCAACACCATATGGCTACCAATATAGCCCGCACCGCCGGTTACCAGAATGCTCATGAACGTCTCCTGCCTTACTTACATAGGACTCACTGTACCCGGAAGTTCCTATCAACATATTTAACGAGCAGCTCAACACAAGCCTCAATCCCCTCCCTTTCGGTGTCGATGATCAGATCAGCAGCACCGGGCTCCTCATAGGGCGCTGAAATGCCTGTGAAGTCACGTATTTCGCCACGCAGCGCGCGTTCGTAGAGCCCTTTAGGGTCACGTGCGATACAGGTTTCAACACCGGCTTTGATGTAGATTTCATGAAAGCCAGATTGCGCAGCATGTCTGGCCCGATCTCGATCTGAGCGATAGGGCGATATGAATGAGCTGATGACAATCAGTCCCGCCTGGCGAAACAGGGCTGCCACCTCCCCGACCCGTCGGATATTTTCGGCCCGGTCGTCAGGAGAAAAACCGAGATTGGATGTAAGCCCCTGACGGACGTTATCACCGTCCATGACAAAGACCTGGAACCCCTTCTCAAACAACCGAGCTTCCAGCGCCATCGCAAGAGTGGATTTTCCGGACCCGGAAAGGCCGGTGAACCACAAAACCCCTCCCTCATGTCCATTGCGATCAGATCGGTCTTTCTCGGTAAGAGAAAATTGAACCGGGGTGATGTTGGTGGCTTTGGCTGTCAACAATCGGCGTTGGTCTGCGTATCCCTCCATCGAGATAAGGCCGGTGCCTCTGAACTCTCCGTTCGCATCAACCAGTTGAAAGTGCCCTCCCGTGGGAACATCGCAATAACTGTCCAACGTGACTATTTTGTCCGACCGCAAAACGATTTCGCAGTAAGCGCCTGCCTCCAAACGCTCGCGCGACAGAATTGCTCTCTCACCGGGATTTAGAACGAGGTCAATCGACTGCAGCGTTACCGCAAATTCGCCATATGAGGTCTCACATTGGAAGGTCTCTCCAACCACGGCCTGTGTGTTGCCCCACATCATATATGCGCGGAACACGTCAGTCTCCACCGGCGCGTTCGTTTCATGCGAGAGAATTTCACCCGCATCTGTATAAAAAGCGTCGCCAAAAACCAGACCGACTTTTCCATTCTCAGATGTTTCCGCCGCAGTATCCGGCTGCTGCCGGATTGCGCTGACTATCGCTGTCTGATTGGAGGGGGAACTC
>CAZFHW010000133.1:2400-7914 GCA_964518885.1 uncultured Parvibaculum sp. | reverse complement strand
TGCACCATTTTGAAAGTCGGGCTGGTCTTGTCACAGCCCTAGTGGATCGCACCGCAACACAATTGCGCGAAAAACTCCTCACCGTTTTGGAAGGTGGGGCGGATCAGGATTTTGAATCGCAGATGCCACGTCTGGTGAACGACACGTTTGAAGCTCTGAGCGATCAGGGAACAGCGAAGCTCATGTCCTGGATGTTGATGACAAATGCAGATACGACACAAAACCCCATCACAAGCGTAATTCCGGAGATTGCCGAACGCGGCCACCAAGCGCGCATCAAGCTTGCGGACAAGCGCGGCCGCCCTCACCCAAAGCGCGAGGACACAACCTTCCTAACCTTGCTGGTTGCGAACGCAGCGTTCGGCGAGGCTGTCATCGGTGACTACCACTACAAAGCATGTGGCCTTGGTGATGATCCGGCCGCCCCACACCGTTTCAGAAAATGGCTTGGCAAATTGCTGTCCGACTATTCTGTGCCAGACAGCTCCGAGTAACCCCAGACCGTTCCGAGCAATCAGCGCCCCTGAAGGGGTCAGGCCGAGGTCTGCCGTGCTTGCGTTTTATCGGAGAAATGGTGCCCCTGGCCGGACTCGAACCAGCACGCCCGTACGGACAGCAGATTTTGAATCTACCGCGTCTACCAATTCCGCCACAGGGGCCTCCTAGCGCAAACCGTGCGCCCGAAGCGGCGCCATCATAGGCACAGCGCAGCTTGGGTCAAAGGGAAAGAGCGCCCGATAGACAGAAATCGACCATCCTGCTATCAGAGCTTCCATGTTACGTGGCCTTTATGATTGGACGATGAACCTCGCTGCCCACCGTCATGCCCGATGGGGTCTGGCACTTGTTGCGTTTGCCGAGAGTTCGGTCTTTCCCATTCCGCCGGATGTAGCCCTCATCCCGATGATCCTGGCCAAGCGCGCCCTGGCCTGGACCTATGCACTCATCTGCACCTCCGCCTCCGTTATCGGGGGGGCCGCAGGTTATGCCATCGGCTTTTTCTTCTTTGCCCAGGTCGGCGAGCCCATTCTCGCCTTCTACGGATACACCGACCAGTTCGCAAACTTCGCCAGCCGGTATAATGAGCATGGCGTCTGGATCGTCCTGATCGCGGGCCTGACGCCGTTTCCCTTCAAGGTCATCACCATTGCAAGCGGTGCCACGGCACTTAACTTTTTCGTCTTTATCGCCGCAAGCCTGGTCGCTCGTAGCGCCCGGTTTTTCGCTGTCGCAGCACTTTTGTGGTGGTTTGGCGAACCCATCCGGAACTTTATTGACCGCTATTTTGCCATCCTGTCGGTCCTTTTTATCGCAGCCCTCATCGGCGGTTTCCTTTTGGTAGGGCTCATACTGTAAGCTGGGTCCATGTCGTTTTTATCCACACTGCCCATCACCAACCGCCAAATCCCCTGGCTGATATTTGCCATTTCAGTTGCGACCCTGGGCAATGCGCTCATCTTTGAGCATGTGGGCGGACTGGTTCCCTGCGATCTTTGCCTGCAACAGCGCGTGCCCTACTGGGTCCTCATTCCAGCCTCTCTCCTGGCAGGCATCCTGTCTCGAGAAGCCAATTTGGGGATAGCCCCTCTTGCCCTCATTGCACTTTGTGTGGTCGCAGCCGCAGTGAATGTAGGGATCGCCGGTTATCACGCCGGTGTCGAATATAAGTGGTGGGAAGGTCCCCTGGGCTGCACAGGCGGTGGCCTTATAGCTGGCAGCCTTGCAGAACTGCAACAACAGCTGGCGGGCGTAAAAGTACCCAGGTGCGACGAAATCCCCTGGAGCCTGTTTGGCATTTCCATGGCAGGCTACAACTTCCTGATCTCACTGGGTCTGGTAGCGCTTGGGGTTTTGCCTCTGGCCCGCTACTGGACCGCAACAGGCGTTGAGGAAGAGTAATATGAGCGACACATCCTTCGATCCTGCACAACATCACCCAGGCCGCACAACGACAGCTGAGCGCATCAAAGAGATGATCCGCGTCGACCACGCGGGCGAATACGGTGCTGTCCGGATCTACGAAGGCCAGCTCGCGGTTTTCCGAAACTTGCCGCACAAGAAAAAAATTACAAAGACGCTCACCCACATGGCGGCCGAAGAAGAAGAACATCTGGCCCGCTTCAACACCCTGATCGCCGAACGCAACGTGCGCCCGACCGCACTCAATCCGTTCTGGCATATAGGGGGCTTTGCCATGGGCGCTGTCACCGCCCTCATGGGGGAGAAGGCGGCACACGCCTGCACTGTCGCGGTAGAGACCGTGATCGATGAACACTACCAGCGCCAGATCAACGAGCTCGCGGCCCTGGGAACCGAGGAAGATTTGAAGGATACGATCATCCAGTTCCGCGAAGAAGAAATTGCGCATAAGCAGCAAGCTCTGGACAATGGTGCCGAAGAAGCCATCGGTTACCCACTGCTCTCAGGAGCAATTCAGGCCATCTGCCGCGTCGCCATTCGGACCTGCGAGAAAGTCTAACCCGCTCGCCCCCAAGCTCACGGTTCCAATTCGCTGTCCCAATAAAGATAGTCACGCCAGCTATCGTGAAGATAATTGGGCGGAAACCGCCTGCCGTTCTTGTGAAGCTCATTCACCGTAGGGCGAAAAGGTGCCTGCCTCGGCACCATGCCAGCTTGCTCAGGCAATTTACCGCCTTTGCGTAGATTGCACGGTGCGCAAGCCGTCACCACATTGTCCCAGGTTGTCTGCCCGCCAAGCCGTCGTGGGATCAGATGGTCGAATGTCAATTCCGATGGGTCATCGCAATACTGACAGACAAAACTGTCCCGCAGAAAAAGGTTAAAGCGGGTAAAGGCAGGGTATCGGGCGGGCTTAAGATAGGTTTTGAGGGCAACCACGCTGGGCAGTTGCATCTCAATGCTGGGACTACGAACCGCGATCTCATAATTCGAGACAATATTCACCCGTTCCAGAAACACAGCTTTGACCGCATCCTGCCAGGACCATAATGACAGCGGATAATAGCTGAGCGGCCGAAAATCAGCATTCAGGACCAGCGTCGGACATCCTTCTGGCGTCGCAAACTCACCGTGCACCTTTACCTCCCGTACCATTTTTTCCAAACGGCCGTTTCGACAACGGTTTAGAAAATACTATATCTAGAGCGACGTCTGTGTGAAGCCACAAGCACATATGTCCATCGCCACCGGACAGGCCTCAAATTTGGGGGTTCGGCACCCTTTGGCCCAAAAACTGCAGCTCCTTCCATATCCGACGTCGTCCGTCCCATCCTTGCACGCAACTGTGCCAATTTGGGACAAAGACGGCCGCCCCCAGCTGGATGGACCCGACCGATGAGCCAAACTATCTCCCAAAACGCGACAGTCCCGTCACGGATCGACTGGATCGACTATGTCAAAGGCCTGACTATCATCTTGGTCGCCCAGATGCATATTACCTTGGGGACACAGGAAGCTCTGGGGGCCAACCACATGTGGTTGGCGGACCTGGTCGAATTCGCGCGCCCCTTCCGCGTGCCCTTATTTTTCATGGTCGCAGGCCTTTTCGTCAGTCGCTCTATGAAATGGGACCTGGCAAAGTTCGTCGATGCGAAGTTCATCCACTTTGCATATTTCTATTTCCTCTGGTCGGCCATTCAGCTCGCAATGAAATTCGCCTTCGCTGGATACGGCAACCATGCCGTCGGCATGATGGACATTCTACTGCTGCCGATTGAGCCCTTCTCAACCCTTTGGTTCATCCACGCGCTCGCCATTTTCTTCATGGTGACCCGGGCCCTGAAAAACCTGCCCCCTGTTCTGCTCGTGAGCGCGGCCGTCATCCTCTATGCAGCACCCATCCATACCGGGTGGGGCGCCGTTGATGAGTTTGCCAGTCGGTACATCTTCTTTCTTGCGGGCTATTTTGGCGCCACTCAGTTCTTCAACCTGGCCGAAGCCGCTCGCAACAATACACTGCGTGCCGTGGCAGGCTCTCTCAGCGCTTTTGCCATGATCTACTTCTTCGTCGACGCTGGTATTGTCACAAAGCCACTTTTCGGGCTTCTGGCAGCATTTGGCGGCGCGGCTGCAACCATCGCCCTGTTGAGCCTTGCAGCTGATCGGGGTCAGTTGAAATGGTTGGCCTATGTCGGCCAACGCTCGCTCTACGTTTACCTGGCCTTCTTCCTACCAGGCGCTGTCATGCGCATCGGTCTCATCAAGACCGGCGTCATAGAAAATGCGGATATGATCGCGCTGATCGCTACCATCGTTGCTGTGGTGACACCTCTCATCGGCTTTAAGCTGATCGAGAAGACCCCGCTGGCCTTCGTATTTGTGCGCCCCGCCTTTCTCCACCTGAAACGGAAAGAAGCCACACTAACCCCTGCCAACGCTTGAGCCTCACAGGAAGAGATTGAGCACCACCGTCAGGGTCACAAGGCTAAACCCGGTGGCCATGAGAATGGCAGAGGAAGCCGCCCCCGGAGCCGCCTGATAGCGGCTGGCAAGAATGAAACAGAAAACACCTGTCGGCATCGCGGCCATGGTCACCGCAACTTTGAGCCAGAGTGGCGGCAGATCGAAAATGAAGCTTGCCAAGATGAACACCACAATCGGGTGCAGCACCAGCTTCACACAGGCAATAAGAGACGCAGCGCCGATGGAGCGCCGCATTTCATAGCGCACCAATGTTGCCCCCAACACGAACAGCGCACAGGGAATGCCAGTCCGCGCCAGCATTTCGAGGGTGGCATCGATAGGCTCGGGAATGGTGAGCCCGGTCTGGCCAAAAGCAATGCCTGAGCCGAGCGCGAGAACGACCGGGTTTTTCGCCAGGCCGAGAAAACTCTCCTTGAGGATCTCAATAGTCGTCAACGGCACCCCATCCCGCGGTCGCGTGGTCTCCAGAAGAAACGTCGCAACAGTAAAAATTGTCAGCCCATGAAAAGCCAGAATGAAGAACAGCGGAACACCTGCTTCTTCGCCATAGGCTGTCAAGATAATGGGAATGCCCAGCATCACCGTGTTGGAGAACCCCCCGCCAAACCCGATAATGACACTGTCGGCGGGAGAGCGCTGAAGCACAAACCGCGCCGCAAACCCACCCACAGCCCAGACAACAAGTACGCCCCCATAGTAGGAAAGCCAAAGCCCCCAGGGCAGTGTTGCGGGAAGTTCCGTGTTGGCCAGCGCACGAAAGAGAAGAGCTGTGATCGCAAAATTGAAAGCGTATTTGTCGATCCCATCAACAGCCGCTTCGCTCAGAAAGCCAGACCGCGCCGCAAAATAGCCGAGTGCGATAACGCCAAATATCGGCAGGACCAACGAAACCGCTTCCATGACATCTCCACTGCGGCAAGGCAGATGAAAAAATCAGGAATGCACCTCGCGGGCGGAACTTATAGCGTTTTCAGCAAAAGTTGAATGATTTTTGCGGTTCGAAACCGCGTTGAGGAAGATCGTTTTCAGCAAAAGTTGAATGGCTTTTGCGGTTCGGGGAAGGGGCCAACTACCAGTCATAAAGGCCGGTGAAGCGATCGAAACCCGCAC
>CAZFHW010000133.1:0-2300 GCA_964518885.1 uncultured Parvibaculum sp. | reverse complement strand
GGGGAAGGGGCCAACTACCAGTCATAAAGGCCGGTGAAGCGATCGAAACCCGCACCGTCCGCCCAAATGGTCCAGGCTGTGCGGAAACGTTCGGTTGTTGAGGGGCTGTTGAAGCCGCGCCCAATCCCCAGCATCAACAATTCATCACACCCGGAAAACGCGCCCGCTCGCGGGTCGGGCAAGTGCCCCCCTGATCTGGTGAGACGACCCAGCTCACTGTCCTCTGCCCCATCGGTGAGCAACACAATTTTTGTAGGTTGCGTGCAGTCGATGCTGCCCGACAGGGTCTCAAGGAACGGCACAATATTGGTTTTCATCTGCGCCTGCAGTTTCCCCTCGCGCACCAGTCGCGGCAAGTTGGCAACGATAGCCTGAATACCCTGTGCAACGTCATCGGGGCGGGCGCGCCCTGAAATCACCTGATCGATCCGCAAAGGATTGGAATTGGTGTCGTAGGCACCAAAGGAGCGTACCGTCACGCGGGCTCGGATAGGGAGCCCACGAATTTCATCGGCAAGCCGCTCAGCCACCTGGGCGGCAAACACATCACTTGTGATCAACGGATTGGATTTGGAAAGATCAAGCCCGATCACCAGATGAGGCGCCGCAGGACGATCTGTCGTTTCCTGCTCCTCCGACAGGGCAGCATCTGCCGTGCTGGAAAGAATGCCGAACGCAAGCCCCGCGCTGATGACAAGTCCCACCGAGATGCGGACAAGGTTTTTCATGAGGTTATTCCGCCGCTTTCCGGAGAGACCCAACGCGCCCAGTATTGACAGGCGGCAAGACTTCACTGAGCGGCGTGCGCACACTGCCATCGTTCAGCGTCATGCGCTGGCGCCGTGACCACCAGTCTTCAAACAAGGCTTCATAACGGGCAATCTGCTGGCTGTCTGCGCAGGCTCTCAACCGGTCGGTATGGGCAACAGCACGCCGACGCCCGGACCCTGGCAGAGCCAGCACTTTGCGATTATTGAGGCTCGCACTGCGGACACCTTCAAGACCTGTCTCATAGGCACGACACGACGCCATCAGCCGCGTCCACAACACATTGCGTCGATGGTCGAGGCGTTCCAGATCGATCAATGCTTCCCGGTTGCGGGCATACTCGGCTTCCAACGCCGCAAGCCGCGTCGTGTCCACCTTGCGCTCCGCAAAGTCCCTGGTTTCAAAAATCTTCTTCAGATTAACCAGTGCGTAGTGAAGAAAGAGAGCAGCAACGCCAGTGACCACGAGGAAAATAACGCTGAGCGACGCCATCCAGAAAATCGGTTGATAGGCGCGCATCTCATCAAGCCCCGCCTGTGCAACCGTTGCTTCACGCACCGCTTCTGTCTCAATACCAAGACCGGCAAGAGCCGTGCCCAGAGACCCACCAGGACCACCAAGCCCTGCATCGGCGAGGCCGGCAGGTAGGGACATCAGCGCCAACAACATGCCCACGCCGCCTAACATGGTCAGGGCGAGAAGAAAGAGCGCACGGACAAAGACCGCACGGCCAAAGCCGGACATTTGTTCAAAGAAAATGTGAGCAGCCAGCGTTGCGAACAGAACCTGAAGGCTCTTGAAGGCAACGGAATTTGCCAGCGAACCCGGAAGTTCAAGGAATTCATTGGCCAGGGCGCGGGTCCAGAATTCAGTGACAATCATGTAGTCCACAAAGAGGGCTGCCAACGCAACCGTAACCGTGAAAATGATCGCGCCGAAATAATAGGGGCGAAAGCGCGCGTCACGTTGGCTGGCGAGAAAATTGTCGTTGATACTGTGGCGTTGAGTGTCGCCGACAAGAGAGGCTGTTACGAATTTCATGACTTTCTCCCTCACGCTGACTTGGTCGCAGAACGACGGAACCACCGTCGCTGCGGTTTTTCGGAAGTAAGCGGTGCCGAGAGACGTTTGGCAAGCGAGGTAATTTCCCGCTCCAGATGCTCCTGACGCGCGCGACGGTCCCGCAATTCTTCGCCATATTCAGCGTCGCCAGCAGTCAGCACAGAATGTACATGGATATCAGGCAAGGGTTCGGCACGGCGCCCGTATTCGGACGCTGCCCTCATTTCCTCGTCTTGACTGCGATTGTCTTGCCCCCACATGGCGTACCTCTTTCCAGGTCAATTCCGACCAGTTCAAGTCATTTCGGGAGGAACTGCCGCGTGATGGCCTCATCGTGCCCTCCCCCACTATCTCCGTACGCCACACCAGATCGGAGATCTCATGGGTTAATCATTGCCAAAGCTTTGCGGCGAAACCAGACCTGAATTAGGGCAAAACTGTGTCGCAGCACATGAGGCAATGATAACGCC
>CAZFHW010000132.1:0-7932 GCA_964518885.1 uncultured Parvibaculum sp. | reverse complement strand
CCGGAAAAGATTGAATATTGTATCGACCGGTTTGCGATGGAAGTGAAGCGGCAGTTGGATGTTCTTGACCAGCACCTTGCTGAAAATAGGTTTTTCGCCGGAGACGAGTATTCTATAGCCGACATGGCGATTTGGCCCTGGTATGGCGCGTTGGTAAAAGGAATTCTGTACGAGGCAGGGGAGTTCCTGAACGTACAAAGTTACACGCATGTCAATCGCTGGACGGATGAGATAGCTGAACGCCCGGCGGTCAAGCGCGGGCGGATGGTCAACCGTGTATGGGGAGAGCCGGAAAGCCAACTACCTGAACGTCACGACGCAAGTGATTTTGCAGTTAAGGCACCGGCTTGAACAGCATCGGGCTTTGTCGCAAACGCCAAACGCGCGGATGTTATTGAGGGGAGGGGCCGTTGGCGTTTGAGTGCGTGACCGAGCCACCCGTTGGTCTTCATTGCGTCCGTGGATTGAGGGGGCTGGCCCCATGCAATTCAGACGGCAATTGCCTTTTGGCGTGTTAGTGTCCTTAAGAAATCGGCGGAGGGGACCTTTGGAAGAGGGTGAACCCAGAGACAAAAATTGAATTCAGGTGGGAGAAATATCGTGACGACAGGGCTGCAGATACTTTCGAAAATCGGCGACAGCGGACAGTTGGAGGTCACGCTGGTTGATGTTGAAATCCCCACGCCCGGCAAGGGCGAAGTGCTCATCCGGATGGAGGCGGCGCCCATTAATCCGTCTGATATGGGACCTCTTTTTGGGCCCGCAGATATCGCTAAAGCAGAGTTGAAAACGAAAGACGGACATCCCGTTTTGGTAGCTCAGGTACCAGAGGCCAGACTTGCCATGGTGAAACCACGTATCGGGCAAGCTCTGCCCGTCGGTAATGAGGGAGCGGGAACGGTGATTGCAGCTGGAGAGGACGACGTCTCTCAGGCATTGATGGGTAAGATCGTCGCCGGTATTTCAGGTGCCGCTTATGCTCAGTATTCTTGTGTCCCTGCAGCTGGCTGTCTGGTCTTGAATGAAGGCACCTCGGCCCGCGAGGCGGCCTCCAGCTTCGTCAATCCCCTCACCGCGCTTGGTATGGTCGAGACAATGAGGCTCGAGAACCATACCGGCCTCATTCACACGGCCGCAGCATCCAACCTCGGGCAGATGTTGAACAAGATTTGTCTTACCGATGGCGTTCCGTTGGTCAATGTGGTCCGGAAGAAGGAGCAGACGGATATTCTAAAGTCACTTGGCGCCAAGCATATCTGCGACTCCTCGAAAGAGAGCTTCCTCGACGATCTCACAAACGCGATTGAAGAAACCGGGGCTACCCTGGCCTTTGATGCAACTGGCGGAGGCCGGTTGGCGAACGACATTCTGTTCGCAATGGAAAGGGCTGAGAGCAGAGGTGCAAGCGGTCTCAACACATACGGATCGTCGACGGCGAAGCAGGTCTATATTTACGGAGGTTTGGACCTTTCTCCGACAACTCTCAACCGGAACTATGGCATGTCGTGGAGTGTCGGAGGTTGGCTCCTTCCCCTGTTCCTCGGTCGCATAGGGGCAGAACGTTCAGCAGAGCTGCAGAAGCGGGTCGCCGACGAAATCAAGACAACATTTGCCAGTTCATACACGCGCGAATTGTCATTGGAAGAGGCGTTGGATCCAAAGATCGTCCGCGCCTATGTAGCCAAAAAAACAGGTGAGAAATATCTCATCAACCCAAGTAAGGGGCACTAAGGTTTCCACGAGAGATCTAAGTGTCTGAATCAAAAACCCCAAGCAGCGGTTAATGTAGCTGTACGCAAGCCGCTGCTTGGGTAGTCTCCTTCGAGGCATACCCATTAAGTCAGAGCAGAAGGTAGACTGTCGGCCAATCTTGATCCGACATATATTTTGACGGCTGATTGATCTGGGTCAGGACCTTCTCTTTCCCGATAGTGAATGATGGTGAACGAATAGCCCATGTGTCACCCGTTTTTCGAAAGCGGATGACAATTGTCGGTGGTAAGGTCATGTCATTCGCAAAGTCAGCCAGGAACCAAACGTTTCGGAACGAGGTGAGGGAATTCCTATCGGGTGAACTCAGCCCCGGCTTGCGTGCAGCCGGTCGCGAAACCGTGGGGACACACTCCGCGATTGATGCCTGCCGGCTCTGGCATCATCGGCTCTACAAAAAAGGTTGGATTGCTCCAGCATGGCCGGTTGAACAGGGTGGAACGGGGTGGACGCCTGAGCAGCGGGTGATTTTTGAGCGGGAATGTGCCGAGCAGGACGCGCCGATTTTGTTTGCCGCTGGAATAAGAAGTATCGGGCCGCTGTTGATCCAAATGGGAACAGAGGAGCAAAGGCAAAAATACCTGCCGACTATCCTCAACGGCGAGGACCTGTGGTGTCAGGGGTTTTCCGAGACCGGGGCAGGTTCCGATCTCGCGGCTATACAGACAAGAGCGGTCAGGGAGGGTCCCGACTACATTTTGACAGGTTCCAAGATATGGACCACGGGTGCACATCTATCCAACCGCATGTTTTGCCTGGTCCGGACGCAAAAATCAGACCGACCTCAGCGCGGCATCAGTTTTTTGCTCTTGGATATGGATACGCCGGGCGTCTCTGTGGAACCGATCACGATGCTAAATGGCGAACATGAATTCAACCAGGTTCGCTTCGATGGCGCTCGCGTGCCCCGGAAAAATCTGGTTGGGATAGAGCACGAAGGCTGGTCAGTTGCTAAGGCGCTTATGCGTCATGCCCGCATAAGCAACACCACGGGGGGGCAGTTGCACCGAGCGCTAAATGTGGTTCGTCGGGCATTGGACGGAATGCGCATACCACCGGAAGCCGGTCTCGTCCGGATGGTTCAGATATTGACGATTGAACTTGAGGCATTTGATGTTCTCGAAGTCCGATGTCGTCGATCAATCGGAGACGCTTCTTCTGAGAGACAGGAGCGCGCAACGGCTTCATTTTTAAAGACTTCCGCGACGGAATTGCATCAGAAGATCACGGAGATTGGTATGCAACTGCGTGGGCCATACGCGATGGCGGAGGGCTCAAATTGTAAGCAGTGCCCGGAGGAATTGGCTGCAAGTGCGCTTGCCACCAGCAAATATTTGGGTCTGCGCGCGGCAAGCATCTATTCAGGCACCAGCGAAATACACCGAAACATGCTTGCTCACCATATAGAGGGCAATAAGCCACTGGTTGCTCGGATGTAGTTAGAATGTTCACGAATAAGGCCTTATAAATCAAAGGGCTTTGTGAGAATTGCGATAAATGTGTTCCAAGATTAGAGGTAATGGAAATGGTCAAAAACGGAAAAAGTTTCACTAGCAGAGAAAGCGGCGTGGGTAGTAACGCTCTGAACAAGCGTCTTGGAGCGGCTTCTCGTATCTGCTTTGCAGCGTTGGGAGGCTTCATGTTCATGTCGCTCCCGGGTGAAGCGGCGGCCGAGGGAAACACGCTGAGCGAGGCCATCTTGAATGGACAGCCTCTTGTCGATATTCGGTTGCGCTATGAAACCGTTGATCAGGCGGGCTTACCGAATAATGCAAATGCGACTACCCTGCGAGCAAGGCTTGGCTACGAGACGGGTAGTTTTGAAGGCTTCAGCCTGTTGGTTGAGGGTGACTTCATTATTGGGCTCGGCGCTGAGGATTACAACGATACTGTCAATGGACGGACGGCATTTCCCGTTATCGCAGACCCGGAAGACAATCAGCTCAATCGCGCTCAGATAATGTACACGGGGATTTCAGACACAACGTTCATTGTCGGTCGTCAACGCGTGATCTTGGACAATGCGCGATTTGTGGGGAATGTCGGATGGCGCCAAAACGAGCAGACATTTGATGCGGCGGTAGTGGCCACAACATTTATTCCAGACATAACGCTGATCTATGGGTATGTCGACAAGATTCACCGGATATTCGGGCGGGATCACCCAGCAGGTAGATTGGACACGAGCACGCACCTGATTAATGCGAAATACTCAGGCATCGATGGTCTCACTGTGACGGGGTATTCCTATCTTCTGGATGTTGATGCTGCTCCGACGGCCTCGACCGCGACCTACGGTGTCAGAGTTACAGGCAAAACGGAATTGTCTGATGGCGTCGTCCTCAACGGAGTTGCCGAATACGCGAGGCAAAGCGACCGGGCGAACAATCCAGGAAATGTGAGCCTTGACTACTATCGCGGTGACGCCGGCATTACCTATCAAGGGCTTACCGGGGCCATTGGATATGAAGTTTTGGAGGGAGATGGCACGGTTGGTTTTTCAACACCCCTTGCCACACTGCATGCCTTTAACGGGTGGGCCGACGTTTTTCTGGCGACACCGGCAACCGGTCTTGAAGATCTTTTCTTTAAGGTTGGATACGGCGTTCCTGATGTTCTAGGGCTACAGAGAATATCGGGTGCGGTGATCTATCACGACTTTGAAGCAGATACGACCGGGGCAGACCTTGGCTCTGAATGGGATGCTGTGATCAATGCAAAGATCGATGAACATTTTGTCGTGACCGCAAAATATGCTTCCTATAGTGGACCTACGGTCGGTCCTGCTGACCGAGACAAAATCTGGTTCCAGATAGGTTACAAATATTGATCTGATCTCAGAGCCTTGCAAACGCTATGAGTCGCTTTGCCCAAATGGGGTAGAGCGGCTTATTCATATCTCGGCATCATCGATCAGAGGCGTCGGCTTCGCGAGTGTCCTCAAATCCTCAATATTGTTGAAGCGAACTTCCCGACCACTAATCTCCACACCATATTGACGCAGTGTGCCGAAGGCGCGTGACAGGTTTTCAGGGGTCATGCCGAGCAGGGAAGCAAGGGTGCGTTTGCCGTGGGGAAGAGTTATCTGACCCAAACCGTTTTGAATTTTTTCTTCACTCAAAAGATAGTTTGCAAGGCGTTCGATTGTGGAGCGGAGCTTGTGATTTTTGTGTGATTTGACGATGGTTCGATATGCCAACGCCAGGTCATGCACGATGGCATGGGTGAATGCTGTGTCACTGTCCATAGCTTCGCGGACATTTTCTGCAGGGATGAGGAGCAGACGGGACTTTTCCAACGTACGCGCCGACAGGAGATAGACTGAATCTGTAAGAACTGCGGCCAAAATGAAAGAGCTTGGCGGACGCACCAAAGCAACGGTTGAATCGCGTCCGTTGGCTTCGGCAAACAATTCCAAACACCCCTCCACAACGACATAGAGAAAATCCGCCGGATCTCCCTCGTTGATTAGCCTGATGTGTGGGGGAAAAAATTGCAGGTAGGAAGCACGCATCAACCTGTCAAAATTGTTGCTGGCCATACCAGAAAAAAGTGGCAATTCACGGACGACGGATAGTTCTTCTAAGCGCATGGGGAGATTCGACCTTGACCTGAGGAAGACCGATAATTTGCGGTGAAATTGACAAAAGTCAAGTCGCCAATTGCTGGATCGTTTGTCGGAAATTGAGTCAGGTAAGTGAGCGAACTTTTATCACCGTCCGCGCCCTATTTCTCCGGCTTTAAGCGGGTCCGATGATCCAGATCAAGACGGTTTCGTTGCGGTCATACCAAACTCACATCCACTACAGCCTGAGAGAGGCTACCCCGCGTTACGAAGAGGCATTTCGATGATTGACTTACATGGAGTCACAAGTTCTCAGCAGACCCGAGCCCTGTCGACCAGTACCCTGGCCTTTACGGTTTGCTTTGCCGTTTGGACAATATTTTCGATCATTGGTGTGAAGATCAAAGCCGATCTCGGCCTCAACGACACGCAATTTGGCATTCTGGTGGCGACCCCGGTGCTCACTGGTTCTCTGTCCCGCCTGTTCCTGGGCATTTGGGCCGACCAGTATGGTGGTCGCATCATCTACACGTTCCAGATGCTCACAACGGCGGTCGCGGTATTTTTACTCACTTATGTAACCACCTACCCGATGTTCATTGTCGCGGCTTTGGGACTTGGGCTTGCAGGGGGTAGTTTTGCCGTTGGCATCACCTATGTTTCCAAGTGGTACCCCAAGGAGCGTCAGGGCACGGCTCTTGGTATTTTTGGTATGGGGAATGTCGGGGCGGCCATCACCAACTTCGCGGCCCCTTTCTTGCTGATCTGGATGGGCGGTGAATGGCAGGGCGTTGCCCAGATATATGCCATCGTTCTGGTGATCACAGCGGTGCTGTTCTACGTCTTCAGTCAGAACGATCCGGCGTTGGAACATCGCAAGCGCGAAGGCATTGCGCATGAGAGCTTTGCCGATCAGCTCAAACCTCTTCGCCACCTGCAGGTGTGGCGCTTTTCTCTCTATTACTTCTTTGTATTCGGGGCGTTTGTGGCACTCGCTCTCTGGTTACCCCGTTACTATGTTGGGGCTTACGGCCTCGAACTAACCACTGCTGGCATGTTGGCCGCGGCCTACGCTCTGCCCGGAGCGGTCTTCCGGGCGCTGGGGGGGTGGTTGTCGGACGTCTATGGTGCACGCACCGTGATGTACTGGACGTTTATTGCCACCTTCATCGTTTGTTTCATCCTCTCTTACCCGGCAACGGACTATGTGGTCGCGGGTATTGATGGGCCGATCAATTTCAACATCACAATCCCCCTCGAGCTTTTCGTACTGCTGACAATTGTGCTCGGGTTCTTCATGTCGCTGGGCAAGGCGGCCGTCTTCAAGCACATTCCCGTTTACTACCCGGACCATGTTGGCTCCGTCGGTGGAATTGTGGGGCTCATCGGTGGCCTCGGCGGCTTCTTCTTGCCCGTGGCTTTCGGTGTCATGAACGACACGATTGGCGTGTGGACAGCCTGTTTCATGCTGCTCACCATTCTGATTGGCATTGCGCTGGCGTGGATGCATTTGGCCATTCGGCGGCTGGAACGAGAGAAGAATCCAACTCTTGCTCAACCGGCCTTCTTACCGGAGCTGGAAGAAATACAGCGCGCCCAAAAGAATTAGAACAACGCAACGGAGCTTGTTATGGCTAAAGACCTACAAACCTGGAATCCGGAAGACGAGGCTGAATGGGCCGCGACGGGCGAGACAATTGCCCGCCGTAATCTCTGGATATCCATCCCCAGCCTTCTATGCGGTTTTGCCGTGTGGCTTTACTGGGGGATCATTACGGTACAGATGATCAATCTGGGCTTTGAGTTTTCAAAGTCGGATCTGTTCACGTTGGCCGCAATTGCCGGCCTCACAGGGGCCACCTTGCGCATTCCGTCGTCATTCTTCATTCGCATCGCGGGTGGTCGGAATACGATTTTCCTGACCACGGCGCTGCTCATCATTCCAGCCTTCGGAACAGGGTACCTTCTTCAGGACCCCAACACGCCGCTCTGGCAATTCCAGTTGATGGCTCTTCTGTCAGGGCTCGGGGGGGGTAACTTCGCTTCCTCCATGTCCAACATCAGCTTCTTTTACCCCAAAAAAGTTCAAGGGTATTCGCTGGGCATGAACGCCGGTCTGGGCAATTTCGGTGTGACCACGATGCAGATCCTGGTGCCGCTCGTGATGACCGCTGCAATATTTGGTGGTGAAGCGCTGGTCTTGGAGAACACGTCTGGCACACTCATTGGCAAGATACCGGCTGGCACCGAAACCTACATTCACAATGCAGGATATATCTGGGTAGTCATTCTGGTGCCGTTGGTTGCCGCCATTTGGTGGGGTATGAACAACATTACTGCAGCGCACGTGTCGCCAAATATCGGGTCGACCGCTGGTGCCTTTGGTAAAATTCTTGGCATGCTCGCTATCGGTTTTGTAACCGCCATTGCAGGCCTGTGGTTGATGTTGCCTGAGAACGCTGGCGGATCAGGTTTCAATGTCAGCAAGTGGATTGTTCTGCCCGCCGTTATAGCTGCTACTGTTTTGCTGTTGCGTCTTATCCCCGGCACCATTCGTAAAAACCTCAAACATCAATATAAGATTTTCAACAACAAGC
>CAZFHW010000131.1:3101-7956 GCA_964518885.1 uncultured Parvibaculum sp. | reverse complement strand
TCCTACATCTTCATGGACAAGCAATATAACGATGTGTTGGGTCCAGACGGTGGCTCGATGGGGGCATCGTTCAAGACCTCGCTGTTTGTGCAGATGAGTGTGGTTTCAAACAACACCGCAAAGCTTGCGACGACCGACGCGGGCTTCAAGTCGTTCTCAACCGATGCAGACGCGCCAACATTGGCCAGTGGGGCGCCGGATGAGGCGAAGTATTTTTTCTTCGGGGATGAACAGGGCGGCATCATGCTGTCGAGCGCCAACGAGAAACTGGCGCTGGGCGCGATGCTGACGGCGATCACGCCCCACTGCGACCCAACTGTGAACCTCTATGACTTTTATCATGTGGTCGACGGCGATCAGCTGGTGGCGATTTGGCCGATTGAAGCACGCGGTCGGTCTGCGTGAGGACGCGCCAATGATGGATGAGGTGCGCGCCCTCATTTTTGACGTAGACGGGGTGCTCGTCACCGGCCATACCCAAAAGGGCGGTTGGTGGCATGTCGATATGGAGGCGGACCTGGGTCTGCATCCGGATATCTTCCAGCGCGCTTTCTTTCCGCCGTTTTGGGAAGATATTGTGCTGGGCCGTCGTGGCATCGAGGAATGCCTGGCGCCTGTGCTGGCCGACATTGCACCCCATCTCGACGTCGAGACCCTGCTTGCCTACTGGTTTGAGAAAGATGCGGGGCTTGATGAGGGTTTGCTGAGCAAGCTGGAAGCCTTGCGCTCCGACCCCTCGCTCAGTCTGCATCTGGCCACCAACCAGGAACACAGGCGCGCCAACTACCTGTGGCAGGAGATGGGTTTCGAACACCGCTTCGACGCCCTGCATTATTCAGCCGACATCGGCCATCAAAAACCCTCGCCCGAATTTTTTATCGAAGTTGAAAAACGAACCGGCCTCACAGGGGCAGCTCTCCTGTTTTTCGACGATCAGGAACGCAACGTAGAGGCCGCCCGCGAGCGCGGCTGGCAGGCGCATGTTTGGACGGGGATTGAGGTGTTGGATCATGCGTTGGTCACGGCCCCCCATATTCGCTAAACTCTGGGGGCATTAATCAGGAGGCTCAAGCATGCGGATTGGTATTTTAACGGGTGGTGGTGATGTTCCGGGCCTCAACCCGTGTATTAAGGCAGCAACCCACCGGGCAGAAGCTCTCGGGTGGGAGATGGTAGGCTTTCGCCGGGGTTGGGCCGGACCGCTCAATTACAATCCCGACGACAAGGATGGCTCTGCACATCACTTGATGCCACTCGATCGCCAGCGGGTTCGCACCATCAACCGATCCGGTGGCACGATCCTTCACACGTCCCGCACAAAACCCAGCAAGGTGAAAAAGGACGACGTCCCGGCCTTCATTTCCGATGCTGTCGAGAATGCCGACGGCACCTTTGACTGCACCGCCCATATGCTCCGCGTTATGGAGAGTTTGGGGATTGATGCGCTTCTGCCCATCGGGGGTGACGACACGCTGTCCTATGGCGCACGGCTGCACCAGGAAGGCATGAAGGTCATGTCGATCCCCAAGACAATGGATAATGATGTTTTTGGAACCGACTATTGCATCGGCTTTTCAACCGCAGTTACCCGCTCTATCGATGCCATTACCGGCCTTCGCACCTCAACCGGCAGCCACGAGCGTATCGCGGTGGTGGAACTGTTTGGCCGCAATTCCGGCGAAACAGCACTCATGTCAGGCACGCTGGCCGATGTGGACCGTGTCCTGATTGCGGAGGTACCGTTCGACGTCACCCGCCTGGCGGAGCAACTGGCCGCCGACCGCGCCGCCAACCCCTCCAACTACGCCATGGTCTGCGTATCCGAAGGGGCGCAGATGCTGGGCGGTGAAATCGTCGAGCGCGGGGAGGCGGACGCCTATGGCCACCGCAAGCTTGGGGGTGTCGGCCAGATGCTGGGAGAAGAGATCAAACGCCTTACCGGCATCAATATCATCTCACAATCATTGGGCTACATGATGCGGTCGGGTGCGCCGGACGCGCTGGATCAGATGGTCGCGCGCTCATACGGAACTATGGCAGTCCAGCTTCTGGCAGAAGGCGAGCATGGCCGCATGATGGCCCTGCGCGATGGCAATTACACGACTGTGCCGGGCGATACCTGCATCCAGGGAGAGAAGCGCGTGGACATTGATGCGTTTTATGACACCGAAACCTATCGTCCCCGCGTTGACAAGGTGTTTGGCAAGCCGATGTTTATGTATTGAGCAGCCCTTTCGCCGTCTATCACCCTCGGGCTTGAGCCACTGTTGTCCGGTTTAACTTCGGTGTTATGGACATGACAGTGATATGCGTTCCAAAAAGGCCCTCCCCCTTGAAGGGGATGTTTTGTGAGCGCTGAACTAAACCGAACACCAGTGAGCTTGACCCGTGGATCCACAGCTTTCTGCATCCACGGCAAAATTACAACTTGCCTTCCCCCCATGGTGGAATGCAAGCTTTGTTTTGATGTGGGTGCCGCTCGGCAAGCGGTGCGTGAGGTGGGGGTGAGGTATGTGGAGTCTATCCAAATTAGGGACCGTTGGCGTTCTGCTAACGTTGATGTTGGGAATTTCGTACCCATCATTTGCGGATATGAGTGATGTTGAGAAGTGCCGAGCCTTTGCACTGACCGGGATCAGGGATGTGACAATTGAGGTGCTTTATCCGAAGCCTTTGATTGATGTTTGGCCTCAACTCGCAGTCCCACCCTGTCGAAGACTGACGCAAATCCATCCAGAGAATTCCAGCTATTGGTTCATGCTCGGGCGGGCTTTGCTGATGGCTGAACTTAGGGGAATGAGCGACTTGTTCAGACAAAATTCCCCTATGGGATATGTAGGGGCTCTTGAACGAGCAATTGAGCTCGACGACGCATCGGCCATGGAGCTTCTTGCAACGATACGTTTCGTCGGAGTAGGTGTCCCGGTGGATAGGGAGTCCGCGCGAGATTTGTGGCGGAAGTCAGTTGAACTGGGAGGTGGTTCGACCAGATTTTATGCGGCTCTTTTCATTTTGTCTGACGAAACGTCCTCACCGGCACTCATAGAGAAGGCCATCACCCTTGTGCGTAATGCGGCAGATCGGAACGTTGTCGGCTCCAAAGAAGTCCTGAGTATCGTGGAAGAGCGAGGAGCAGCTTTCGAAAGCGCTGACTTGGAGCCCTTGTTTTTGAAATTAATTGAGGCAGCAAATGACTGATCTTGCTTCCTATGAAAGCAAGGTGCTGGCGAAGCGCCTATCAAGGATCCAGTAGGCTCTGAATGAAGAGATTTTGTTGCAAGCCTCACAGCAAGATCAGAGCTTTCCCATTTTTGGGGAACTTCTCAATATTGTTGAGCTTATACTCGATGGTCTTGGCGTTGGCTCGTCTACGACGGGCGATGCTTTTCTTGAGGCAATCAGCCTTGGTGAGGGTTACAAGTTTCTAGAAGCAAACCACAATAACTCGCAATTACGGTGACAGTGCACCTAATTCAGTGCACTTAACTCATTGAGTTGAGAAGGAGAGGGGCATGGCGAGGTTGGCGCGTGTTATCATTCCCGGGCTTCCCTATCATGTGACCCAGCAACGTGTGGACCTAGGCCTCACCCCTTCAACAGCCGCTCCACCGCGCGCGCCTTGAGCACGATCTTGCCTTCGTCGTTTGTGAAGGTGGCTTCCACATACGCCTGAGTGCGGGACAGGTTTATGACCTCCCCGACACAGGTGATCGTGCCGCCTGTCACCGGGCGGAAATAGTTCACGCTGAGGTCAGCCGTCGTGAAGTTTTGGTCGTCGGCCAGAAGCGTCATCAGTGCGAAGGAGCAGGTCTGGTCGGCAAGGGTGGCGAGGTAGCCGCCAAACACCGCCACTGGGTTCATATAGTCGGGATTGACCGGCCACACATAGGTGATACGACCTTCGCTGACTTGCGTGAGCTCCCCGGCATAGAGCTTCAGTGCCTGCACATGCGGCGGGGCTTTCTCCAGATCCTGGGCCTGAATACGGGTGAGAATATTTTTCCAGCTTGGCATCACTCATCACTGCTTTCTTCAAGAGAGGCCGCTTCCGCCAGCATGTCGGGCAGCCCGATAATCTCGTTATAGGTCTGGAAAGTCACCCGCGCCGCATCGTCAGGCAGCCGGTTTTGCTCCAGCATGTCGCGGTAAAGGCTCTGCAGGCGCTCTGTGACACAAAGCAGGGCCGAGACCGGGAAGATAACAATCTTGTAGCCCATCTCCTGAAGGGTGGGCGCGTCGAGATAGGGCGTCTTGCCGTCCTCCACCATGTTGGCGACGAGCGGCACATGGGGAAAGGTTTTGGCAATGGTGATGAGTTCTTCTTCCGACCGGGGCGCCTCGATGAAAAGAATATCAGCGCCTGCGTTCAGATAGGCCTCGCCCCGTCTCAGAGCTTCGTCCAGCCCGTGGGGCCCGCGTGCATCTGTCCGGGCCATCACCTTGAAGTCAGGATTATCGCGGGCTCCTACCGCCGCGCGGATTTTTGCGGCAGCCTCCGAAGTCGACACAAGCTCCTTGTTCTCCATGTGCCCGCAGCGCTTTGGAAACACCTGATCTTCCAACTGGATGCAGGCGACCCCCGCCTGTTCGTACAGCCGGGTCAGGCGGGCAGCGTTGAGCGGTCCGCCGTGGCCATTGTCGCCATCGGCAAAAAGCGGCACGGGAGCGGCGGCACCTGAAAGTGCGCGCGCCCGGTCTGCCATTTCGGTGGCGCTCATCAGGCCGATGTCGGGAACGCCGAGGGAGGAACCCGCAACGCCAAACCCGGTCATGTAGACGGCTTTGGCCCCTGCCTGTGCGGCCAGTTTCGCCGACAGGGCGTCATAGGCCCCCGGCGCCACAATGATGTCGGGCG
>CAZFHW010000131.1:0-3001 GCA_964518885.1 uncultured Parvibaculum sp. | reverse complement strand
AGCATTTCTTCGCCCGTGTCGGCACCGGCCTGGTAGGTCTCGTGCATCATCTGAATGGCGCGGCCGCGTGTGTCCTTGCCAAGCAGCTTGAACGAAATAGGATCGCCCCCGGCGATTTCCTTCTGATCTTTGGCGGTATAAAAAACCCGCCGGTTGGGAGCCATGTCCAGGGTCAGAAAATCCGTCATATTGATCGGAAATCCGTCCAGAATTTTCTTCAGCGATCCGATGGACGGGCTGATGCGCTCCTGCTCCACCAGCGAAATGGTGCCATTGGTGACGCCCGCCCGCTTGGCCAGCTGGCGCTGAGAAAACCCATACATTTTGCGGAGTTCGCGCAGACGTCGCCCCACATCAGGCGCTTCGGTCGGCTCTTCGGCTTGGGCCTGCCCGTGGGCGATGCGGAAATCCTTGTTCATTCGTTTAATTTACTAAACGACGCGGAATTGTCACCCTCTGTCTGTGTTGCATGGCGCAGGGGTGCGGCGGTCTAATATTGAGACGGAGGGCAAATGCATGTGCGCATGCCTGAAAGGGAGCCGATAGGGAATAGTATGGATATTGAAACGACGGGCAGCAGCGCGATGCCTAACGATCTTGATGCTCTCTGGATGCCCTTCACCCCCAACCGGCATTTCAAGCAGGACCCGCGCATCGTTGTGCGGGCCAAGGACATGCACTATTTCAAACCAGACGGCACCGCTGTACTGGATGGCACCGCCGGTCTGTGGTGTTCCAATGCAGGCCATTGCCGCGCCCCGATTGTGGAGGCCATTCAGGCCCAGGCGGCGGAACTGGATTTCGCCCCGACATTTCAATTCAGCCACCCCAAGACCTTCGAGGTTGCCAACCGCCTGACAGAGATGGCGCCAGCAGGGTTGGATCACGTGTTCTTCTGCAATTCCGGATCGGAAGCAGTCGACTCCGCCCTCAAAATGGCACTCGCCTACCACCGGCTGAAGGGCGAGGCGTCACGCACCCGGTTCATCGGGCGGGCACGGGGCTATCACGGCACAGGGTTTGGGGGCATTTCGGTGGGCGGTATTTCCGGCAACCGCAAGTTCTATGGTGCTCTGCTGCCAGGGGTGGACCATCTGCCACACACCTACAATCGCGACGAACAGGCATTCAGCCGTGGCGAGCCCGCCTGGGGCGCCCATCTGGCTGATGAGCTGGAGAACATCGTCACGCTGCACGACGCCTCCACGATTGCAGCCGTCATTGTGGAACCGATGGCCGGGTCCACCGGCGTTTTGCCGCCCCCCCAAGGCTACCTCAAGCGCTTGGCCGCGATCTGCAAGCGTCACGGCATTCTGCTGATTTTTGACGAAGTCATCACGGCCTTTGGGCGTCTGGGCTATGCCACGGCGGCAGAACGCTTTGATGTCACGCCGGATCTCATGACCTTCGCCAAGGGAGTAACGGGGGGAACCGTTCCCCTGGGCGGCGTGCTGGTATCAAAAGACATCTACGACATGTTCCAGGACGATGAGCGACCGGATCACGTGATCGATCTTTTTCACGGTTACACCTATTCAGGCCACCCTCTCGCCATGGCAGCTGCCCTGGCGACGCTCAACCTGTACCGTGAAGAAGGATTGTTTGAGCAGGCCCGTGCCAACGAAGGCACCATGGCCGACGCTGCACACAGCCTGCAAGATCATCCTCTGGTGCTGGATATCAGAACCATCGGTCTCGTTGCCGCTTTCGACCTTGTAGGCATCAAAGATCAACCGGGCAAGCGGGGCTATGACGCTATGTGCCGGGCCTTTCATGACGAAAACATAATGATTCGCGTGACCGCAGACACGATCGCACTCTCGCCGCCTTTGATGGCAACCCAGGCGGACCTTCAGGAAATGATTGCAAAATTCAGGCGGGTGCTCGACGCGGTCGCATGAGATTCTGTGTCATTTTGTCGCAATACATTTTTTCTAAATCAGATAGAGCGTGGCACTCTTGAAAATACGGAATATGCACTTATCTGTTTATCGATCCCCGATGGTGATCGGCCCCAAATCAGCAGCCCCCTCGCTGAAGGCCTGATCCCCCCAGCCCCTGGCGCCCCCTCGCCGGGGGCTTTCTTTTGGGGCAGACGTCAAGTGTCGCGGGAAAGACCCAGAATTTTTGCGGTCATTCTGTCCACAGTACGCGCAGGCAATATTCCAGGCAGTGTCCAGTTCATAAATCGACCTGGCACCACGGCGTAGCGTGTTTTTGGGTTGGAGGTGGTGAGGGCTTTCAGGACCACACGTCCCAGCTTCTCAGGCGGAAAGCCCTTCTTACCCATCTCAATCATATAGTCTTTCACCTGATCCAGCTTGTCGGCGTAGGCGGTGTTGGCATAGGGCGTGAGGTCTATGTCTTGGGCCTTGTCCCAGATCTTGGTGGCCACGGCGCCGGGCCCGACCGTTATCACGTCGATGCCAAACAGCATCAGTTCTCGTCGCAGGCTCTCCGAGAGACCTTCCAGCGCGTGTTTGGAGGCGGCATAGGCACCAAGGAAGGGGGACCCTCTCTTCCCGGCGACAGAACTGATCATGACAATGCGTCCCGGGTCTCCCGTCAGCTCCAGGTCTGCCCCCAGCAGGGGGGCAAATGACTGTGTGACGATGAGCTGGCCGATCAGGTTGACCTCCATGACATGGCGAAGATCGTCGATGGGCAGGTGGAGCAGGGGTCCGGGGGCTGCAATTCCCGCATTATTCACAAGGCCGAACAGTGTTTTCCCGTCTAATTTTTCGCGAACCTGAGTGGCAGCAGCAACAACGGCTGCCTCGTCGGTCACATCGAACAGGAGCGGCGTAAAAGCATCGCCAAACTCAGCTTGCAGACGCTCGCCGTCTTCCGGTTTCCGGACACTGCCAAAGACCTGCATGCCTTTTCCAATAAGTACCTTTGTGACACCCCAGCCAATGCCACTGGAAACACCTGTTACGACCACCGATTTCATGTCTTCATCCTCCCAAGAAACTGTCTGCAACGTCATCCCCAAAGGGTC
>CAZFHW010000130.1:0-7959 GCA_964518885.1 uncultured Parvibaculum sp. | reverse complement strand
GAGATGGCGAAGCTCTCGGAGGTCGTGAGACCACCAGAATCCGTCGTCGTCACGGTGACATCGACTGAGTCCGCAGCCTCATGATCCAGGCTCACACCGGCTTTGAGCTTCAGCTCACCACCGACAACCTCGAACCGAGCATCGTCTACAGAGTAGGAGTGTGTATCGCCTGCATCCACATCCGTGGTGCTCAGCGTGCCAACAGTGGCACCGGCAGCATTCTCAGCCACAGACGCATTAGACAGAGAGATATCGCTCGGGCCTTCATTCACATCGCCGACGGTGAGTGAGAAATCCTGCTGAAGGCTCAAACCGCCTTCATCGGTCACCGTGACAACGAGATCAACCTGCGGAACCTGCTCATGGTCCAGGCTCACACCGGGCTTCAGCTTGAGCTGAACGTCTCCATTGACTTCGACAATTTCAAAACGCGTATCGTTCACCTCATAATCAAGGGAGCCGCTTCCATCCGGGTCAGTTGCGGACAGCGTCCCAACTACGGTACCTGCTGCATTTTCATCGAAAGACATGTTGCTGAGAGAAATGCTGTCCGGCGCTCTGTTCGGTTCCTCAACACCTGGGACCACAGAGCTTTCTTCAGTACCTCTTGCCGCAGCGGCGACTGTCTCATCGTCGCCAGCACCTGATAGTGTGGCGCCTTTGATCGCGGTACCGTCAACTCCCTGGCTACCAACACGGTCTATGGCTGGGCGTTCTTCCACGAGTGTTTCCGGTTGAGGGACGCCGTTCGACACTGAGCCTGAAGAGCCGTCGCGCCCGATGCCACTACCTGTCGCGTCGCCCGTCGCGGCCTTTTCGTCTTCACCGGCAGCCGCGCCAACGTGGGCGTCTGTGACGACCCCATTGCTGTTTAAACCTGTTGCCTGGGATGCGTCGCCAGACCCGTCGCGCAGACCACCTTCCAGTGTGATCCCATCGCGCTGAATTCCCATATGGATGTTTGGATTGGTAACGTCGTCAGAGGCACCTGTGCCCTGGAGGTCGTTTAGATCGACATCTTTATCATCGTCACGCACGCGTCGTGTGCCGTCGGTGTCGAACAGAAACAATTCATCGCCTGTTTCGCCGTCTTTCGGATGGCCATTCGCTTCGGTGGTTCCGCCGCGGTTTGTTTCATCAGCCATTTTACTACCTCTCTACGCACACGAGACTGCCTACAATGCAGACCCTTCGAACCGCTGGAAAACACACGCAACGGTCCTTCAATCACGCCTAAATGTGCGTTTGAGGCATTAACCTGCCGTCAATAAGTCTGGTTAACGCCTGTTTGGCGAAAAAGCCCTCCTTCCTGAAATGTACGATTCGCAGTGAAAACCCCGGAATTCCTCGACAATTTGAGATAAATGCCTCTCAATCTTGTCGCTTTTCTGCGGAAAATTGTCAGACAGCAGAAAATTAACCAAAAAACAAAAACTTGGCCCGATGCTGACATTTTTCGGAAGCGGATCGTGCGCTTTCATATGTATCGGGATGGTGCTGCAAGCAAGATGGCTCTCAAACAATCTCATAGTGGACTGCGAGAGAAGATACAGTCTTCGCTCGCCTCCCTGCAGGTATTCGCCTCCGGCGGTCGCGATCCACGCTTTGCGGAGTTCACAGCAAAGGGTGCCGGACCGCTCAGCCCTCCGATCCTGATCGGTTCTATTGCCATCAACTTCTTCGCCCTCGCGACGCCGTTGGCGATGTTGCAGGTCTATGACCGGATCATCCCCAATCAGGCGATCGAGACACTGACCGTCATGGTGCTCGGTCTCGTTGCCATTATGTGCATTGACGCCGTCTTCCGGTATGCGCGCTCCAGCCTTGTCATCTGGTACGCCGCTCAACTTGATCATGCCTTGAGTGTCACGCTGGTGGATCGCTTTCTCAGCACTCCTTCTCAACAATTCGAGAAGGAGACCCCCGGTGGCTACATGGACAAGCTGGGTGCGATTGAAACAATCCGTGATTTCGAAGGCGGACAATCACGCCTTCTCATGCTGGACCTGCCATTTGTTGCTGTGTTCCTTGGGCTTATCTGGATCATCGGCGGATCACTTGTTCTGGTGCCCATCGCTCTTTTCGCCGTCCTGGTTGTTGTCACAGCTCTGAGTGGCAGTGCGCTTCGCAAGGTTCTCAGCGACCGCTGGGAATTTGACGACCGGCGCTACAGTTTCATCGTCGAAACGCTGAACGGCATACCTGCCATCAAAAGCATGGCGATGGAGCCGCAGATCCAACGACGCTATGAACGGCTTTTGCGTACAGGGGCCTCAGCGACTTACCGCACTATTGAGCTTGGCGGCATTGCACAATCGTTTGGAGCGGTTTTCTCCGGCGTGACCATGGTGTCTGTTGTCTCGGTCGGGGCTTTGCTCGTCATCAACGGAAGCCTGTCGATGGGTTCCCTTGCCGCCTGCACCCTGCTTTCAGGGCGCACCATTCAACCGCTCCTCAAAGGCCTTAGCCTGTGGACACAATTGCAAAGTGTCGATGTTGCGCGCGAGAAAGCAGCAAGCCTTCTTGACCTTCCCGGCGGCCAGCCTGTAGCGAATGAAAACACAATTCCCGCCCTGGCTGGTCTGGTTGAGTTGAAGAATGTGAGCTTTCGGTATGGCCCTGACCTGCCGGACATTGTCAAAAATGTCTCTGTCAAATTCAAGCCCGGCGAAATGATCTCGATCACCGGAGGGGACAATTCCGGAAAATCAACCCTCATCCGCCTTTTGTCAGGTGAACTGTGCCCGACGAAGGGCAAGGTCCTGATTGATGGAATGGAAGTCACCGGCCCCCATCAACGCGCCCTCTCAAACTGGATTTCCTATGTCCCGCCAAACCCGGTTGTTTTCCAGGGTACCATTCTGGAAAACCTGACTTTGTTCCGTACGGGCGAGGCGATCGACAATGCACGCCTCGCGGCGCGGGCAATCGGACTGGAAGAGGATATCCACCACTTGCCCGAGGGATACGACACCAAGGTCAATCAGGGTATCGCGGAACAACTGCCCATGGGGTTTTTGCAGCGCATGACCATCGCCCGCTCGCTTGCCATGAAGCCACAAATTCTGCTGTTTGACGAAGCAAACAACACGCTGGATGCCAAGGGGGACCAAAAAGTCTTGAACGCCCTGAAGGTGCTGAAGGGAGGCCCCACGATTGTCACAATCACTCACCGCCCGTCACTCATGCGTATCGCGGACCGCCACCTGGATATGAACAATGGTGTGCTGGTAGACGTGACCGAAACAGCAGACCAAGCTCCCGTTAACCCGGTCGTCGAACAGACGCCTTCTTCCGTGCAGGCGGCATCATGACCATTACTTATGACACGGGCGATACCGCACCGGGCAGAGCCGCTCCCAGCAAGAAGCCACTCCTGTCGGCCTTTCTTCATGGTGGCAACATTAGCCAGTTTGAGGGTCGGTCAGCGGCGGGCGCCTGTCTTATGCCGCTGCTGGACAGGCTTGGATGGCGTGGAGAAGCCCGGCACCTTGCTGAAGCCCTTCCCCATTTTGTAGACGAACTGGATCTCGATGATGTCCGCATCATCCTGTCCAACCTGAACTATGTCACCACCGCGCGCTCCCTCAAACTTTGCGACCTCAAACCCAGCCAGTTGCCATGCCTGTTTACGACAGACGGGGAAAATGTCGGGGTCATCTTCACGCGGGACGACAACACGCTCACCATCTTTGATGGGAAAACAAAGTCCGTTGGAACGATTGACGCCGGAAAAACCAAAGGGACCGCCTACCTGGTACAACAGGGTGAGACCACAGACAGAGCTGCTCCCCGCCGTGCTCAACAAAGCTGGATCTGGAATGTCATTGCCCGGTTCCGACGCCTCATCCTTCAGACATTTGCGATCAGTTTTGTCACCAACCTGACAGCGATGATGGTCCCCATTTTCATTATGGGTGTTTATGACCGTGTCATCAGCACACGCTCGGCTGAAACACTTGGCTACTTCGTTGCTGGTATTCTGCTCATCATCGGTGTTGAGGCTGCCCTTCGGATTATTCGAGGACGTGCGCTCGCCTATCTGGGCGCCCGGATTGATGCGCAAGTGGGTGGGGCTTCGTTCCAGCAATTGCTATACATGCCCGTCGCCATGACGGAGAGCTCACCGGTTGCCGCACAACTTGGCCGCCTGCGGCAATTCGAAGGCGTGCGGGAAATATTCACAGGCCCTCTCGCGGCGGCGGCATTTGATATGCCCTTTGTGATCATATTTGTGTTCGCCATTTTCCTGATCGCCGGACCCATTGGCTGGGTGCCGTTGGTTCTAATGGCAACGTTTCTGCTCTTTGGATTGGTGATGGCCCCGATTGTCAAATCCGCCAATGACACCTCAATGGAGAGCCGCAACAAACGCCAGAACTTCCTTATCGAGCTGGTGACAAAACAGCGCACGCTCAAGCAATGCGCTGCAGAAGATGTATGGCGTGATCGGTTTAGGAGCATTTCTGAGAAAGCCGCCATCGCGCATTCCAAGACGGCCCGGATCAACATGTTTATCCAGACCGTCGCCCAGACGCTCATGACCATCGCAGGCGTCGCGACACTGGCGATTGGCACCCAGCGCGCAATGGAGGGGGATCTGTCCATTGGTGCGCTCATCGCCACCATGGCCTTCGTGTGGCGTGTTCTCGGTCCCATCCAATCCATTTTCCTGAGTTTCAGTCGGATCAATCAGGTGGTGCAAAGCCTGAAGCAGATCGACATTCTGATGCGCCTACCGCTCGAACGCGAAGCTGGCCAACTTCCTTCCTTCTTCCGCAAATTCAAAGGAGGGATTTCTCTTCAAAACACCTCTTTGCGGTTTTCTGCAGGAGCTGAACCAGCCCTCATGGGCGTTACCCTCGATGTGGAACCCGGCGCCTTTATCGCGCTGAACGGGCCCAACGGTGCTGGCAAGTCCACGATCCTCAAAACCATTGCCGGGCTCTACAAACCGCAGGCTGGTTCAATCTCGCTTGATGGTCTGGATATTCGCCAGCTTGATACGGGCGAGATGCGCAATGCCATTGCCTACCTGCCGCAGAACGCCACTTTCTTCTATGGAACAATCGCCCAGAACCTTCGGCTTGCAGACCCGACCGCGAGCGAAGAGAACATCAACCAGGCGCTTGCCGATGCAGGCCTCACCGACTACATCGCAACGCTTAAGGAAGGCGTTGAGACCCGGTTTTCGCAGGAAGACTTTGCCAATCTGGCCGGTGGCGTGCGCCAGAGGCTTAACCTTGCCCGCGCCTATGTGAAGAACGCCCCGATCCTGCTCCTCGATGAGCCCGCTTTTGGTCTTGATGACGAAGCAGACAAAAAACTGGTCGAGAAACTCCTCTCCCTAAAGGGCAAAACCACGATCCTGATGGTGACCCATCGGCCTAGTCATATGCGTCTGGCTGACCGGCTTGTCTATCTGGACCAAGGCCGCATTGTTCTGGATGGGCCGCCCGATGCTGTTTTGGAACGCCTGAACGGCTGATTTTAAGAAGCCCTTAACACTAATAGGGCAGGATTTCCCTCAGTTTTTAGGCGGACCTCCTCTCCCGCCCCGATATGCATTGCAACACTGAGGGGCAGTATTTGTGTCGAGGATCGCAGCTTTGTCAGCAGCAGAGAAAACCAAGAAGAAAAAGGTTGCCGAAAAGGCTGACCTGTCAAAAAAGCTCGCCCTGCCTTTGACGCTTGAGGAAAGCGGGCCGCCGCGTTTCCATCAACACCTTATGATCGTTGGCGGCGTCTTTCTCGCCCTTGCCATCCTCTGGGCCTCCGTCACAGAGATCAAAGAACTGGCGCGTGCCAACGGGGAAGTGACACCGGCCGGACAAGTGCTCCTTGTGCAGCACCTGGAAGGTGGCATTGTCGCTGAACTGCTGGTCAGCGAAGGAGAGATCGTTGATGCGGGTCAACCGCTTGTCCTCCTGCAACCTATCGCTGCTGAAGGCGACCTGGGGCAGTTGACCGCGCGTGAGACAGCGGCACTGATAAAAATTGAACGCCTGACGGCTTTCATTGATGCCCGGCCTATGGACCCGGCGATAATGAACAATGCCTCGACAGAAGCTGATCTGGCGATGTTTGCAAACGAAGAAGCACATTTGCAGGCCTCCCTTACCGCTGCGGACCGACAGCGCGAAGGTTTTCTGGCGCGCATCGAACAGCGCATTCTTGAAATCAGCTCACTATCCGACCAAAGGCTCAGCCTCAAAGAACAGGTAGACCTCATGCTGGAGCAGGTCGCCCTTCGCGCGGGCCTCGTCGAAAAGGGGCTGGTGTCCCGGATTGTTTTTCTGGAAACAAGACGGTCTCTTGAGCAGACGCGTGTGCAGCTCATCTCTACTGCAGGCAACCTTGCCCGGGCACGCGAATCTTTGCGCGAAGAAGAAGCCGGACTTGAGGAACTTGATGCAACACTCATCAATGATGCACTTGAAGAGCGCAGCACGGCGTCGGCGGGGCTTGCTGAGACTCAAAGTGCCCTTCTGAAACTTTCTGATCGGGTTAATCGCCTAACCGTTTCTGCGCCCGTGCGGGGGATCGTTCAGGACCTTGCTGCCCAGGCCATTGGTGAGGTGATTGCTCCAGGGGGGCTTGTCGCTCAGATTGTACCCATAGACGACGAACTGGTGGCTGAGGTTCGGGTTATGCCGGATGATATTGGCCACATCCAGATCGGAGACCCGGCGAGCGTGAAGATTACAACGTATGACCCCGCCCGGTTTGGCGACATTCCCGGAGAGGTGCGTCGTATTTCCGCGTCTACCTTCCGCGATGAACAGGACGAGCCCTACTACAAAGTCATCATTGCTCTTTCCAAGACCCATGTGGGTCTGGGAACTGCTCACCATGCAGTTCTCCCGGGCATGGTGGTCAATGCGGAAATTGTGACAGGATCAAAATCGCTTGTTCGCTACCTTCTGAAGCCCGTGTTCCGCTCTCTGGATGTGGCTTTCACAGAACGCTGACGCAAACCTCTCGCTTTGTTGCCTCAATGAGAATGTCCGAATCTGGCGAGTATTTACTCCCGGTTTGACCTAGTGTGAGGCATGGAAACAACCATCTCCCCCAACCTGCCGAGCCCCGACGCGTGCTACGCCGCGATCAAGGCGCGTGACACCCGTTTTGACGGCCGGTTTTTCACCGGTGTCACCTCAACCGGTATTTATTGTCGTCCGGTCTGCCCGGCTCGCATTCCCATGCGCAAAAACTGCACCTTCCATGCCTCAGCCGCCGCTGCTGAGAGCGCCGGGTTTCGTGCCTGCCTGCGCTGTCGCCCCGAAGCCGCCCCGGGCACACCTGCTGCGCTTGGGTCGGCAGCTACGGTCACACGCGCCTTGCGCCTGATCGGAGAAGGCGCTCTTGACCATGGCAGCGCATGTGAACTTGCTGACTGTCTGGGCCTTGGGGAACGCCACGTGCGCAGGCTTTTTGCGACCCATCTTGGGGCGAGCCCGGAAGCCGTTGCCTCAACGCGGCGGTTGCTTCTGGCCAATCAATTGTTGCGGGACACGCGCCTTGCAATTTCAGACATTGCCTTTGCCTCTGGATTTTCCAGTCTGCGGCGCTTCAATGATGCTTTTTCGAAACGGTATGGCGAACCGCCAAGTGCTGTGCGCAAACGGGACCGGCCTGGGACGCAGGACAACAGGCAGACAGATACGCCCCTGACGTTTGACCTGCGTCTGCGGCTTGGGTTCCGACCTCCGTTCGACTGGAAAATGATCCTCGACTATTTCCGCCCTCGGCTCATTCCAGGAATGGTTGTAATAACCAACGAATTCAGCAATGTGAGTTTCGAGATCACCTGGCAGGAAGTAGTTCTCTAGCAAGATGCGGTTCTTGAGTGTCTGGTGCCAGCGTTCGATCTTGCCTTGCGTCTGGGGATGATAGGGTGCACCCGACGAGATTCGAACTCATGACCTCTGCCTTCGGAGGTCGATCAGAGCCATTGAA
>CAZFHW010000129.1:1851-7974 GCA_964518885.1 uncultured Parvibaculum sp. | reverse complement strand
TCCTGCAGGGGCCCGTCAGTCATGAAGTCCGTCAAATCCAAATTGAGAACGTTTAGAGAACACGATGTATATGGGAACCCCGCTTCAAAAAGGATCACCCCATGACAACACTCTTATCGTTCGCAAACCGATTTGAACAGGCGTCACACACGTATGCCGCTGACAACAATATCGACCTGCGGGTCGCAATAACCCGCAAATGGCGTTCAGATCGCGAAGCAGATCTGACCTAACCAAGAAATTTTGTGAGATCACCGTATGGGGGGCTGTCACTGGCGAAAGTGAAGGTGCCTTCGTCGAGCATTTCTTTTGCCGCCTTCAAAAACCCACCAAACGCGGCCACGGCCAAAGCACTGCCTGTACTGATACGTTTCACACCAGCTTGCCCAAGCTCCTCAACCGTCAAAGTGAAGCCCGGCAGCCCAGCCAGAATATTGACCGGGCGATCGACGGAGCGGCAAAGCTCGGTAATGTCATCCAGCTTTATCAGGCCTGGCGCATAAAGCACATCCGCCCCTGCCTCCTGATAGGCCTGCAGACGCTTGATAACCGCGCCAAGATCCGGGTCCCCGACAAGATAGTTTTCAGCGCGTGCCGTCAGCACAAAGGGAATGTCCCCTCCATGCGCCGCCTCCACCGCCGCCTCAATCCGCACCACGGCTTCATCCACGGGGTAAAGCGTCCGCTCGACCGTCATGTCTTCAATGGACCCACCCGCCAGTCCTGCGGCAATGCCACGCGTAATCGTATCGGCAACAATCTCAGGAGCATCGCCAAACCCGTTCCCCAAATCTGCATTCAATGGCAGGTCCGTGGCTGCGGCGATGTCAGCGATATGCGCCAGCATCTCGTCCGCACCGATCTTGTGATCCAGCGTTCCCATTGAATAGGCATAGCCTGCGCTTGTGGATGCCAAAGCCTCAAACCCCAACCCTTCAAGCAGACGCGCCGTCCCCCGATCATAGGGATTTGGAATAATGAAAGGGCGGTCCCCTTCATGCAGGTCTTTCAGAAGGATCGCTTTTTCTTTTTGAAGCATGCCGGTCTCCCTGCGTTGTTATCAAGTCTTTCTCACCAGATGGAGCTTCACGCATCAGACCCAAGAGGGCTCGCCATATTCGGACACCATCATTGAGAAACACCGATAAACCGCGCGAGAACATCGCGGTCTTCTTCACCGCTAACCTTCAAATCAAAATGATCCTCAAGCAGCGTGAGCATTTCTTCAACCGAAGCAATCATATGGGTGGTCTGATCGCATCCGCGAAGTCGCTCCACAAACATATCGTTAAAAATCATCCGCCGCCCTCCCTCAAAGGGGCGCTCAACAATCAGGTTGTTCACGAAGAGAGAGTCTGGGTGGGTGGATGTGTACCAACTGCCCAGCTCGTAATCGACCGGTGATTGCGGCTCCAGAGTGAACTGGCAAACGTCCGTCCAATTTCTCTCCATCCCGGTTTTGCCAAGATCAACTTGAACCGTGTAATTGGTGCCCACCTTCACCAGGCGATGGTCTTCATGCCGCGTCGGTTGAACAAGGTCCGGCACAAGCTCCAAAATCCCGGTCAGGCGAACACCTCCGAACCCCCCATCGTAAATGTAAGCCTTACCGTCGATGGTCACATGGATCAGCATATGGGTGAGGGGGGCGGCCTGTTCCTCTGCCAGCATCCACCGTACCCGGCCAACAAGCCCGAAAGCATCGAAACCCAATTGTTTAAGCACCGCCAGGGCGAGCCCGTTTTGCTCGAAACAATAGCCCCCGCGTGCGCAATCAACGATCTTGTTCTGAAGCGTGGGGAGATCGAGCTGCACGCCCTTTCCAAAAAGAATGTTCAGATTCTCAAACGGAATGGATGTAGCGTGGGCAAACTGGATCGCGGTGAGAACCTCAAGCGTCGGCTCCCGCGAACCGGCATATCCAATCCGGGAAAAATAGGCATCAAGGTCGATCTGAATATCGGACATGGGCAAGCTCACAAAAAAAGAAGTGTCGGCAAAGCTACCGACACTTCTCTCTCATACCAAGAACCAATTTGAACATTGAGGCGGCCCTGTGTCCGCCGCGCCCATTGCTACTTCATTGTGGGAATAACGAAGCTTGAGCCTTCTTTTACCCCTGTGGGCCAGCGCGAGGTGACGGTCTTCACTTTCGTATAGAACCGCACACCTTCCATACCGTGCTGATTGGTGCCCCCAAAGGAAGACCGTTTCCAGCCCCCGAAAGAATGGTAGGCGAGCGGCACAGGGATCGGCACATTGATACCCACCATGCCAACATTTACGTTGGCGGCAAAACTGCGCGCTGCGTCCCCGTCGCGGGTAAAGATGGAAACACCATTGCCATATTGATGTTCGCTGGGCAGCTTCGCGGCCTCCTCAAACGTCTCAGCCCGCACAACCGACAGAACCGGCCCGAATATCTCTTCTTTGTAGATATCCATATCAGGCGTCACATTGTCGAACAGGGAGCCACCGATAAAGAACCCCCCCTCATATCCCTGCAGTTCGAAACCGCGACCATCGACGAGCAGGCTGGCACCTTCTTCAACGCCGCGATCAATCCACCCTGTCACCTTGTCACGTTGTTCAGCCGTGACCATGGGGCCGTAGTCTGCTTCATCATCTGTTGAGAGTCCGACCTTCAGACTTTCAACCCGGGGGATCAGTTTCTCAATCAAGCGGTCCGCAGTCTCTTTGCCCACAGGCACAGCCACAGAGATCGCCATACAGCGTTCTCCCGCCGAGCCATACCCTGCGCCGATCAAATCATCCACAACCCGGTCGAGATCAGCGTCTGGCATAATGATCGCGTGGTTCTTCGCGCCACCCATTGCCTGCACGCGCTTGCCGTGAGCAGCCCCTGTCGCATAGATATATTCAGCAATGGCGGACGATCCAACAAAACTGATCGCTTCCACACGGCCGTCGGTGAGCAGCGTATCCACCGCTTCCTTGTCCCCGTTGATGACATTGAGAACACCCGCTGGCGCACCCGCCTCCATCATCAGTTCAGCCAGACGCAACGGCACACTGGGGTCTTTTTCAGATGGCTTGCAGACAAATGTATTGCCACAGGCGATCGAGACACCAAACATCCACATCGGGATCATCGCCGGAAAATTGAACGGGGTGATCCCCGCGCACACACCAAGCGGTTGGCGCATGGAGTACATGTCGATGCCAGGCCCGGCGCCTTCGGTGAACTCACCTTTCTGAAGATGAGGAATGCCGCAGGCAAATTCGATCACTTCAAGCCCGCGCTGCACATCCCCTTTACTGTCGGCAACCACCTTGCCGTGCTGAGCTGACAGCATCTGGGCCAACTCGTTCATATTGTCTTCGATCAACCGCTTGAAATCGAACATCACCCGCGCCCGTCGCTGCGGGTTGAGCGATGCCCATTCAGGAAATGCCGCCGCTGATGAAGCAATGGCACTGCGCACTTCATCCGCACTGGCAAGCGGTGTCCGCGCACTCACCTCCCCGGTATTGGGGTTAAACACATCCAGGGTACGACCGCTGGTGCCCGCTACTTTCGCGCCATTGATGAAGTGATGAAGCTCTGTCGCCATTTTTCCCTCGCAACCCGTTGCCGGGCAGCGCCTCCTGTTCCCAAACTCTCCCCCGTCGTAGCGCCCGGGCGGGCTCTCTGCAAGGTGAGAGACGAAGATCAGCCCCCTCATGTCCAAAATTCTAGCCGCTGGCGGGAACTATCCCCTCCGCCGCCACAGCCATCCCGTGACGGACGCTGCGGCAACCGCCCCGACCAGCTGGGCCACGACGAATAAGGTCACATTGTCAGGATGAATGCCGGAAAACGTGTCTGTCAGGGACCGGGCGACGGTGACCGCCGGATTGGCAAAGGATGTCGAGGACGTGAACCAGTATCCAGCGGTGATGAACAGACCCACCGCATAGGGCACGGCCTGAGGGGCTGCTTTGATACAGCCAAAAATCGTGGCCACCAGCCCGAACGTTGCAATCAGTTCTCCCGCCCATTGCCCGGCGCCCGTGCGTACATGGGTCGAGGACTGGAGGAGCTCCATGTCGAACATAAAATGGGCCGCCATCGCACCACACACAGCCGCCATCAACTGGACACCAACATACCCAGCCCCCGCTCCCCAGCCAATGTCACGCCTAAGCGCAAAGGCAAGCGTCACGGCGGGGTTAAAATGCGCGCCCGACACCGGTCCAAAAATCAGAATGAGCACAGCAAGAATGGCGCCTGTCGCGATGGTGTTGCCCAGCAGCGCCACCGCCTCATTTCCTGCCGCCAGGGTCTCTCCCATGATGCCGGAGCCCACAATGGTGGCGAGAAGAAAAAATGTTCCCAGCGCCTCCGCAACCAGCCGGCGTCGATAGTCAAATTCAACGCTCACGGTGCAACACCCGCGCCCGCGCGGTCCTGTCCAATCCGCGCAAGTTTGCTTTTGAGAGCCAGGTCGTCGAGGCTCGACAGCGGGAGGTTCACGAGAATATCAATCCGCGTCCGAATTTGCCGGAAGACATCGAGAAAATGCACCTGCTTGTGTATGTCCGGCCCCACAAACGCCGCAGGGTCTGGAAAGGGCCAGTGCGCGCTCATCGGACGACCAGGCCAGACGGGGCACACTTCACCAGCAGCGTTGTCACACACGGTGAAGATGAAACTCATCTCCGGCGCATCATCCCTGCCAAACTCATCCCACGATTTGGAGCGCAGCGCTTCGGTGGATATTTTCGCCGTCTTCAATGTGTCCAACGCAAAGACATTGGGCGCTCCCGTCGGATAACTCCCCGCACTGAACCCCCGGAAAAGCGGACCCGGAAGCGAGTTGAGATAGGCTTCCGCCATCAGGCTCCGCGCAGAGTTGCCCGTGCAGAGAAAGAGCACATTGTATGTCTTTGCGTTGTCCGTCATCGCTTCAACAGCAACCTGCGGAATGCATTGGAGCGGACGTCAAATCGGGGACCTCCTGTGCCGCTGCGGCGACTTCAGTATCTGCTCCGGTTCCACGTTCTTCCGTTTCGTGGTGTGTGTAGAAGGCTTCCCACATCACGCCATCCGGGTCGGCCGTCCGGCTTTTCTCTGATTTATGGTAACAGCACGTCGTCATGCCTTCGGGGAGATAGGGCGCTTCTGCATTTTTCAGTCGCTCGAACAAAGGAGCCAGCGCTTCCGCGGTCTCAACCTGAATGCCCGCATGACTAAATCCGAGCTCACTGCCTTTGTTCTCAATCACAAAATTCACCCGCGGGTCGTCCAGCATCCACTTCGCGTAATCATCGTGGCAGACGGTTGGTTCTGAACCAAACAATGTGGAATAGAAGGCAACTGACTTGTCCAGGTCAGCAACAGTGAAGCTCACATGCAATCTTTTCATGGGGTCATTTCCTTTTGATTTGGCGCACATGCGCCCTGACAACAGTCTTTGATGAGGTAATCCGTCAGTGCCGCCATGGCACCAAGGTTGGCGGTGTAAACAATTGACCGCCCGTCCCGCCGGGATGACACAAGCCCGGCACGGGAAAGCTCTTTCAAATGAAACGAAAGCGTAGGCGCGGCCACCCCCAGCGCCTCTGCCACTGCACCGGCAGACAGACCGGCGTCTTTCTCCTGGGGCGCGTGAGCCCGCACCAGCGCGCGGAATATCTCCAGACGGGTTTCCTGAGCCAGGGCGGCAAGGGCTTCTATTGCTGTTTTAATTTCCATGATTCTATAATTATAGAAATATATGTTAATTTCAACCCCCACCACCCGCAAAATTGACTTTCCCGCAAACGGCGGCACCGACAGAGCATGGTGAAATGCTGTTAGGGTACGCAAACACATCAAAAAGGAGAGAGATTGGCCATGATCGTTATCACCGGCAGAGCGCAAGTGGCAGACGACAAACGCGAGGCTTTCCGCCCCGTTGCCGAGCGGCAAGTCACCCTGTCACGCAAAGAAGCAGGGTGCCTTGGCTACGGATATTACGAAGACGTGATGGATCCCGGCACATTTCTCTTTTACGAAGAATGGAAGGACCAGGCCGCAGTCGACTTCCATTTCGCACAGTCCTACTGCCTGGAATTCATGGCAGCCGTTGGCGAACTAGCCACAAACACACCGCAGGTAGTCATCCACCAGGTGCAGGA
>CAZFHW010000129.1:0-1751 GCA_964518885.1 uncultured Parvibaculum sp. | reverse complement strand
CCGGGCGCGCCGTTATCTTTCGCGCCTGCGTCCATTGCCGCTTTGTAAAAAGCATCAACCGTCGCTCTGTCTTTGGCGACCAATGCAACGTGAAGCTTCGGCGCGGGCGTTCCCTGCTCAATCCAGAAATCAGGCTTACCCTCTTCACCAAAGCCCCCAAACGAACCCACCTCCGTCACCTCCATGATCAGGCCATAGTTAAGGGGCTTCAGGGCAGCGAGATAGAACGCCTTCGACGCGGAATAATCCGAAACCGACAAACCAATATGATCGAGCATGAGTGGCTACCTCCCTGTTGTGAGCCTTTGTGAAGGATGTCGGAGGCAACATGATCAAGCAAGGCAGGGAAGCACCCTGCCCCCTCGCCTGCTGACACAATCTGTCAGCAGGCATCCAAAACAAAAAAGGCGCCCCTCATCAAAGGAGCGCCTTTCAAAACCGAATGGTTATTGGGGTCAGTTTTCCCAACCGATTATGTCTTCGAACTTTCCAACTGTTTCGCCAAACGTCGCGACGGTGTTGATGAAGTTCACGTCCGAAATACCGCCTTCGAGCGTGATCCACTGCTCAATCACCGGATCATTTTCATCATCAATATAGGCCTGGCTGAACCGCTCTTCCGCATTAAAGTCATTAATGACCTTGTAGCTTGGTCGATTGTCCATTGCCCAGCCGACATAGAGCTGCAGATATTCGCACGCCTTGCCGGTTTTCCCACATTCGTAGAAATAGATCACCGCTTTTGAATCAGCGAGTGTGAAATTCAGGATCGGCAGGTCTTCGTAGTCCGTGTCAGCGACATAGGCATCTTCATAGCCATTGTCGGTGAGCATTTTTAGAATGTTGTTCGGCTCGATTGTGCCAATGTACTCAGCAGCGCTGAGCGGTGCAGTCACGGCGCTCATCAGTCCGAAGGAAATAACAGCTGCGCCTATCAGGCGTGTGATTTGTTTCACAGGTCCCGCTCCTTAGTTATACGTACCCCATGGGGTGACTTTAGTCCGGTGAGCGCGGCACGCAACCAGCCACACCCTCTTTTTGGCCAAAAAACACTCCTTTTATGAGAAAAACCTTTCCACCTCAGCCATTTGGATTAGTCCCAGCATTAGCACGTTGGCAGAAAGCGCCCCTCAATTGCACCCACAAAAAAGGGCCGCCCCCAAAATCTGGGAAACGGCCCTTAAGACAAAATATCAAGCCAATCAAACGCGCCGTTCGATCATCATTTTCTTGATCTCGGCAATCGCCTTGGCAGGGTTCAGGCCCTTAGGGCAAGCCTTCGCGCAATTCATGATTGTGTGACACCGATAAAGCCGGAAAGGGTCTTCCAGATTATCAAGCCGCTCGCCCGTCGCCTCATCCCGACTGTCGATCAGCCAGCGATAGGCCTGCAGCAACACGGCTGGCCCAAGATAGCGATCGCCGTTCCACCAGTAGCTGGGGCACGAAGTTGAGCAGCAGGCGCACAAAATGCACTCGTACAACCCATCAAGTTTCTCGCGATCACCAACCGACTGCAGCCATTCCTTTTCCGGCTCCACAGTCGTGGTCTGCAACCAGGGCTCAATGGAGGCATGTTGCGCATAAAAATTCGTGAGGTCCGGCACCAGGTCCTTCACCACATCCAAGTGAGGGAGCGGGTAGATTTTCACCTCCCCCTTCACCTCATCGATCCCCTTGGTACAAGCAAGCGTGTTGGTGCCGTCAATATTCATGGCGCACGACCCGCAAATCCCCTCGCGGCAGGACCG
>CAZFHW010000128.1:4805-7990 GCA_964518885.1 uncultured Parvibaculum sp. | reverse complement strand
TTCTCCAGCCGGTGTTTGGTCTCAATGGGAATGTAGACAGACTGATTTTCTTTCAGCACCTGCACTTTGTCCCCCACCGTCACCCGGGCCTCCCCCTTCACAACCACCCAGTGCTCCGCCCGCTTGTGATGAAGCTGCAGCGACAGACTGGCCCCAGGATTGACCATCAAATGTTTCACCTGATGGCTCTCCCCCTGGTCGAGGCCCTCATAGAAGCCCCAGGGTCGATAGACACGGGTATGAACATGATGTTCGCTGCGCCCGGCGGCGGCCACCTGCTGTACCAGCGTTTTGACTTCCTGCACCCGGTCGCGCGGTGCCACCATCACAACATCGCCGGTCTCCACAATCACCAGATCGCTCACGCCCACGGCGGCAATCAGATTGTTTTCCGCCCGGATATAATTGTTGTCGCAATCGTGCAGCAGCACATCGCCGGAGCAGACATTGCCAGCTTTATCTTTCTGGCCGATCTCCCAAAGCGCTGACCAACTGCCAATATCGCTCCAGTCCATATCGACGGGGATAACAGCTGCGGCTCGTGTGTGTTCCATCACGGCGTAATCGATCGAATCTGAGGGGCATTGCGCAAAGGCTGCCGCTTCAAGCCGGAAAAAGTCGTGGTCTCGCGTGCCTTGCTTCACCGCTTCCGCAGCATAGGTGCGAATGTCAGGGCAGTATTGTGTCATCTCTTCAAGAATACGGTCTGCCCGGAACATGAAAATCCCCGCGTTCCAGTAATACCCGCCTTCCTCAAGATATTGTTTAGCGACCTCAACAGCTGGCTTTTCCACAAATCGGGCGACGTCACGTCCCCGGGAGGCGCCGATTTTCTCCCCCTCTTTGATGTAGCCGTAGCCGCTTTCCGGTGCGGTCGGGATAATGCCAAAGGCCACCAGCCGACCCTGTTTGGCGAGCTCTGCCCCTGCCTCAATCGCCGCCAGAAAGGCCGCCTGATCGCCAATATGGTGATCTGCGGGCAGCACCAGCAAAATAGCATCGTCAGCCTCTGCCAGAGCAATTTCGGCTGCGACGGCCGCGGCAGGCGCAGTGTTACGACCCTCCGGCTCCAGCACGTGTGCCAAAGGGGCAATACCCAATTCCTGCATCTGGGAGGCAATGATAAACCGGTGATCCTCGTTGGAAATCACCATGGGTGCGGCAAAAAGCGTGTTTTCCATCACCCGCGCCGCGGTTTCCTGGAGCATTGACTGCTCAGACACCAGCGGGAGGAGCTGTTTGGGGTAAAGCGCCCGCGAGGTTGGCCACAATCGGGAGCCAACGCCGCCAGACAAGATGACCGGAAAGACCTTCATATTATGCGTTCCAAACAAGCCGTGAGCAAACATAAAGCAAGCCTCAAAGCCCGCCATCAGCATCACTCTACCCCAAGATATAGCGCATCCGAAAGTCCACTGAAGCCTTAACCTCTAGGTTCCCAATTCGTCATTAACACCGACAATGGGTACATCGGCTCTGCTCAGTGATTTTGCATCACAAATCCTTCAGCTCTCGGCTATAAACTGGGGGCGCGCAAACAAACAATCTTCCAGCTGCAATGGGGGCCATCAATTGGCTGAGAAAATTCGAAAAGTGGTTTTTCCGGTCGCCGGGCTTGGGAGCCGGTTTTTACCGGCAACGAAGTCCGTGCCGAAAGAAATGCTGCCTATCGTAGACCGCCCATTGATTGATTATGCGGTGGAGGAGGCTCGCAAAGCGGGAGTTGAACATTTCATATTCGTGACCGGCCGGGGAAAGGGTGCAATCGAAGACTATTTCGACCATGCCTTCGAACTCGAAACGACCCTGTCGGAGCGCAATAAGGAAGCCGCCCTGAAGGCACTGTCCACCACGCAGCTAAGCTACGGCGCCGCGAGCTTTGTACGCCAACAAAAACCGCTCGGGCTCGGTCACGCCATTTGGTGCGCGCGCGACATTATCGGTGATGAACCTTTTGCCGTCATTTTGCCCGACGAATTGGTGTTGCACGAACAAGGCTGCCTTGCGCAGATGGTTGATGCTTGGCAAACCCACGGAGGCAATATTGTCGCCGTGGCGGAAGTGCCAGATGATCAGGTCGGCCAGTATGGGATTGTGGCACCCGGCAAGGACGATGGCCGCACTGTAGAAGTTAAAGGCCTGGTGGAAAAACCAGCAGTAAAGGACGCCCCCTCGCGGCTGGCGCTGACCGGGCGATACATCCTCTCCCCGTCGATTTTTGATGAGCTTAAAAAGGGGGCGATTGGAGCGGGGGGAGAAATTCAGTTGACCGATGCGATGGCCTCGACCATCGGCTCTGTTCCGTTTCATGCTGTGCGTTTCGATGGCGCACGGTTCGACTGTGGTGACAAAGCGGGGTATCTCGCAGCCAACATCGCCTACGCGCTGCAGCGCGACGATATTGGGCCAAAGCTCGTGGACCTTATTCCGCAGTTGAAAGATTTCGTTCTGAAGGAGTGCTAAATGCACATTGCGATGATTGGGACGGGCTATGTGGGCCTTGTCACGGGAGCCTGTTTTGCGGACTTAGGTCACGATGTTGTTTGCATCGATAATGATCTGGGGAAACTGGACCGCCTCCAGGCCGGCGAAATTCCGATTTACGAACCAGGCCTTGATGAACTGGTGGGAAAAAACGTATCCGCAGGTCGGTTGCGATTTTCGACATGGGAAGCGGGCGACATTGCCAGCCAAGACGCCATTTTTATCGCTGTGGGCACACCACCAAGCAAGACCGATAGCAGTGCTGATCTCAGCGCCGTCTATGCTGTCGCCGCAGAAATGGCGCCGAAGCTGAGCGGCTATACGGTGATCGTGAACAAGTCCACAGTACCTGTCGGTACCGGTGATGAGGTGGAGGAAATCCTTCGCAAATCAAATCCTGGTGCAGATTTCGATGTCGCCTCAAATCCAGAATTTCTGCGGGAAGGTTCAGCGATTGATGACTTCATGCAGCCAGACAGGGTGGTGATCGGCACGAGTTCGCAGCGCGCTCGGGAGGTGATGCAAGCCATCTATCGCCCGTTGATCCTCAACGAAACCCCCGTCGTCATGACGGACCGGACGACGTCGGAGCTTATCAAATACGCCAACAACGCGTTTCTTGCCACCAAGGTTACGTTTATCAACGAGATCGCAGACATCTGCGAAGCGACCGGCGCCAACGTTCAAGATGTCTCCAAGGG
>CAZFHW010000128.1:0-4705 GCA_964518885.1 uncultured Parvibaculum sp. | reverse complement strand
CACGCCAAAAATATGCTCACAGATATAGAGTGGGGCACGGACAGCTATGGCATTATGCAGGGAGCCTCAGCACTCCTCATTTTGACCGAGTGGAACGCCTTTCGGATGCTCGACATGGCGCGGGTCAAAACCCTTTTGGCCCAGCCGCTCATCATCGACCTTCGAAATATCTACACGTTGGAAGAAATGTCTCGCGCAGGCGTGACGTATCACTCCATTGGCCGACCTGTGGTTAGCTGATGGTAATAAACGGAAGCTTACATCTGTGCGCTAAGAGCTTGTGTAGATGCGCATAGGCGCGTAAAACGCGTTCTTCTGACCCCACTCACAGATCAGTCGTGTCGCAGGACTCGATCGTGTTCTTCCAGAACAACTTTAAGGTCGGACACAACCATTTCCTTCAACAGTTCTGGGAATGAAATTTTGTGCTGCCATCCAAGCTGTTTACGCGCCTTTGCGAGGTTGCCAATCAACACCTCGACCTCGGTCGGTCGCAAACGCGCCCATGGTACCAGAGCTCCTATGGTGGTTCCTCAGGGGCCAAACCAGCGATGGGCTCTTGATTTAGTCTCCGACACATTGGTGGATGGACGCAAGTTCCGCATCTTGTGCGTCGTCGACGACTTCAGCCGGGAATGCCTGACAACAGTCGTGGACAACTCTCTCTGGGGTACGGGGTGTCAGGGAGCTGCATCAGATCGCAGAGGTTCGAGGATTGCCTGATATGGTGGTCAGCGACAATGGGACTGAGCTTACCTCCAATGAGATCCTCAAGTGGCAGCAGGACCGCCAGATTGAGTGGCACTGCATTGCCACTGGAAAGCCGATGCAAAATGGCTCTGTCGAAAGCTTTAACGGGCATCTCAGGGATGAATGTCTGTATGCACACCTCTTCGATAGCCTGACATGCCCGGCGCTTGATAGTGACATAGCGCGGTGACTACAACTACCAGAGACCTCACACAAGCCTGGGTGGCTGACCCCGTGGGAATACGCAAACTGGTCAAATGAGGACCATAACCAGAACAGAGCTAACTTATAGAGGAGCGCAAATTGGGGAGCACGTCACAATAATTCCCGAATTCAGCGTTTGAATGGTATTGCTTCAGCAAAGTGTTCATGAAGAGTTGCAGGATTCTAACTGAGAATCCCAAATGCACGCCATTATGTTTCTGATGGAAAAAATTGATCTATAGAAGGTTTCAATGCAGAAGTTTTTTCTATGGACTCTAATAGTCATTGTTGCAATCGCACCGCTTCCGCTGGGTAGTAATCGTCCGCTGGGTTGGTCACTTCTATCTCTGGAAGTAGGCCTCCTTTTGGGTCTTTGGGCCCTGCATCATCTTTGGACTGGTCAATCTTTAGCCGTTCCAATAAGACGCGTGAGAATGCCTCTGGTATTTTTTACGATCACTTGTCTGTGGGTATTGGTTCAACTCATTCCAGGCATCCCATTTGGCCTTGCGCATCCTGGGTGGACTGAAGTCAGCAACTTTTTCGGAGAAGAAGTACAGGGGCGCATCACCATTGACCCTGATTGGACGGCAACGATCTTGATGCGCTGGCTTTCTTATGCAGGCGTGTTTTGGCTATCGCTGCAGCTCTGCCGTGACCAAGCCGCAGCTTACACGGCGCTGAAGGCATTCGCATTTGTCAGCGCTGTCTATGCTCTTTATGGACTGATTGCGCTTCTAGGGGCAGGGGATACGATCTTGTTCTATGAAAAATGGACTAGCAAAGCTGCTCTAACGAGCACATTTGTGAACCGAAATTCCTACGCAACATTTGCTGGCTTAGGACTGATTTCTACGGTTGCCCTGATTGCAGCTGCAGGCCGACGCCGGTCGGGACAAACCCGCAAGATGAGAGATCGAATTTTTGAGTTTCTATCACATTCTTTCACAAAGAATTATTGGCTCTATTTGGGATTTTTCCTAATCGCCAGTGCGCTTTTGTTGACTGGATCGCGGGCAGGAGCGCTTAGTGCTGCCGCAGCGATCATTTTGTTGGTGTGGCAATTGGCTCGCGGGGGTAAGAAGAACAGTGCCCTTCAAGCAAGTCGCGCCGCTTTGGTTTTGATTATTGGGGGAATTGTTGTTGTCCTCAGTGGGGGTCTCTTAGGGGATCGTTTTGCAGCCGGGGGCGATCCTCAACGTTTAGAGAACTATCAACAAACATTTGACGCTTTCGAGGATCATCTGATCCTTGGGTCTGGCCTGGGCAGCTTCCCTGAAATATTTCCGCTGTATCGCCGTGATGGCACATTGAGATACCATTTTGTTGAGAAAGCTCATAACTCATACTTGGAAAATATGCTGGAGCTAGGGTTGCCAGCAGCCACATCCTTATTTCTAGCTCTTGGTGGATTGACTTTGATGTGTTGGCGAGGCGGGATCGAGCGAGCACGCGACAAGCATTTTGCACTGCTGGGCGTTGCTGCAAGCGTGCTAGTTGGCTTGCACAGCCTTGTTGATTTTAGTCTTCAAATCCCGGCCGTAACTGTTTCCTACATGTATTTGATGGGAATTGCAGTGGCACAATCGTTCAGCTCTCGGAAACGATGATCTAGTCTCTCTCGCGGGATCTTTGAATAGAAACGGCGATACGCTGCGCCCTGCCAATGTCTGCCGAAGTCTCTCCCAAAAAATTCACCAAACGCTCTTGGGCTGGATCTGATAAGTTCGCCAGAACGCGCCCCAATAAATCCGTCATAGTCGCCGCCAATTCAATTTGATCCAAGGTGCGCGTCCGCAAACTGGGCGGGAGTTTCTCCCACGCTTCAATACAAAAGATCATGCGAAACTGCAGCAGTTCGACTTCTTGTGGTCCGTACAAAAAGGAACGTTCTAAAGCCGCAAGAGTGTAGGGAGAGAAGCCTTCTGTAAGGTAGCGAAGGTGTGTGTAGCGCGTCCACAAATAGGCATCGAGTGGTCGCCGTTTTAATGCATTCTCCACGGCCAAGGTAGCAACACGTAAATCTTCCAAGTTGTCGAGAGCAGCATCGTTCAATTGCAAACGAGAGAGCGTTATATAACTAAGTTGGCTGTTCAAGGTAGCGGTTTCTACACCGTATGAGAGGGCGGTCTTTGTACCAGCCTCTGCCCGCAAGAGCTGTTCGGTAGAAGGATTGTTTCCCTGTTGCAAATCAAAAATAGCGAGGGGTGCCGTTAAGGCAATGTAGGCTACACTTGATCGTGGAACGGCAAGATACAGAAGTTCCGCCGCCACCACGAATGTGACGATACCTGGCATGCGGATACGCAAAAAAGCGGACGTAGATCGGATTGTTTCTTTCATCAGCTCAAATAATAGTCGCTATACCGGCCATAATAATAGGTCGCGTCGCCATACCCGTATTTCGTTTGTTTTTCCATATCGACCTGTTCAAAGACAACTCCCGCAATATCGGCTCCAAAATCTTTGAGTTTCGCTACTGAATGTTCAGCTGCTATTTTTGGCGTGTTTTGCCACCTGACGACAAATAGAACTTTATCTAGTTGGGAGGAAAGTGCTTTCGAATCTGAAACAGGAAGTACAGGGGGAGAGTCCACAATAACTAGGTCAAAGCGCGTGCGGAGTTTCGCAAGCAAATCTTTCATTGCAGTCGATGCGAGAAGATCTGAAGGATTGGCGGGTTGCCGCGTCGTTGCTAGAAATTCGAACCCACCCTCAACACTAGATTGAAGAGCGCTGTCGAGGGAGCATTTGTGGGTTAAAAAGTCGATCATATCGAATTCAGGCTTTTCCTTGCCCATCATTTTTTGCACTGACGGACGTCTTAGGTCAGCATCTACCACAACAACACTAAGGCCTGCTCGTGCGGCTGACGTTGCAAAGCTCACCGCCGTCGTCGTCTTTCCTTCATTCGGGAGCGACGAGGTAATCAAGATGGACTTTGGTGGGTTATCCACATCCGAGAGAGCGAGTGCTGCTTGTAGCTCTCTGAAACTCTCAGAATAAGCCGACAAAGGCTTTGCTTTAAGGTAGCGATGTGGATGTTTTCCGGATCCAGCACTTTCCAGTTCTTTTTCTTTTAAGAGGGGGACTGTGGCTAGTACGGGTAATCCCAGATGTTCTTCTAGCTCGCGTGGTGTGCGGAAACGATCATCAAGATATTCTCTTACGAACGCAGCGCCAACTCCTAAAAGAGCGGAGGCGACAAGGGCTAACATCAGATTCAGCGTCGTTTTGGGAGAACTTTTGCTGATAGGTCGAGTCGCGCGCGAGATGATGCGCGCGTCAGCTTCTTGTAGGTCTTCTTGCTGACGTGTTTCCTTGAAGCGCGCCAAAAAACTCTCGTAAAGCGTGCGGTTGGAGCTTGCCTCACGCTGCAATTCGCGCAGGCGAACACGGTCCCGCTCCCGTTCACCAGCCGTCGCGGTGGTTGTTTCTAGGCTGCGCTTAAGAGAGGCGACACGCGTTGCCGATATCGCAACTTCATTCTCCAATCCAATGACGATACGACTGACCTCAGATTGTATTTGTCGATCGAGGTCCCGACGCTCGTCTTTGATTTCAACGATGCTCGGGTGGCGTTCGCCATAACGAGCTCTGAGTTGTGCTTCTTTGCGTATGAGTTCGGATTGTTCACGGCGTAAGTCGCGAATAACTTCAGACGAAAGAACTTCAGCGATAGAGTCAAAGCCAGTGCCGCGATCGACCAATACGCGGACACGTTGAAGCTTTGCACGGCTGCCATCCAATT
>CAZFHW010000127.1:0-8132 GCA_964518885.1 uncultured Parvibaculum sp. | reverse complement strand
CGCGCCATTTGGCAGTGAGGGAGAGTATGACGGCCAGCCTGGCGAGTTGGCGGTTATGTGCTTTCTCATCCGTCATCCGAAAGGTGATCTGGTTTGGGATGCCGGCCTTCCCGACGCCATTAACGCAAATCCTGAGGGCGAAGCGATAGAGGGTGGGGTCATGAAGGTTCCGGTCACCATGGCAAGCCAGTTGGAGGCCATCGGTGTCACCACTGCTGAGATTGAATATTTTTCAGTTTCGCACTCGCATTTTGATCATGTGGGAAATGCTGGGCTCTTCTCGGAGTCGACACTTCTAATCCAACAAGCTGAGGTCGATTTCATGTCCGGATTAGGTGTTGAGATGGGATTGGTGACGCCTGAACTGGTTGAGCCAATGAGGTCTATGGAGACGATCACATTCACCGACGACTATGATGTTTTTGGCGACGGTAGCGTGGTGATTGTCCCAACGCCTGGTCATACGCCTGGCCACGCAGTTCTATTCATCGATCTTGAAAATGCAGGTCCTCTCTACTTGAGCGGTGACCTTTACCATATTGCCCGATCCCGCACCGAGCGGATTGTACCTGAGTTCAACGTATCAAAACCTCAGACGCTCGAAACAATGGAGATCTTTGAGGCGCGCGTCGCCGCCGAGGGTGCGCGAGTGATTATCCAGCATTCGATGGAGGAGCAGGCTCAATTGCCCGATATCCCCGGTTTTCTCGACTGAAATCTGTTTGGCCGCGCCATGGTTAACACTTTCTCAAGAGCTCCCTGCCACTGTTTCAAACTGGGAAACAGGACGCCTTCACCCTGACGGCCTCCTACGCTCTAGACTGATGAGACGGGGAATATGCGATGTCGCACCTGAACAAATTCATGATCGTGATGACCTATGCCATTGCGGCGGCCACACTGTCCGTGGGTCTAATTGTCCTAAACAAGCTTGCCCCTGATCAGGCATGGGTGGTGGGCATTCTGGCCTTTCTTGCAGCTGCGCAGATGCACGCAACATTTTCCCGAGCGGCAGACCGCAAACGCTTAAGCAAAAATTTTTCTGATCTGAATTCATTTATCACCGGTCTCAGCCGTGATCTGGAGCGATCGGAAAAGGAAATAGAAACACTCACCGAGAAATTTGAAGTTGAGACAAAGGCACTCAATGCAGAGATCGTCTCCGAGATGCGTGTCATTGAAAGCTTTGTCAAAAAGTTTGCGGAAGAAAAACGATCCGTGAGAAAGCCAATGGCCGTGACAAGCCGTGCGGACGGCATTATTTCTATGTCGCCTACGGGGGAAGAAGCAACAACCCCACGCCTGGTCGCCCAGATGAACGATAATGAGCTTCTGGAGACAATCAGGCACGCGCTTGAGGAAAACCGGGTTGATCTCTACCTGCAGCCCATCGTGACCCTGCCTCAACGCAAGGTCCGGTACTATGAGGCATTGACAAGACTACGGGGCAGCGCCGGCGAGATCATTATGCCTGGCGATTACATGCGGGTGGCAGAGCCAGCGGGCATGATGCCGATTATCGATAATCTTCTGCTTTTCCGGTGTGTGCAGGTTGTACGCAAGCTAAACGAACGTGATGCGGATACCGGCGTGTTTTGCAACATCTCAGCCAACTCGTTGCTCGACAGCGATTTTTTCCCGCAATTCATTGAGTACATGCAGCAAAATCAACATTTGGCTGATCAGCTTATTTTCGAGTTTTCACAGGCTACGATTGATGGCTGCGGTGCCATTGAGTTGGCGAGCCTCGAAGCATTGGCCAAGCTTGGCTTCCGTTTTTCCATGGACCGCGTCACCGACATCAACCTTGATTACCGCAAGCTCCACAACATGAACATTCGGTATGTGAAAATTGCCGTGCACGTCCTTGTCGGGCAGGCTGATAAAGGCACCACTGATATTCGACCTGAAGACATCAAGGAACTCATGGCGCGGTACGGCATGAACCTGATTGTGGATATGATTGAGAAAGAGCGCTCTGTGGTGGATATACTCGACTTCAACGTTGATTTCGGCCAGGGCTACCTGTTCGGGACGCCACGTCCCGTGCGCGACAATGTTCTGGCAGATGTTGCCTGATCTGATCCCGGATCGGAAACGGTCCTCAAGCATCCGATCTGAGCAGTGCCAGGCTTGACGGCGAGGGTATGATCGTCCTACTTGGCTCCTCATGACGGATATAACGCCCAGCCAGACCGGCCTTGTGCCGATCCATTCGACCTTTGAAGCGCTTGCTGAGCGCTACGATGCGCTATTGTGCGACGTGTGGGGTGTGTTGCACAACGGGGTTGAAGCCTATGATGGCGTTGTCGAGGCTTTGACGCAGTACCGGCAGGGCGGTGGCAGGGTGCTGCTCCTGTCGAACGCATCGCGCCCGTCAGTCGGTATTCCTCCCATGTTGGAAGAAATGGGCATTCCCCGTGACGCTTATGATGACGTCTTGACGTCAGGCGATGCGACACGCGCAAGCGTTCGCACAGGTCAGTTTGGGGACACTTTCTGGCATCTGGGACCAGAGCGCAACGCGGTGACATTCGACGGGCTACCGCAAAGAGAAGTGGCAGAAGAAGCCGCCGACTTTATCCTGTGCACAGCGCTCATTGATGCTGAAGTGGAAACACCGGATGATTATGTCGCTACTTTGGCCCGCCTGAAAGACCGTGACCTGGATCTGGTCTGTGCAAATCCGGATATTATTGTTGATCACGGCAAGCAGCGCCGGTTCTGCGGCGGGGCTCTTGCTGCGGCCTATTCAGAGCTAGGCGGACGGTCCCACTATTTTGGAAAGCCCCATGCACCGATCTATGATCTGGCACGGACCAGATTGGCGACACTGGTTGGAAAGACCGTCGCAGATAGTGCAATCCTGGCTGTAGGGGATGGTCTTCTCACGGACATAAAAGGGGCAAATGACCAGGGCATTGATGCGCTCTTTGTCACTGGCGGTATTGCCGTTGAGCGATGCGGCCCAAATCCTGAAAACCCGACGTCAGAAGCGGTGAGTGAGGTGTGTGGCGAAGCGGGCGTTCGGCCAATCGGCGCCATCGCCCGGCTTCGCTGGTAGTCACAAGCTTACATCTGGTATCTGGTTCAGTCGAACAGGGCGTCGATATCGTCCTGGCTGGCAGCGTCACCCATGAGATTATCGACTTCCGATTGATCAATTCCCTCACCCTCAAAGGCGGGGCCGTTCAATAATTGTTCGCGATTGCGTTTTTCTGCTGCCGTTTCTTCGACAGGCCCTTCCTCAATCGTCGAGCCGAGAGCATCGGCAAGAGCGCCGATCTTGGTCTCGATATGAACAAGCGTGTTCACGACCTTGCTGATCCGTTGACCGGTAATATCCTGGAAAGAACAGGCCTGAAATATCTCCATGACGCCGGCCTGAACAGTCGCGTGATACGCTTCCATGTCCTCCGGATCTGCTTCCATGATGAGTTCGGCTTGCTCCATGATGGTGTTTGTCGCGGTTTCCGTAGACTGGACAATAGCTTCCAGTTCTTTGCCTGCCTCTGGAAAGTGTTTTTCCTTCAGATCGGCAGGTTGGAGGCGCCCAATTTCCGCACGCGCATTGTTGATAAATGAGGAAACGTCCGTCAGTTCTTTGTAGATGGACGCATCCAGCTGATCAAAAAAGCCACGCATTGAAACCACCATGACGTCGGCGAGCTTCAAAATGTCGGGCAGGGCCAGCGAATCGGTTTTCATATTCCTGATCTGGCTTGCTATGTCTTCAAGAACAGGCTCGACGGATTTTTCAGACGCACTCATGACGTTGTCCCCCTTTCACTTTTTAACAACAGATCAAAAATCGCCAAGAACTGCGGTGATTTTTGTCTTAAGCGTGGCGGCGTTGAATGGCTTGACGATGTAATTATTCACACCCGCCTTTTTGGCCGCAATCACATTCTCGGTTTTGGATTCAGCCGTGATCATGATGAAAGGGGTGGGCTTTAACTTGTCGTCAGAGCGCACTTCTTTGAGCAGCTCATAGCCAGTCATTGGTTCCATGTTCCAGTCAGAGATGACCAGTCCATAAGGTCTGCCCCGCATCTTAGCGAGCGCTTCTGTTCCATCCGCAGCATCGTCCACATTCGTGAATCCCAACTGTTTGAGAAGGTTGCGGATGATGCGGATCATCGTCTTGTAGTCATCGACCACAAGTACCGGCATCGAGAGGTCTACTGCCATGTGTGCTCTCCGTGTAGCAGGCACATGCAAATGTGCCCCCAATTGAGTGTCCTTTACACCAAGGTGAAGCCTCGCATTCGCGGTAAACTCGTCCTCGGTCCCTACCGCAACCTAAAGCGGTGTCCTTAAATTTTCGGTTAAGTGAATAGGTTAGCAGGGGGTTACCAGGCAAAACGGCTAAGCTCCGGACTTGACGCGGTGCGAAGGATGCTTATCACCACGGGGGTGGGGCGCAGAACGTCCCAGAAGGCCTGAAAGCAAGAGCCTTAATGGAGAGGTTTTGATGCACGTCATTCGCCATACGGAAGATATGGCGCCTGAAAATCGCTCAGGCGTGGTCGCATTGGGGAATTTTGATGGGGTCCATATTGGCCACCAGCAAGTTATTGGCCGTGCATGCCAACTGGCCGCAGCAGCTGATAGCCCAAGCGGGGCCCTGATATTCGAGCCTCATCCGCAACAATATTTCTTTCCTGACCGACCTTTTTTCCGGCTGACGCCTTTTCGAGCCAAAACCCGGCTGTTGGAAAAATTGGGCATCAGCTTCCTGGCGGCCCTGCCGTTTGACGTGCGGATGGCCGAGCGGTCAGCAGAAAGCTTTGTGACGGATATCCTCGTTGCGGGCCTGGGCGTATCTCATATTGTGGTGGGCTACGATTTCCGTTTCGGCAAAGGGCGCGCCGGTGACGGGGCCTTGCTGCAGGCTATGGGGCTGGATCTGGGCTTTGATGTCACTATTGTGGACGAAGTGAAAAGGGGCGAGGACACCTATTCCTCCACCCGCATCCGGGATCGGTTGTCAGAGGGTGACCCCGCGGGGGCGGCGCAATTGCTGGGGCATTGGTGGTCTGTTGAGACCCATGTCGTGATGGGTGATCAGCGGGGGCGTACGATCGGTTTTCCCACCATCAACCTGCCTCTGGAAGAGCATGTCGAGCCTGCCCTGGGGGCTTATGCGGTCCGAATCCTAATCGAGGACGGTCCCCACAAAGGCACATATGATGGGGTCGCAAATGTCGGGCGCAGACCCACTTTCAACAAAGCCGATGTCTTGCTGGAAGCCCACCTGTTTGATTTTTCCGGTGACCTTTATGGGGCTCATGCCGCCATATCTTTTGTGGAGTTTTTGCGCCCGGAGCAGAAATTTGACGGTTTGGAGAGCCTGAAGGCACAAATCGCGAAAGACAGTGAGGCCGCAAGACGCCTGTTGAAAGACCTCCAAGAGCCATGGGTGTCTCCCAAAACATGAGGAATCGGGCCGGCGTGGCCCCCCACCGGCGCGCGTGCTGCTGGACGGATAAGACCCCCGCTGGTACAAGACGCCACCATGATAATTGACTGTATAGAACCGAAAATTGGCCCCATTGGGCAAAACAGGGCGCGAATTATCGTCCCGGCCTGCGGCTGACACCCGGTGCCCGTCCAACACGGACAGGCACCATGGAAAAAAACGCAGGACCGGGCTTTCAACACAGCAACCCTTTGACCATTTTTTTGAGCGAAAGCCAATCGGCCCATGTCAACCGACCAGACGACCCAGACCCGGGATTATCGCGAGACCCTCCGCCTTCCCAAAACCGACTTCCCCATGAAAGCGGGGCTGCCCAAGCGCGAACCAGAAATGCTGGAACGCTGGGCCCGGCTCGATCTTTATGCCCGCCTGCGCAAGGAAAGTGCGGGCCGGGAGAAGTTCGTTTTCCACAACGGCCCGCCTTACGCCAACGGCGCCATTCATATGGGCCACGCGCTCAATCACATTCTGAAAGACATCACCGTCCGGTCGCAGCAGATGATGGGCAAGGATGCGCTTTTCGTGCCCGGTTGGGACTGTCACGGTCTGCCGATTGAATGGAAGATCGAGGAGAAATACCGCTCCAAGGGGATAGATAAAGATAGTGTGCCCGTGTTGGAGTTCCGCAAGGAATGCCGCGAGTTTGCCACCCAATGGATCGACGTCCAGCGAGATGGCTTCAAGCGCATGGGGGTCCAGGCCGACTGGGACAATCCCTACCTCACCATGTCTTATGACGCGGAAGCGATTACGGTCGCCGAGTTCCAGAAATTTGTCATGAACGGCGGGCTTTATCGGGGCTCCAAGCCGGTTATGTGGTCCGTGGTAGAAAAAACAGCGCTGGCGGAAGCCGAAGTCGAATATCACGACCATGTTTCGCCAACTATCTGGGTGCGGTTCCCAATTGTCTCGGGCGCGTCGGAGTTGGCGGGTGCCTCAGTCGTCATCTGGACAACCACACCGTGGACCATTCCGGGCAACAGGGCCGTGGGCTTTTCCGATCGCATCACCTATGGCGTCTACAAAATCGACAGCACGCCGGAAGAGAGCTGGGCGGTTGTGGGGGAAACCCTTGTCCTCGCCGACAACTTGGCCGAGCAGGTGAAGCTGGATGGCCGTATCGAAAGCTGGACGAGGGTGGGGGATGCGCCGGAGCTGGCGGGTACAATCTGCGCGCATCCGTTCCGTGGTCAGGGATATGATTTTGACGTTCCGCTTTGCGCCGGTGATTTTGTGACGGATGAAACCGGCACAGGTTTTGTGCACATCGCACCGGGCCACGGTCAGGATGACTATCAGCTCGGCACTAAGCACGGGCTTGAAGTGCCTTTCACGGTCGATGAGGCAGGGATTTATTTCGAAGATGTGCCGCTGTTTGCAGGCAAACGGGTTCTGAAACCCAACGGTAAAGAGGGCGATGCCAACTCAGCTGTGATCGAGGCGCTTCGCGAAGCTGGCAAGCTGCTGACACGCGGTAAGCTGACCCACTCCTATCCGCATTCCTGGCGCTCCAAGGCGCCCCTCATCTTCCGCAACACGCCGCAATGGTTCATCTCCATGGAAACGAATGATCTGCGCAAGATCGCCCTGGCGGAAATCGACAAGGTGCGCTTTGTGCCGGAGACCGGTCGCAACCGCATCCGGGCAATGGTTGAAGGCCGGCCTGACTGGGTTCTGTCGCGCCAACGCGCCTGGGGCGTGCCGTTGACCGTATTTGTGCACAAAGAGACGGGCGAAATTCTGCGCGATGAAAAAGTAAACCAGCGCGTCGTCGATGCCGTGGCTGCACGCGGCGCCGACGCCTGGTTTGAAGACGATGCGCAGGTCTATCTGGGCGATGCGTATGCGGCCGATGACTATGAAAAGGTTGAGGACATTCTGGACGTCTGGTTTGATTCCGGCTGCACCCATGCCTTCGTGCTGGAAGCCCGGGCCGATCATCATTCGCCTGCCGATCTCTATCTCGAAGGGTCTGACCAGCATCGCGGCTGGTTTCAATCATCGCTGCTGGAAAGTTGTGGCACGCGCGGCCGTGCGCCCTACAAGCAAGTGGTGACTCACGGCTTTTTGCTGGACGAGAAAGGTCTCAAAATGTCCAAGAGCGGCAAGAATGCCGTATCGCCGGACAAGATTGCACAACAGAATGGCGCCGAAATCCTGCGGCTTTGGGTTGGAAGTTCTGATTTTACCGAAGACATGAAGGTTGGGCCGGAGATCATCAAATCCAGCGTCGATGCCTATCGGAAGCTTCGCAACACGTTCCGGTTTCTGCTTGGCAACCTCGAGGGGTTTGACGAAAAGACCCGTGTCGCACCGGCCGATATGCCAGAGCTTGAACGCTACATGCTGCACAAGCTTGCAGAGTTGGACGGCATCGTTCGCCAAGCCTATCTGGACTATGACTTCAAACGGGTGTTCCAGGCGCTGTCCAATTTTATGACTGTGGATCTGTCAGCCTTCTATTTCGACATCCGCAAGGACGCGCTCTATTGCGACGCTGTTACGAGCCCCATGCGTCAGGCCTCTGTGAGTGTTCTGGACGAGGTGTTTATGTGTCTCACCGTCTGGTTGGCACCGATCCTGAGCTTCACGACCGAGGAAGTCTGGTTGTCACGTTTCCCCTCAGACGAGGGGTCCGTCCACCTGCGCA
>CAZFHW010000126.1:4698-8132 GCA_964518885.1 uncultured Parvibaculum sp. | reverse complement strand
TTCACCCACCTGATGGGCGAAAACGCGGACGTGCTCAACAATGCCCTCACCCACGGGGGGTTCCGGCGAAGTCAGAATATCGCCTACAAGCCCGCCTGTGATGATTGTTCAGCCTGCGTATCAGTTCGTGTCCGCGTGGACCAATTCATTGAGACAAAATCTTTTCGGCGCATTATACGCGCGAACACCGACCTGGTCCGTTCGACCACAGATGCCAACGCAACCGAAGAACAGTTTGGCTTGCTCAGAACCTATCTCGACGAGCGCCATTCAGACGGGGGCATGTCCGACATGACCGCTCTCGACTTCGCCTCGATGGTTGAAGACACGCCCGTTGAGACAGCTGTGCTGGAGTATCGAAAGCGCACTGACCTGACCTCGGACGACAAGGGAGAACTTGTCGGCGTGGCATTGAGCGACCGCCTGGAAGATGGCCTATCGATGGTCTATTCGTTTTTTGATACGGCCCAGCCTGCCCGGAGCCTTGGAACCTATATGGTCCTGGATCACATCGTCAGAGCTCGGCAACTGGGACTGCCTTACGTCTATCTTGGGTATTGGGTAAAAGGGTCACAAAAAATGGCCTACAAAGCCCGTTTCAAACCAGTCGAAGGCCTGCGATCCGACGGATGGGTCCTCCTGGAGGAATAGTCGACTAGAGCGGCGAGATCACCCGCTTCTCCAATTCAACACTCCTTCGAACGCGCTAAAATCTCCGGCCATCGGGATTGCGTGTCGCCCGCCGCTGCCTATACTGGCCGCCAGCTGGCGATCGGGCATTCGCGCGGGGTTTTGAGCGAGAAATGCTGTCGGCCACATGAGTAATATTTGGGGAGTAACTCGGCATGAAAAGACGTTCCTTTTTGACAGGGGCCGGCGTAGCGGCAACAGCCGCAGCCACCCTGTCTGCACCCGCCATTGCCAACAGCACGCGACGGCTGAAGATGGTGACGACTTGGCCGAAAAACTTCCCCGGCCTTGGCGTCTCGGCAGAACGTCTCGCCGACCGGATCAAAGCCCTCACAAATGAGGAAATTGAGATCAAGGTATTTGGCGCAGGTGAACTGGTCCCCGCCCTGGAAGCGTTTGACACCGTCGCCAGCGGCGCAGCTGATCTCTACAACGGCGCCGAGTATTACTGGCAGGGCAAATCTGTTGCCTATAATTTCTTCACCGCTGTTCCCTTCGGCATGACCGCAAACGAAATCAACGCCTGGATTTATTGGGGTGGTGGGCAGGAGCTGTGGGATGAGCTCGCCTCCGGCTTCAACATCAAACCCTTCATGAGCGCCAACACCGGCGTCCAGATGGGGGGCTGGTTCCGAAAGGAAATCAACTCGCTCGAAGATTTCAAAGGCCTCAAAATTCGCATGCCGGGTCTCGGCGGCGAGGTCATGCGGCGTCTGGGCGCAGCTGCGGTAACGCTTCCAGGCAATGAAATCTACCAGGCCCTCCAGGCAGGCACCATTGATGCCACCGAATGGGTGGGCCCGTGGAACGATGTGGCCTTCGGCTTCTATCAGGTTGCCCCCTATTACTACTGGCCCGGTTTCCATGAGCCTGGTTCTGCACTGGCAACCGGCTTCAACCTAGATGTCTGGAACTCGCTGACACCATTCCAGCAAAACGCCATCGAAACCGCCTGTATGGCTGAGAACAATTACTCTCTCGCCGAGTTCAATCACTTCAATGCCACATCTCTGCAAACTCTGGTCAGTGCCCACGGCGTAAAACTGCGCGAATTCACGCCCGAGATTATGGCAGGGATCAAGACGACCTCAGAAGCCGTGCTCGCAGACGTCGTGGAGACGGATGAGATAACCCGGCGCGTATATGAAAGCTTCAAAACATCACTTGAAGCATCACGAGGCTGGACGCGCATTTCCGACCAAGCATTCACCCTGTCGCGCGGATAGTCATTTGTCATCCCTCACCAAACTTGCCGACAGGATTGATGACTTCTCGAACCGCACCGGGCGCCTCATCGCCTGGGCCGCCTTCGTCATGGTCATTGTCCAGTTCAGCGTGGTGTTGATGCGCTATGTGTTTGGCCTGTCGAGCATCTGGATGCAGGAGAGTATTCTCTATCTGCATGGGCTGCTCTTTTTGCTGGCCGCTGGCTACACGCTCTATTGCGACGGTCACGTCCGCGTTGACATTTTTTACCGCGAAGCGTCCGCCCGGTACAAAGCGACTGTTAACCTCCTTGGAACCCTTCTCCTTCTCTGGCCGGTTTGCACTCTCATCGCCTACTCCTCTTGGCCTTACGTGGCCATCTCCTGGAAAGTGTTTGAAGGGTCCCGGGAGACAAGCGGCATTCCAGCTGTATTTCTTCTGAAAACGGCCATCCTTGTTTTCGCTTTCATCGTCGCCCTGCAGGGCCTTTCAACTGTTATTCGATCCCTCACCATATTGCGTGGTGAAGGCAGCCCTTCTTCCCCTCATGACAGCGCGAGCATTTAGAACCCCATGACAGCGGATATTCTCGACCTTGTCATGTTTGCGGTCGCCTGCATCATGCTTCTGGCAGGCTTCCCCGTCGCGTTCACCCTTGGGGGCGTGGCCCTTCTGTTCGGCTTGATCGGCATGTGGCTCGGCGTCTTTGATTTTGGATATCTCAACGCCCTCCCATCTCGCATTTTCGGCACGATGACCAATGAGATCCTCATTGCTGTGCCGCTTTTTGTGTTCATGGGCACGATGCTGGAGCGGTCGAAAGTCGCTGAAGAACTTTTGGAAAGCATGGGCCAATTGTTTGGCAGCTTGCGAGGCGGTCTCGGCATCTCGGTCACCATAGTGGGCGCACTCCTCGCCGCGTCGACCGGCATTGTCGGCGCAACAGTGGTGACAATGGGCCTGCTGTCGCTGCCAACCATGCTTCGGCGCGGGTATGACATTCCCCTTGCCACCGGCAGCATTGCCGCTGCGGGTACACTGGGTCAGATCATTCCACCCTCCATCGTTCTCGTCCTGCTGGGCGATGTTCTCTCAAATGCCTACCAGAAGGCTCAACTGGAACAAGGCATCTTTACGCCTGATACAATGTCTGTCGGCGATCTGTTCGCGGGCGCCCTGCTCCCAGGCCTCATGCTGGTCGGTCTCTATATCCTCTATCAGGTGTTCAAGGCCGTGGTTGACCCGGACTCCAGCCCCGCCATGCCACCCGACGAAACGCTCGACCGCGCATCGCTCTATCGCAAGATCATGCGAGCACTGGTGCCACCACTGGTTCTGATCATCTCAGTTCTGGGCTCAATCCTTGGCGGCATCGCCACCCCAACCGAAGCAGCCGCCGTTGGCGCAATCGGGGCCCTGCTTCTCGCAGGCTACCGCCAGCCAGGGAGCAGCGTTTCCATGATGGTGGCGACAATCAGCCTCATCGCCATTTTGTTCCTGACAGCCTCTTTCGATCTACGCATTGCGCGCAGCGATAT
>CAZFHW010000126.1:0-4598 GCA_964518885.1 uncultured Parvibaculum sp. | reverse complement strand
ATCCAGGACACCGATAGCTGGATGTCCTATCTCTTTGGACCCATGGCGCCGGTTGTCATCGTCATGGCCGTCATGTTCATCCTGGGCTTCTTCCTGGACTTCATCGAGATAACATTTGTGGTGGTGCCCATCGTTGGTCCCGTCCTCCTGGCTCTGGGTTTCGACCCGGTGTGGCTGGGGGTTATGATGGCGATCAATTTGCAAACCTCCTTCCTCACCCCTCCCTTTGGCTTCGCACTCTTCTATTTACGCGGGGTCGCGCCGGATGAGGTCAGGACCATTCAGATATATCGCGGGGTTATCCCGTTTGTTCTCATTCAAATCCTGGCTCTCATCATCATTGGCAATTTCCCAATCATCGCCACATGGCTGCCAGAGGTGATATTTGGGTGAATGTTTCACTCTTTTTTGATAGGTTGAATTCATGCGTATTCCAAATTTCCTAAAACCCGGCCGCGGCCTGCCCCGCATGATGTCGAGCTCGCTCATTATTTTTGTGGCGATCATCGTCATTGGCGTCTCTGTCGAATATGGCTTGGTCGATTTGGGGACCGAGACGGAGGTAACGCTGGAGATAAACGTACTTCCCCGGGTTGGCGATACCATTCCGTTGGACGTCACTGTTCAACTGATCAATCACACCGATGAGGTGCTGCAGCTCAGCGCCCCCACGCCCTGCAAAGTCTTCAAATGGCTGCTTCTCGATAGCAATCGAGAATTCGTTCAGGCTAAGTCCGAAGAAATATGCCCACAGGTCATCATGAGTGCCACCCTCGAAGGCAATCATAACACCAGTGAAAACTTCCTCCTGAACATCGATGCGAAACGCCTGCGATCCGACAGCAGCTACGAGCTACACGTCAGCTACTGGAGCATTATGGCAACCCAAAAAATAAATCTGGACCTCGGCTCCAGCAGGTAAACACGCTTACGGGCTTGTCTACTCGAACCGGTTGCCGAACTTCTCACCGCGGGGAAATCCCTTGGGCGGCAAGCGGCCGGCTTGTGCGCGTGCACCAAACCACTCTTTCAGTTCCGATTTAGAGAAGGTACGAGCCCGGCCAGCGCGGTCAAAAAGCGTCAGACCCTCTTTTGCCGTGAACGCTTTCACGTCGCTCAGGCCACCGTCTTTGTATTTCTGTAGACGCACGCCTTTGCCGCGGCTCATCTCCGGCACATCCTTGATCGGAAAAAGCAGCAGCTTCCGGTTTTCACCAATCACCGCCACATGATCGCCGTCCGCCACCGCACAGGCCAACGCTTCATTGTCACCCGATACATTCAGCGCTTGCTTGCCTTTGCGACGAAGCGCAATCAGCTCATCCTCCGGCACGACGAACCCGTGCCCGGTGCGTGAAGCTACAATGAGCTTGCGACCTGGTTTGTGGATGAAGAGAGAGACAATGTCGTGTCCCTCTTCCAGATCGAGAAAGAAACGGATGGGCTGGCCATTGCCACGCCCGCCCGGCAACCGGTCTGCCGTGATGGTGTAAAAACGACCATCAGTGGCAAACATCAGAATTTTGTCGGTCGTCTGGGCATGAAAGACAAATCGTTCCCGATCGCCTTCTTTGTATTTTAGGTCGCCCACATTCTCCATGTGCCCCTTCAAGGCACGTATCCACCCCTTATCCGAACAGACAATGGTAATGGGCTCTTTCTCAATCATCGCCTCGATCGGCACATCTTCGAGTTCTGGTGCATCAGAAAGGGTGGAGCGACGACGTCCGAGTGCGGTCTTAGGACCGTATTCCTTCCGAAGATCGCTGATTTCACCCGAAATCCGCTGCCACTGCGCGTCGTCAGATTTCAGAAGGGCCTTGATCTCTTTGGCCTCTACCACCAGCGCCTTGTTTTCTTTCTTGATCTCGATTTCTTCGAGCTTGCGCAACGCCCGCAGCCGCATATTGAGGATCGCCTCAACCTGCGTGTCAGTGAGACCAAATACCTTCATCATGAAGGCTTTAGGCTCATCTTCTTCGCGGATAATGCGGATAATCTCATCCAGATTGAGATAGGCGATCAGATAGCCAGCCAGGATATCGAGGCGCCGCTCAACCTTGTCTAGACGGAAAGCGTTGCGGCGCGCCAGCACCACCTTTCGGTGATCAAGCCAGGCTTTGAGCGCATCCCTCAAGCTCATCACACCAGGCACCTGGCCAGCGGAGAGAACATTCAGATTAAGGGAGACCCGCGTTTCCAAATCACTGGTTTTGAACAGGGACTCCATCAGATGCTCAGGGTCCACATTCCGGCTTTTGGGCACCAGAACAAGCCGTATGTCTTCAGCGGACTCATCGCGAACATCGTCCAGGAGAGGCAGTTTCCGTGAGAGCAGCAGATCAGCAATCCGTTCTATCAGCTTGGCTTTTTGTACCTGATAAGGAATTTCCGTGACGATGATCTGCCATCCACCCCGGCTCACATCTTCTTTTTCCCATCGGGCACGAAGCCGAAAGCCACCGCGACCGGTCGCATAGGCTTCTGCGATCGACTCTTTGCTCTCGACAATAATCCCGCCTGTGGGGAAATCGGGGCCCGGCACCATCTCCACCATCTTCGCAGCAGTCGTATTGGGATGCTTGATCAGGTGCAGAGCGGCGGTGCAAAGCTCGCCTACATTGTGAGGCGGAATGCTGGTCGCCATGCCAACGGCAATGCCGTTTGACCCGTTAGCGAGAAGATTAGGAAAATTAGCAGGCAGAACAACGGGCTCTTTTTCTTCCCCGTCATAGGTCTCCCGAAAATCAACCGTGTCTTCATCAATGCCGTCCAGCAGCCGCTGGGCCACCTCTGTCAGGCGGATTTCCGTATAACGCATAGCTGCGGCGTTATCACCATCGATATTACCGAAATTCCCCTGCCCCTCGGCGAGCGGATAACGTTGAGCAAACTCCTGGCTCAAACGCACCAGTGCATCATAAATGGCCTGGTCCCCGTGAGGGTGATACCGCCCCATCACGTCGCCCACGATCCGGGCCGATTTCTTAAAACCTGAGCCAGGGTCGAGCTTCAACTGCCGCATGGCATGCAGCAATCGCCGATGAACGGGCTTCAGCCCATCACGAACGTCCGGCAGCGCGCGATGCATGATCGTGGAAAGCGCATAGGCAAGGTATCGCTCTTCCAGCGCATCGCGCAGGTTCACTTCCTGATCGGGGGTTTCGGGGGGCAAAACAGCCTTTGTCATAACGCCCATATATAAAGAGATTCGGCCGCGGCGCTCCATCGAAATTGGATGGCTCTAGATAATCATTCTGCGAGGTCCCCCAAAAGGCATTGCCGGCCAATATGTTGCAAAAGCGGCAATTTGAAGCAGTTTGCGATTCGGCTCTTGTCTTCGCGGCCGCCCTCGCGTGGAATGGAAAACAGGGTCCATTGACCAAAATCGAATTACAAAATTAAGTTGGAAGAAAACATGACATCAACATGTGACTTGGCATCAGACCCTATCATCGCCTCCCTCGAGCTTATCGCTGACAAACACGGTGACCCGACAGAACTGGTCTACAAACGCCTCTTCGATCAATACCCCGACATGAAACCATTGTTTCTCCTGGATAACGACAACAGCGTAAAGGGGAATATGCTGGCCCAGGTACTAGAATGCTTCATGGATTTTACCGGAAAAAAGCATTACGCCGCCAATCTAATCGCGTGTGAGCGGATCAATCACGAGATGATCGGCGTTCCACCCGATGTCTTTTCCACCTTCTTTATAACTGTTGTAGACACCTTCAAGGACATACTCGACGACGACTGGACACCAGCCTATGACACAGCCTGGTCCAACCTCATTAGGGATCTCAGCCTCTCCGTTGGTGAGAAGCAGTAATCATCTGTTATCCACTTCCAAAATATCCATTTTTCCCGCCCAACCGGGAGCCGGGTACCGATACTGCATTATCTAAAATTGGAAACGAAATATTTAGCCGATTTTAATTCGAGTACGCCAATGTATGGATAAGGGCACCCTGACACACGGTACGGCGGGAATGTTATGTGGAACAAGGAATACGATTTCAGCGTCTTAACGGCCATGTTTGTGGACGACAGCCCCTACATGCGTCGGTTGATACATGATCTCTTGATCGCAATGGGCTTTGGTAAAGTCGTCACGGCAAGTGACGGTGAAAGCGCCCTTGCGCTCTACAAGGACGAAGTTCCCGACATTTTGATCACAGATGCTTCTATGCAACCGATGGACGGGTATGAATTCGTGCAACGCATCCGAACCGATCCCTCAAATCCCAATCTCTACATTCCAATCATCATGCTATCGGGCCATGTCGAAATGGCGAACATTGAACGGGCCCGAGATAATGGTGTCACTGAGTATTTGGCCAAACCGGTTTCAGCAACCAGTCTGCATCAGCGCGTCGTGAGTGTCATAGAACAGCCTCGACAGTTCGTGAAAGTCGGAAAATATTTCGGTCCTGACCGTCGTCGACATACAGACGATGTTTTCCAAGACGACAACCGTCGCCGAGGCCCCAACGACACAAGTGGTAACACCGAAGATCATTGGATGATCTGATGGTCGGCTTTTCAGTTATCACGACATGACTTTGCAAGATTGAAGAAAGATTGGCGAAATG
>CAZFHW010000125.1:0-8180 GCA_964518885.1 uncultured Parvibaculum sp. | reverse complement strand
GCGGCACCGGCACATCGGCACTCTTGTCTTCTTCCAACACCACAAGCGCGTGGGGAGAAAGCCAATCGCCGCCGAGCAGATCAGCCAGCGCCCGTTCGCCAAATCCTTTGCCATAAGGTGGGTCGATAAACACCAGATCAAATGCCGGGCCAGCGCTGGAGGCGCGGGGGCCCAGCCTGGTTGCATCCCGGCGATAGATTTTGGTGCGTCCGGTCAGACCCAGAGTTTCCGCATTTGTTCGGATCAGCCCCCGTGAGGTGGCATCATCATCCACAAACAGCGCAAAACTGCCGCCTCGGGATAGGGCCTCCAGGCCAAGCGCCCCAGTGCCCGCAAAGAGATCAAGCACCCGTGCGTCCTGAAGGGAAAACTCACCAAAATCGGCGTGAGCCAATACATTGAACAAGGCTTCGCGAATACGGTCGCTGGTCGGCCGCACACGTCCATCCTCTGGCGCCTGTAGCCGCCTGCCTCTCAAATCACCGCCGACGATCCGCATGGGAGCCTCTGCTTTTTGTGCCCGGTTTTGCGGTGCCGCGGCGCTTGCCGCCTGTTGGTTTCTTGTTGTCGGAAGCGGAATGATCAACAACGGTCTTGCGTTTCTTGAAAGCTTTTTTGCCTTTAGCGACGGGCCGTGATTTGAGTTTCAATTTTGATCTCGAAACGGCCCTGCCACCACCCCCCGTTGTGCCATCGGCCTCAGACGAATTGCCGCTGGCTTTGTCCCGGTTTTTCTGCCGGTCGGTTTCACCAAGCTGATCGGCAAGAACACGGGCGGGAATTTCCTGAACGGCGCCCTCAGCCAGATCGCCTAACTGAAAAGGACCGAAAGAGGTTCGGATCAGCCGGTTGACGTCGAGGCCCAGCGTTTCGAGAACACGCTTGATTTCGCGGTTCTTGCCTTCCCGCAAAGTCATCGCGATCCAGACATTGGTCCCTTTGTCGCGCTCCAGATGGGCCTGAATAGGGCCATACCGCACGCCATCCACCTTGATACCCTTCTGCAAAGTATCCAGCTTGGCCTGATCAGTTCGTCCATGCGCCCGCACCCGGTACCGCCGTGCCCATCCGGTGGCCGGTAGCTCGAGCTTTCGGGCGAGCGCCCCATCATTGGTCAGGAGCAAAAGCCCCTCGGTATTCACGTCGAGCCTGCCAATGCTGATGACCCGCGGCAGATCTTTGGGGAGGGATTCAAATACGGTGGTGCGACCTTCCGGGTCGCGTGCCGTTGTGACCTGTCCCCGAGGCTTGTGGTAGCGCCACACCCGGGTGGGCTCGGACGCGGGCAAGGGCTTGCCGTCCACAAGGATTTTGTCTTCGTCTGTGACGTTGTGCGCCGGGCTTTCAAGCACCGTGCCGTTGACCGATATCCGGCCTGACAGGATCATGCGCTCGGCGTCGCGACGCGAACAGACGCCTGCACGCGCAAGCACTTTGGCAATGCGGTCGCCTGTTGGCGGTTGGTCTTTGGGGGTGGTTGGTGCGTTCATGGCATTTCAATAGCAGGAATTCTGGAAAATGTTGGCAGAGTTTTATATTGTGAGGGAGAACGGGCTCAGTGCTCAAATTCAGCGATTTTGCGTTCAGCAAAGGCATTTTCCATGAAAACCAAGATACCACCCCCCCTTATATCGTTTGTGTTTGTACTCGTGATGTGGGGGATTGCCAACCAGTGGCCCATCGGCCATGTGGCCGTACCCGGCGGGTGGGTGGGCCCTGTTCTTTTGGGTGTTCTCGGCCTGGTCGTCATGGGCGCCGCTCTGAGGGATTTCCGGAAGGCGGGAACAACGGTAAACCCGCTCGATCCCTCTCAGGCATCCTCGCTCGTCAATGAGGGGATTTTTGGACGCAGTCGAAATCCCATGTATCTGGGGATGCTTGTTATTTTAGCGGCCTGGGGAATATGGCTCGGCAACGTCTTCAATATTGGTGCCTTGATTTTGTTTGTTTGGTTCATCACAACCTTCCAAATTAAACCGGAAGAAGAGGCGTTAGCACGTATTTTTGGTGAGCCATATGAAACCTATCGCAAGAATGTAAGGCGATGGTTCTAGAAATGGAAAAACCCGCTGGGGTTCGCCCGTGAGCAGCAATGAACAGGCATCGGGCACGCGGCCAAACCCAATGGTGCTTGCTCTGGCAGAGGCAGAGGCGGCGGCAGCACGGGGCGAGGTCCCCGTCGGGGCGGTGATCGTGGATGAAAAGGGGATTGTTCTCGCCCAAGCGGGAAACCGGACCCTTGAACTGAAAGACCCCACTGCCCACGCTGAGCTTCTGGCCATCCGGGAGGCAGCCGGAAAACAGGGCAGCGAGAGGCTGACCGGCTGCGATCTGTACGTTACTCTGGAGCCTTGCACCATGTGTGCAGGCGCGATCTCCTTTGCCCGCATTCGGCGGCTTTATTATGCCGCAGAGGATGAAAAGGGAGGCGGGGTGGACCACGGGGTTCGCTTTTTTTCTCAGGCGACCTGTCATCACCGACCGGAGGTCTACGGTGGATTGTCGGAGGAGCCAGCCCGGGCCCTTCTTCAGCGGTTTTTCGCAGAACGCCGGGAATAAACCTTTCCCCAGCTTTAAAGCCAATGTCGGACTCTATTTGCGTGATTCCACGCCAACAAAGAGGTAATGTGCCTGCATTGATATTGGTGGGGGGCTGATGGATAGGCTCTCACAAGAACAACTAGAGAACAAGAAAGGGAGCTGTCATGGATTTTGCTTATAACGACAAAACTCGTGAACTCATCGACCGCCTTGAGCGGTTCATGAATGAATATGTCCACCCCAACGAACAGACCTATGTGGATCAGATGGAAGCCTTCCGCGCGGAAGGCAACCCATGGCAGGTGCCACAGATTCTTGAAGATCTGAAACCCAAAGCCAAGGAACAGGGTCTGTGGAATCTCTTCCTCCCTGAATCTGAACTGGGCGGTGGTCTTACCAATCTGGAATACGCACCACTGTGCGAAATCATGGGTCGTGTCGGCTGGTCGTCAGAAGTCTTCAACTGTGCAGCGCCTGACACAGGCAACATGGAAGTGTTCGAGCGGTATGCGAACGATACCCTGAAAGAAAAATATCTCGGACCATTGCTGAACGGTGAAATCCGCTCAGCCTTCCTGATGACCGAGCCGGATGTGGCATCTTCTGATGCAACGAACATCGAAACCCGCATCGAGCGTGATGGCAATGAATACGTCATCAATGGCCGCAAATGGTGGTCCTCAGGGATGGGTGACCCACGCTGTAAAGTGGCGATCGTTATGGGCAAGACCGATCCGGAAGCCGACCTCTATCGTCAGCAATCCCAGGTTATTGTCCCTCTGGACACACCTGGTATTGAGATCGTGCGGATGCTGCCGGTCTTCGGGTATGACGACGCACCACATGGTCACGCTGAAGTTATTCTCAAAGACGTGCGTGTTCCTGTCGAGAATATTGTGCTGGGTGAAGGCCGTGGATTTGAAATCTCACAAGGCCGTCTTGGACCTGGGCGTATTCACCATTGCATGCGCACGATCGGTGTTGCTGAACGGGCGCTGGAAGCCATGTGCAAACGGCTTCTGTCACGTACCGCATTCGGCAAAATCATTGCTGAGCATTCTGTCTGGGAAGAGCGTATCGCTCGCGCCCGGATCGATATCGAGTGCACCCGTCTGCTGACGCTCAAAGCAGCTTACATGATGGATACTGTAGGTAACAAAATCGCCCGTGCGGAAATTGCAATGATCAAGGTTCATGCGCCAAATATCGCGCTGCGGATCATCGATGATGCAATCCAGGCGCACGGTGGCGGCGGTGTAACCACCGACTACGGCATGGCCCGTGCTTATGCATCCATGCGGACACTGCGGCTTGCAGACGGACCGGATGAGGTTCACGCTCGCACCATCGCGAAGCTGGAATTCCGCAAGTACAAGGAACAGCTGAAGGTGGCTGCCGAGTAGTCAACCGGCAGCCAAAGGGCATTTTGTCTGGGTTCGCCCGGACACAGATTGCTCTTGGGCCTTGAAGTTAAGAGCGACCGGGTCCACATGGGTCTCGGTCGCTTTTTTCGACCCGCTCCGGAATGGGAGAAAAGATGGTGTACAAGCTTTACAACAACGATTTGTCGCCTTTTGCCGCGCGATGTCGCATGCAGTTCTACGCCAAGGGACTTGATGTGGAGATGCTGGGAGTGCCGGGCGCCATCAGTCCGGAAGATTTTGCCAAACTGTCGCCGATGCATAAAGTTCCGATTCTTTTAGCCGACGACCTCACCATTCCAGAATCCGAAGTGATCGCTGAATATATCGAAGAAGTAGAAACAGCTGTTTCGCTTTTGCCTGAGGGCGCGGAGGAGAGGGCAAAAGTCCGGCTTCTCGCCCGGATCGGCGATCTCTACATCATGCTCGCTTTGGGCAAATTGTTCGGGCAGATCAATCCGCAAGGACGTGACCAAGAGCTGGTCAAACACCTTTTTGTAGAACTCGACAAAGGTCTCGGTTGGCTTGCCCATTATCTGGATGGGTCAAAATATGCGGTCGGGGATCGATTGTCTCTGGCTGATTGCGCCCTGGTTCCGATGCTGTTTTTTGCCTCGAAAATCACCCCTTTGTTTGGCCGGGAATGCGTTCTATGTGAAACGCCAATCGTACACAGCTATTTTACCCAGACGCTTGCCGACCCCGCCGTTGCCCGCGTTCACGATGAGTTGGAAAAGGCGTTTGAGGAAAAAATGGGTGGCTGATTACGCCACTTGCTCACGCTAGATCCCAGAATTTTTTTCAAAATCATACGGCCTTAGGCGTCCTGTACGCTTGGCCCATCTGTAGGCACTTTTCCCACATGCATTCTGGTGGTGCCACAGCAGGCCACCCAGCCCCATTTTGGGCGGAAGCCAGAACCGGTCGGGGATGGTTGCCCTCGGTGGCCGGCGCCCCAGCTCAATGTCTGCGACAATAACACCTGCTCCCTCATCGAATTTCCGGCACGCAAGCAATTGTCCGTCTCCATCAACGATTTGCGTCTCACCAGTAAGCTGTGTCCGCGTGCCGACTTTCAGCCGCGTTCCCGGAACAACGAGAAAGCCGCCCTCCAGCATGCCGGTGTGGCCTGCATGGAGAAGGGGCGCACCGACGAGCGCTGCCAATTTGCCGGGTGTTTTGTGCATCATGCGCAGGTTTCCTGCGTTGAACTCTTCTTCCACTTTTGAAAATAGTTTCCAGCCGGTGCCGCTCCACCAGTGACTACCGGTCATCAGCAGATCCACTTTGCCAACGAGCCGCCGGGGTGTTTGGGTGCGCACCATTTCCCAGCAGACCGCAGCACCAATGGTCCCCACGGAAGTTTCCAGCAAACCATCGTCGCAGCCACCGACATAGAAGGCATTTTCAACCATTGTCGGCAGGTCTTTATCGTGGCGATGCACCGTCCCGTCCGGTTCCACAAGCACATAGGTGTTGTAGACATCGCCGTCTCTCATCTCCAGATAGGAGCCGCCAATATGTGCATGGTATCGTGCAGCTTTCGCTTTCAACATATCCAATGCAGGATTTTCTGGAGGGAGGGAGCACTCAAACAGGCGTTCGTCATAGACGATGCGCGTGGTGAAAAATTCCGGCACGGCAATAATTTTCGCACCTTTCTCCCCAGCCTCATCAATGAGCCTGGCGACATGATCGAGATTGAAGGGGATGTCGGCGACACGACCTTCCATCTGAAGGGCCGCCACGCATACTTTTGGATTTTGCTGAACCATCCTTACCTCACAGATTTTCTGGGCGATGCGTTGTCAAAGACGAGAGACAAAACATGATTTCGCGCTCCTTTTTGCATGAGGTTGGAAGGATAGGTAGATCAATTGGGACGAGTCAATGACGTGTGTGAAGGGTAGAAATCGGAAAACTCGGCAAATTTGTAAGCGGCATTGCCCGCTTCAGGATGGGCCACAATGACCGCACTTCTCCCCGATGGCTCTCCATCTGGGTGAGGCGTACTTTCAATGAAAGGCTTGTTGCTGTTGCCCAACGAGGCTAGGCGCTGATTGCCGTGGCGCGGGCATTTATTTTTTGAAGTGTCACGGCAACCCGTGTGCCGGTTCCCACGGTGCTCTCCAGCGAGAATGTCCCATTTTGCAGGTCGCAAAGCGATTTGGTCAGGGTCAGGCCCAATCCCGTTCCTTCTTCCGCGATGGATGATTGACCAATCACCTGTTCAAACGGTTGCAGTACCCTGGCAATGTCATCAGGTGCTATGCCCATGCCGTTATCTTCGACCGCAATTTCCACCGCATCAGCCAACGGCCGAATGGTGACGCGGATTGTTCCACCCTCGCCAGTGAATTTGACCGCGTTTGACAGAAGATTGAGGAGAATTTGCTTCGTCGCGCGCATGTCGCCCTCAACCGGCACATCTTCCACACCGGGTTCCATGTCCAGCAGCACATTTTGATTTTTGTCGGAGGATTTTTGTTCAACGAATCGAATGCTTGATCGTGCGATATCGGCAAGATCCAGCTTTTCCATGTTGATATCCATTTTTCCCGCTTCAATTTTGGACATGTCCAGGATGTCATTGATCAAATCGAGAAGATGGGACCCGGAGTCATATATAAGGCCAGCATAGTCGGAGTAATTGGCATCTCCGAGCGGTCCATACATTTCGCGTTTCAGAATTTCTGAAAACCCAATGATGGCATTGAGGGGGGTGCGAAGCTCATGGCTCATGTTGGCAAGGAAACTTGATTTCGCCCGGTTTGCCGCCTCTGCACGTTCACGCGCTTCGAGTAGTTTTTGTTCGTGACCTTTGCGTTCCGTTATGTCGCGTGTAACGGCGATCACCTCAACGACATCACCTGTATGACCGTCACAGACAGCATGGAGGGTTGATTCAAACCAGACAAAATGCCCATCCAGATGTTGGATCCGGAATGTCAGCCGTGCGCTGTCAGATGACGCGCTGAGTTTGCTCATGGCTTCCTGCGCGTGCTGACGGTCATCATGATGTATGAATTGAACCATGTCCTGACCGATCAGGGTGTCAGGCTCGACGCCCAAGACCTTTTTGGCAGCGGGGGAAAGAAAGGTAATGCGCCCATCTGGGGTATGTCGCGCGAGCATGTCGAGAGAGTACTCGGCGATTAATTGGTACTGAACCTCGGTTTCTTGCAAAGCGAATTTTGTATTGATTTCATCTGTTACGTCATCGAGGACGCCGAAAATGGCCACGACATTGCCATCATCGCCCAACTCCGGAAATCCATGGAGAATAAAATTCCGATAGGACCCGTCACTATGTTTGAGGCGCCAGTGGAGCGTGAAGGGTGCCCGATCATCTATTGCAGCCGCAGCAACTTCAAATGCGGCCTTTTTGTCGTCTGGATGAATGAAGGTGGAAAAATCCTCACTACCGATAACCGTGTGATGCAAATCTAAACCCAACATCGACGCCGTTGCTTCCGACACCGTCGCCATTTGGGTATCCTGTTCCCACCGGAACGTGCTGATCGCGCTTGTTTGCTCTGCGATTGACAAATATTCTTCCAGGCGCCGCCGGTCTGTGATGTCTTTGCACACCACCAGTACGCCGTTGATGTTTGGATCATCGAGAAGATTTCTAACGTCCGCCTCAATCCAGCGCCAGGTACCGTTGGAGTGCGGCAAACGAAATATACTTATCCCGTGACTGCCTGGTTTTTCAGTGGATGATTGAATGCTTCTTGCAACCTGCTCCCGGTCGTCTCGATGCACAATATCAGCGGCATGCAATCCAATACTGTCGCCTGGATCGGCACCCAACATATTTTTGATGGCCGGGCTGTGGTAGGTGATGATGCCCTTGGCGTCGAGCACTGTTACCACGTCACTTGTATTGGCAAGCAACGCTTCAAAAAATGATGGATCGCGCGACAGACGATCTGCGCTGGCAGCGTCGTCTGGCATTTGGATTTCGTCCGACATCGGACTTCCCCCGACCTGTCAGATTTGCTGCGGCATGCAGAAAATCGTCTTCCTGTCAAAATGTAGGGAAGTCAGTGTAAGGAAGAGTTAAAGCCACGGACGAAGTATGGTTAATTATTCCTTTGCGAGATTGCCCAGGCGGTTTCCGCCAGGCGTCGGCACATATCCCCATACTGTGAGGCTGTGTTGGAGCTCGCATTTCCATCAAGGCCGCGCTTGTAGACGCCTTGCGTAATGGAGGCC
>CAZFHW010000124.1:0-8370 GCA_964518885.1 uncultured Parvibaculum sp. | reverse complement strand
GAGGAAGTCTGGTTGTCACGTTTCCCCTCAGACGAGGGGTCCGTCCACCTGCGCACCTTCCCAAACCTCCCGGCGGAGTGGCGGGATGACGCATTGGCGACGAAGTGGGGAAAAGTGCGGGAGATACGCAAAGTCGTAACGGGCGCGCTGGAAATAGAGCGTCGGGAAAAGCGGATTGGGTCCAGCCTGGAAGCTGCCCCCCTGGTCTATGTGACAGATGCCAGCTACCTCGAGGCAATGGTTGATATTGATCTGGCCGAGGTGGTCATCACCTCTCAGGCAACGCTGGCAGAGACGGGGGCTCCGGAGGGGGCCTTCACGTTGGAAGATGTCCCAGGCGTGGCGGTCATGCCAGAGCTGGCGGTGGGAAGCAAATGCGCTCGTTCATGGAAAATACTCCCTGATGTTGGGTCGGTGCCCGGCTATCCGGACCTCTCTCCACGAGACGCAGCCGCTGTCGCCGAATTTGATGGCGCAGCTTGATAAGGAAAAATGATGGGTCGCGGTTTTGAAATTCTTCGGGGGCTTTCCCCTCGGTCGTTCTGGGGGCCCTTCTCTAGGCTCGGTACCATTATTGCCCTGGGGGGCTTTTTGGCTGATCGGCTGTCCAAATGGTGGTTAATCGACATATTCCAGATTGAAGACCGGGTGATCGTGCAGGTGTTGCCGTTTTTCGATCTTGTGATGGCGTGGAATAGGGGCATCTCCTACGGACTTTTTCAGGCTGACAGCCTTACAGGTGTTGTCGTGCTCACGAGCTTTGCGATTCTGGTCTGCACGGCTCTCTTTTTCTGGCTTGCGACGGTCAATAATCGGTTGATGGCACTCGCTCTGGGGCTCATCCTTGGCGGTGCGGTGGGAAATATCTATGATCGCATCGCTTTCGGGGCTGTTGCTGATTTTTTTAGCCTCCACGGCTTCGGCTATTATTGGTATATTTTCAATGTGGCGGACATTTGGATAGCAATAGGTGTCGGTCTGATGATGTATGATGCTTTTTTCCCGACCGCGGACGCAGACGTCGGCTCAGGGGAAAAAGCAGATGGACCAAGAGAAGGATCTGAATAGAGACCATGCGTAACGCGAAAATTGTGGATATCCGCTTTCTCTCCCGGCTCATCATTGTTGGACTGGCTGCGGCCAGCCTGTCGGCCTGTGGCGGCTCGTTGGCTGAAAATCTTGGCTACGGAAAAGACTCCCCCGACGAGTTCTCCATTGTGACGAAGGCGCCGCTGGTGATCCCGCCCGATTACGCCCTGCGCCCACCACGCCCGGGTGCCGCGAGCCCTCGTTCAACCTCACCACAGGCGCTGGCACGTGCCATCCTGTTGGGGCAGGCGGCCGCCTCAGAAGATACAACCGCAGGTGAGCAGGCATTGCTCGCAAGTGCAGGTGCCACGAACGCAGACCCGAACATCAGAGCCCTCATCGATGATGAAACCCGGGCTCTTAAAATCAAGGATGAGAAATTCCTGGATGATGTCCTGTTCTGGCGTGAACCAAGTGAGCCCAATCGCGTTGTGAATGCCTCTGGAGAAGCACAGCGGCTGCGAGAGAATGAGGCGCTGGGTCGACCCGTCAATGAGGGTGAAACGCCCGATTATGATGACAGTGAGGGCGGTGGTCTCATCGACTACTTCTTCAACTAGCCACTACGAAGCTTCTTAAACCTTCCTTGGAACAGAAGACTAGCTCGGCTCACGGGCCATCACTTCTCTGCGTGGTCAGGACGATCTGACCGGCGGGTATTGATCTTGCGTGGAAAATTGCTGACCTTGTCTGGAGACATTGACCGCTTGCCCAAATTTGGGCGCAATAGATGGTTTTACTGAATTTTGCGCCGCTCACTTCCTGAATAGTCGCCGCCCGGCCATTGTGGTGGCAAACCGAGGTACGCCTTTCATGAGACTACCCTTATCTGTTTTGCAGAAGCTTGCACTCGGTGCGGCGCTTTCTTCGATGCTGGTTATTGCTGCTTGCTCCGATGAAGGCGATGAGGCCGCAGCACTCAGCACAGATCCTGTTATTCATGGAGAGGGCCCAGGTGCGCCAGAAACATTCGAGCTCGCCAACGGAATGAGTGTGGTGGTGATCCCGGATCGCCGCGCCCCCGTTGTCACGCATATGGTCTGGTACAGGGTTGGCGCCGCAGACGAGCCCGAAGGCATGTCTGGCATTGCCCATTTCCTTGAGCATCTCATGTTCAAAGGAACTGAAACAATTCCCCCCGGTGAGCTGTCACGCATTGTTGCCCGCAATGGGGGACAGGACAATGCTTTCACCTCCTCAGATTACACCGCCTATTTCCAGCGCGTGGCCATCGACAGGCTGCCGATCGTCATGGAGATGGAAGCGGACCGCATGGAAAATCTGGTTCTGACAGATGCCGAAGTATTGCCAGAGCGAGATGTTGTGCTCGAAGAGCGGCGGATGCGTATCGATAACAATCCCAACTCGATCCTGTCGGAGAAGATCAACCAGATTTTGTACCCGGTGCATCCTTACGGCACGCCGGTTATCGGCTGGGCCGACGAGATTGCCCTTCTCACGACAGAGAACGCGATTACCTATTATGACCGGTTCTACACACCCAACAATGCCACCCTGGTTGTTGCCGGGGATATCTCAGCGGCGGAACTGCGCCCTCTGGCGGAAAAATACTATGGATCGATAGAAAGACGTGCGGAGCCTCCGGCGCGGGTGAGGGAAACATCGGATGCCCCCACAGAGCCGCTTCGTGTGGAACATGCAGATGAACGGGTTCAGCAATCCACCCTCCGGCGCCTTTATCGTGTTCCGGGTTACCTCAATGCCCCAGGGCGTGACGCGCAGGCAATGGAGGTGCTGGCAACAATTCTGGGGGGCAGTGCCACCAGCCGCATGTATCGCAGCATGGTGGTCGAGCAGCAGATCGCAGCAAGTGCCGGGAGTTGGTATTCAGGGGCTACATTGGACGATGGCACTTTTGGTGTTTATGCAGTGCCGGCACCTGGCCAAAGCATTGCGGAAGTCGAGGCGGCGCTGGATGCAGAGCTTGCTGTCTTTTTGACTAGTGGTGTGACCCAGGACGACGTGGACCATGCCACTAGATTGCTGATCGCCGAGGCGATCTATGCCCGCGATAGCCAGGAAGAAATGGCGCGCATCTATGGGGTGGTGCTTGCCACCGGGGGAACCGTGACGGATGTTCTGGAATGGCCGGATCGACTGCGAAAAGTGACACCGGAAGACGTCATGGCGGCAGCCAAGACCTATCTCGATATGAACCGGTCCGTAACCGGCATTCTCAAGCCTGCGGGAGATATTTGATGTTGATGCGGTTCGCACACGGCGCGTTTGCGGCGATTTTGGGGAGTGTTTTGGCGCTCCAGTCAGCCAATGCAGCGATAGAGATACAAGAAGTCACCAGCCCAGGGGGGATCACGGCCTGGCTGGTGGAGGAACATTCACTTCCCATGATCGTCCTTGATGCGGCCTGGGAAGGCGGTGCCCTGCAGGATCCGGCAGGAAGTGAAGGGCTTGCTTTCATGATGGCCGCCTTACTGGACGAAGGCGCGGGGGATATGGACAGTCAGGCATTTCAGGGCGAACTTGAGCGCCTCGCCGTTGGCCTGTCGTTTCGGGCAAGCCATGACACATTGTCTCTGAGCTTCAAGACTTTGAGCGAAAATCGTGACGCAGCGTTTGAATTGATGAGGTTGGCGGTGACGTTACCCCGGTTCGACACGGAAGCTGTGGAACGTGTCCGTCGTCAATTGGAAGTGGCGATCACGCGCGATGCTGAAAGTCCGGATCGCATGGTTTCTGATGCCTGGTACAATCTGGCAGTCCCGGGACATGGATATACACGGCCTTCAAAGGGCACACTGGAGACTGTTGCAGGCCTTACACGGGATGCGCTTGCGGTTCATCAGCGAGATTTGATGGCGCGGGACAATTTGAAAATTGCAGTCGTCGGAGACATTGATGCTGAGACATTGAAGCGACTGCTCGACGAAACCTTTGGTGCGCTTTCACAAACGTCGAAATTACCAGAAGTCGCAGGAGCGGACGTCACGCCGGCAGCGCACCTGGAGATTATCGAACGTGAGATGCCCCAGAGCATTGTTCTCTTTGGTCATGAGGGGATTGCGCGGGCAGATGAGGATTTCGTCCCCGCCTACGTGATGAACTATATTTTGGGCGGCGGCGGTTTTTCCTCAAGGCTCATGATGGAGGTGCGTGAAAAGCGCGGCCTTGCTTATTCCGTGGCAACCTATCTCTATCCTTTGAAGCATGCGTCCCTATTCCTTGGACGGGTAGCGTCAGAAAATTCGCGTGTAGCTGAAACGCTTGACGTGATCCGCGCCGAGCTTGCCAGGCTTGCAGAAGATGGCGTGACTGAGCAGGAACTGAGGGATGCGAAGACCTATCTAACGGGGTCCTATCCCTTGCGGTTTGACACAAACGACAAAATCTCGGGACAGCTTGTTGCCATCTGGCAAAATGATCTGGGGATTGACTACATCTCGCGTCGCAACGCCCTGATCGAAGCCGTGACCCTGGAAGACATCCAACGTGTCGCGGCCCGCCTTTTTACCCCGGACAATTTGATCGTGACCGTCGTGGGGCAGCCACAGGGATTGACCGCCACTGAAGCACAGTGAAGGAGACAGGTGGTTTCAGTAGCCCATTTTGGATAGGGTCAGTTTTCTTAGGGGCTTTCCGGCGGATCAATCCATGTATGCGTGTAACATTAGTCGATCTTTAGAGGCGACGATCGGCAGTGGCGGCCTGTCCCAACGAGGATATGAGGCGGCACTAACGCGGGCTGCCCGTGCGGCATCACGCCTGAAAGACCGCCACGAAGCGGGTGATTTTGTGCTCACCAAACTGATGGGGGAGCGCGAAGACATCACCGTGATGCGGGGCTTCGCTGACAATCTCTGCAAAGACACCTCTGATCTGATCATTCTCGGCATTGGGGGCTCGAGCCTGGGGGCGCAGACCCTTGCGCAACTGACCGGCTGGGGGCTTCCGGGCTATCTGCCTCGGGAGGGGCACCCCAGAGTACACATGCCCGAAAATCTGGATGCGCTCACCTTCGACCGGTTACTGGCCACCTGTGATTTGAGGACGACCCGGTTTTTGGTGATTTCCAAATCAGGCAGTACAGCCGAGCCGCTATCTCAGATGTTGGCTGCCATGACGGCGATCAAAAAAGCTGGCGGCGGAAAAACTATGAAGCACCATTTTGGTGTTCTGACCACGCCAGGTACTCAAAACCCGCTCTCAACGGTCGCCGAAGACCGGGGTTTTTCCGTGTTGCCGCATGGGGATTTGGGGGGGCGTTTTGGGGTCTTGAGCAATACTGGCCTGTTGCCAGCACTTATCCTCGGGCTTGATCCTGTGGCCTTGCGCGAGGGCGCGGCGCAGACGATCTCCACGACGTTTTCTGACCCTACGGCACCTCCCATTACCTGTGCTGCGGTAACAGTCGGCCTGCTTGAAGAGCGTGGCGTTGGGATGAGCGCGCTTACCGTCTACGACGACAGGCTGCAAAGGATGGGTCTGTGGTTTCGCCAGCTCTGGGGGGAAAGCCTCGGAAAAGATGGAAAAGGGCTGACCCCGTTGGCAGGAGTTGGACCCGTCGATCAGCACAGCCAGTTGCAACTCTACCTCGCAGGCCCCAACGACAAGCTGCACACCATCGTCACACGCGATGTTGCCGGGGAAGGGCAGGTGCCAGATCCCGCTTTTACAAAAGGGTCTTTGGGGGCTTTTGCCGGCAAAACCATGGGGGACCTGCTGGAAGTAGAGCAGCGTGCCACAATTGAGACTTTGGCCAAAAATGGCCGCCCGGTCAGGGAACTTCGGCTTCCGGAGCTGGATGAAAAGAATTTGGGCGCCCTCCTGATGCACTTTATGCTGGAGACGATTCTTGTCGCCGATCTGATTAGGGTAAATCCTTACGATCAGCCGGCGGTGGAAGAAGGAAAAGACTTGGCACGGGCCTATCTGGCGCGTTGCTGAGCGATAAGTGAACCCGGAGGCCTGAGTGAACCGCATTCGCCGACTGAGCGAGGGAACGATCAATCGCATCGCCGCTGGCGAGGTGGTGGAGCGGCCTGCCAGTGTGGTCAAGGAACTGGTCGAAAACGCGATTGACGCAGGTGCCTCCCAAATTGATATCGTGGTCGTCGGGGGAGGGCGTGATCTGATCCGGATCAGTGACGACGGCTGCGGCATGAGTGCTGACGATGTGCTGGTTGCTGTGGAACGTCACGCGACATCCAAACTCAAGCAGGCGGAAGACGGGCGCGAAAATCTGCAGGACATTGAGACGCTGGGTTTCCGGGGGGAGGCACTTCCTTCCATCGGCGCTGTGGCACGCCTCAGTCTGACCACCCGAGAGAAGACGGCGGAGACCGCGTCGCACCTGTCTGTTGAGGGGGGAAAGCTCGGGCCTGTAGAACCTGCAGCCGGGCAGGCAGGCACCCGCATTGAGGTGCGCGATCTCTTTTATGCAACGCCCGCCCGTCTCAAGTTTTTGAAATCAGATGGCGCTGAAACCCAGGCCGTTTCCGATGTCGTGAAACGATTGGCGATGGCACACGAAGGTGTGGGATTCTCGCTCACCAGCGGAGAGCGAAACATGCTGCGCCTGACACCGGCGCATGGTGATCTGTTTGAGGCAAGGTTGGCGCGGCTGTCAGCCATTATGGGGTCTGATTTCGCGGCTAACGCGCTAAGGGTTGAGGCCGGGCGCGAGGGTGTTCGCCTGACCGGCTATGCAGGTCTGCCGACATTCAACCGGGGAACCGCGCAGTATCAATATCTGTTTGTGAACGGACGCCCGGTGCGCGACAAGTTGCTGACGGGAGCGGTTCGCGGCGCCTATATGGATTTCCTGGCGCGGGGGCGACATCCCGTTGTGGCACTGTTTCTTGAGATTGATGCGGCTCAGGTAGATGTGAATGTGCATCCGGCCAAAACAGAAGTGCGCTTTCGCGACGCTGGGCTTGTGCGTGGGCTGATCGTGGGCGCCTTGCGCCAGGCCCTTGGCGCTGCCGGGCACAGGGCCTCAACAACCGTGGCAGAGACGGCTCTGGGCGCCTTGCAACCCGAAGGGGCAGGTCAGAACAGTCAGGCCGGTTGGCAGGATGGTGGCAGAGACTGGGCCCCGCCTTCGGCACTGCAAGCCCATGCCGCAGCGCAAAGACCCCATGATCAAGGCGCGCCACAGCAGATCTGGTCGGGTGAATTCGGGGCGAGCGGACGGGTCGAACCCGAAAGTGCAGCGGCGCCCGATATTTCCAATCAACCGCTGGGGATTGCGCGCGGGCAGGTGCACGAAACTTATATTATCGCCCAGACCGCAGACGGCATTGTGATTGTCGATCAGCACGCTGCCCACGAACGGCTTGTCTATGAGCGTATGAAAAAAGCGATTGCGACAAACGGCCTGACGCGCCAGATGCTGCTTATCCCGGAAGTGGTGGAGCTGGATGGTGATGCTGCGGAGCGCCTGTCGCGCCGCGCCGATGAATTGGCAGAACTTGGATTCGTTTTGGAGAAGTTCGGTGAGGGCGCGGTGGTCGTTCGAGAAACGCCTGCCTTGTTGGGCAAGCTGAATGTAGCGGGGCTGGTTCGGGACCTGGCTGATGATCTCGTCGAAATGGATGAGGCCCTGTCGCTGAAGGAGCGGCTGGAAGAAGTGTGCAGCACCATCGCGTGTCATGGCTCAGTGCGAGCCGGGCGGCGCCTCAATGCAGAAGAAATGAATGCTCTGTTGCGGGAGATGGAAGTGACGCCCCATTCCGGCCAGTGCAATCACGGCCGACCAACTTATGTCGAGCTGAAACTTGCAGATATTGAGCGGCTGTTTGGCCGACGTTAGAACAACCCTACGGGCTTACTTAGCAAGGGTCATGATGATGACCTGAGTTGTCGCGTAGTTGCGCCGGTCCAACTCAACAAATCCTGGCGGCACCGGCACATCGACGCTCTTGTCTTCTTCCAGCACCACAAGCGCGTGGGGACAAAGCCAGTCGCCCGCAAGCAGATCAGCCAGGGCCCGTTCGCCAAATCCTTTGCCATAAGGCGGATCGATAAACACCAGATCAAATGCGGGGCCAGCGCTGGCGGCGCGGGGCCCCAGCCTGGTTGCATCCCGGCGATAGATTTTGGTGCGTCCGGTCAGACCCAGGGTTTCCGCATTTGTTCGGATCAGTCCCCGTGAGGTGGCATCATCATCCACAAACAGCGCAAAACTGCCGCCTCGGGACAGGGCTTCCAGGCCAAGCGCCCCCGTGCCCGCGAAGAGATCAAGGACACGGGCGCCCTGAAGGGAAAACTCACCAAAATCGGCGTGAGCCAGGACATTGAACA
>CAZFHW010000123.1:0-8453 GCA_964518885.1 uncultured Parvibaculum sp. | reverse complement strand
CCGGCAATCGCAGCGGCTGCCGCGGCTGTCTTTCTCACCGTCGCCAATCCAGATTGTCCGGTAAACGCATTCGCATTGCCCGCGTTCACAACCAGCGCACGTGCCGCCCCGCCTTCCAGATTACGTCGACACCACAGAACAGGGTCAGCAGCAGTCTTTGAAGTGGTAAAAACACCTCCGACTTGTGTTCCCTCGGCAAGTCGGACCACCAGCAGATCATCCCGGTCTTTGTACTTCGTACCACTATTGATTGTGGCCAATTGAACGCCGCCCATGGACGACATCTCGGGAAAGCTCTTGGGCGCGAGCGGCGACACCGCCGAACCAATCATTTTGCTCCGCGCTTTCTTCTGCGTCATCTCAGTTTTGCTTTTCTCAGTGCCCGTTCGCGCCTTGGTGCCGGATTGGTCCTTTGCGAGCGTACGCGATGGGTTTTCTGCGGGCCGCTTTGCCATAATTATTTTGCCTTGTGGACGCGAAAATTCCAACGGCCCTGCAAAACGGCCCTGCAACCAGTCAAAAACGTCTACGCCCTATTCCGGGGGCGCCATGGTGGGACGGCTGGTCGCGCCGTCAGCACCCACAATTTCGATGGCAGCACTTTCACGCAATTCTTCCATCAATTTGCGCCCTTCTTCTTGCGCCAGAGCCGACACCACCTGATCGCGAACCAGATCAAATGCGGGGACTTCCTGAAGCCGGCGATCCTCAATTTTGATGACGTGCCAACCGAATTTTGTCTTCACTGGCGCCGAAATATCCCCCGCCTGAAGGGCAAAGGCCGCATCATTGAACTCTTCAACCATGGTTCCAGCGGCAAAATATCCAAGATCGCCGCCTTCCTCCCCACTGGGACCAGTCGATTTTTCACGGGCCAGCGTGTCGAAATCGGCTCCTCCGGCGAGATCATCCACAATCGCTTGTGCTTCTTCCTCCGTCGCCACAAGAATATGGCGCGCATGAATTTCTTCGCGGGGCTCAACCGCAGCGACCTGTTCGTCATAGAACGCCTGCGCCGCCTCATCGGTGATCCGTGCCGCTAGCATTTGCGTCCAGTACACGTCCCGCAATGCTTTACTCTCATAAAAGGCAATACGGCGCTGAACCTCTGGATCATCGCCCAGCCCCTTGTCACGTGCCTGGTTTGAAACAATAACCCGGTCGATCAGGAGGCTAAGCAGATACTCAAACCTGACTTCCTCTGGCACGCTAGCCAGAACCTCGCCACTTTCCTCTTCCGCCAGCAGCAGGTCAGAAAAACGTATTTCTGTACCGTTTACGCGGGCAACAACCCCATCGTCCCCGTTAGCGCCGACCTCCTCAGCCCTGGAAGAAGGCGACAGGAGCAACAGAGCCCCAGCAAAGACCACTGCAAAAGAGGCCGCTGAGAAGGCTCGGATCAGCCGCTCACCGGAAAAAGGGATCATCGAAAAAAGCATAAAAGTAACCTTGAACGCAGCAGCGAAGCCCGGTTCATCCGGTCTTCAGGTGAGGGGGCATACTGATGGCTCACATCAGCGCACACAAGAGTGTGCACCTAAAGAATTCGCAATGAATGCAAGGTATTAACGATTATTGTGGCAGGAAGAGGAGTACGGACCAAACGTTGACAAGACCCAAGCCCCCCCTTACATCATTTGTGCCCAATGTGGCGCCCGCTTACCAGCGGTGTGCCACAAAAGGCAAGACAAAACCGGGCCAAACAGACGAGGGGACAGCCCCCTCCTGCGTGCCCCAACAAGGTGACAGACCTAATGGCTAGCTTGGGCTCACTTGCCAAGCGGATCTTTGGCTCCAGCAACGACCGCAAGATAAAGGCCATATCCGGCCCGATTAGCGCCATCAACGCCCTCGAAGCGGACATGGAAACCCTTTCCGACGACGCGTTGCGCGGCAAGGTGGCAGAATTCCGGTCACGCTATGAGGCGGGGGAAACCCTGGACGATCTGTTGCCGGAAGCATTTGCGACTGTGCGCGAAGGCGCCAAGCGCGCACTCGGCCAGCGCCACTATGATGTGCAGTTGATCGGTGGACTGGTCCTGCACAAAGGCCAAATTTCGGAAATGAAAACCGGCGAGGGCAAGACCCTTGTGTCGACGCTTGCCGCCTATCTGAACGCCATCCCCGGCAAGGGCGTTCACATCGTCACCGTGAACGATTACCTCGCCCAGCGCGATGCTGCCTGGATGGGACAAATCTACGAAACCCTTGGGCTGACAACCGGCTGCATCCTGCATGGCATGACCGATGAAGAACGCCGTGCCGCCTATGCCGCCGACGTCACCTATGCCACCAACAACGAGCTCGGCTTTGACTATCTGCGCGACAACATGAAGTACCAGTTGGACGCCATGGTTCAACGCAGCCACAACTTTGCCATTGTCGACGAAGTGGACTCCATCCTGGTTGATGAAGCCCGAACACCGCTCATCATCTCCGGACCGCTGGAAGACAATTCCGAGCTATATATTACGGTCGACAAAACCATTCCAGACCTCGTGGAGGCAGATTACGATCTCGACGAGAAAACCCGCACCGTCAACCTAACGGAAGAGGGCAACGAGCATGTGGAAGAGATCTTCCGCGCCGCCGGTATCATGGATGAAGGGACGCTCTACGACATCGAGAACATCTCCCTCGTTCATCACGTAAACTGCGCGCTCAAAGCATACAAACTTTTCCAGAAGGACAAGGACTACATCGTCAAGGCAGGCAAGGTCGTCATTATTGACGAATTCACCGGCCGCATGATGGAAGGGCGCCGCTATTCAGAAGGCCTGCACCAGGCACTTGAAGCCAAAGAGCAGGTTCCGATCCAGCCTGAAAACCAGACCTTGGCGTCAGTGACATTCCAGAACTATTTCCGTCTCTACGAGAAACTGTCTGGCATGACTGGCACGGCTCTCACCGAGGCCGACGAGTTCATGGACATTTACGGGCTCGAAGTATTTGAGATTCCAACCAATGTCGACATCGCCCGCTTGGACGAAGACGACGAGGTCTATCGGACCAATGAGGAAAAATACGATGCGATCATTCTGGAGCTGGAAGATTGTGCCAAACGCGGTCAGCCCGTTCTGGTCGGCACAACTTCGATCGAGAAATCAGAACTGCTTGCCGCGCTTCTGAAAAAGAAAAAGGTGAAGCACTCCGTCCTGAACGCTCGCTATCACGAACAAGAAGCTCACATCATTGCGCAAGCCGGTGTCCCTGGCGCTGTGACCATCGCCACCAACATGGCCGGTCGTGGCACCGACATTCAGTTGGGCGGCAATCTGGACATGCGCCTCGAAGAAGAGCTGGACGAAAGTTTGAGTGAAACCGAGCGCGCAAAAAGAACCGCTGACATTGAAACAGACATTGAAACCAAGAGACAGCGAGCCCTGGAGGCTGGTGGTCTTTATATCATCGGTACCGAGCGCCACGAAAGCCGCCGCATCGACAATCAGTTGCGCGGACGTGCCGGTCGTCAGGGAGACCCTGGCCGCTCCAAGTTCTACCTGAGCCTTGAAGACGATCTAATGCGGATTTTTGGCACTGATCGCATGGATGGCATGTTGCAAAAGCTCGGCCTGGAAGATGGTGAGGCCATTATCCACCCGTGGATCAACAAAGCGCTTGAGAAAGCACAACAGAAAGTCGAAGCGCGCAATTTCGACATTCGGAAAAACCTGCTGAAGTTCGACAATGTGATGAACGACCAGCGCAAGGCGATCTTCGAGCAGCGGATTGACCTGATCCGCGCCGAAGACGTGTCTGAAGACGTTAAAGACATGCGCCATCAGTGCATCGACGATCTGGTCTCAAGCCACGTGCCCGAGAAAGCTTACGCGGAACAGTGGGATACAGACGGCCTGAAGGAAGAGGTCGCCCGGGTGTTTGGGCTGGATTTGCCAGTGGACGAATGGGCCGAAGAAGAAGGCATCGCCAACGAGGAAATCCTCGACCGCATTTACCAGGCCACTGACGTGAGCATCGCCAAGAAAGTGGCTGAGGTTGGATCAGACACCTTCCGCCGTGTGGAAAAAGCTGTTCTGCTACAGACCATCGACCAGCGCTGGCGCGACCATCTTCAGATGCTGGATCATTTGCGCCAATCGGTCGGCTTGCGCGGCTATGCACAGCGCGATCCGCTGAACGAATACAAAACAGAGGCCTTCACACTTTTTGAAAGCCTGCTTACGCGCCTGCGCGAAGACGTGACACGGCAGCTGATGCATGTTCAGTTCGCAGCTGAACCGCCAGCCCTCGAAGAGCAGCGCCTGCCCGAAATGCAGGCCCATCACCTCGATCCACAGACCGGCCGCGATGAAATGGCAGCCGACGGCGATGTCGCTTTGGCAGAACGTCCACGGCCCGTTCGCAATCGTCCGGCAGAAATTGCGATGAACCCCAACGATCCATCAACCTGGGGAAAAATCTCTCGCAACGCGCCCTGCCCTTGCGGCTCCGGCAAAAAATACAAGCATTGCCACGGCGCACTGACCTAAACGAAATGACGAAAGTAGGTTCTGGTGAAGCTCGCCAGAACCTACTCCGTTTCGCGCCGTGCCCAGGGATAATCCATTAGCTCAAACTGCGTCGCGGTGAGGGAAGGCAGCTGCTTGATTTTGCTCCACCATGCAGACAGGCGGGCCCGCTCCTTGAGAAGCACCTGGCCCTCTACCGTCTCTGCCAGATAGGCGATCATCGGCCCTGCATGGAGATCGGCCAGAGAAAGGCGCGCGCCACCAAGCAGCCCTGTCTCAACAAAACGGGCCTCAAGGATTGCAAGAGACCCCGTCAAACGCTTCACCATACGCGCCACCACCAGATCGTCGGGCCATCCCCCTGCGATAGGCGCAATGAGAGCCTGGGTCACCAGTTCGCGAATGTCGGGCCAGAGATATTGGTCAAGAACCGAGATCGTGGCAGCCACATGGGCACGCTCAGACGGCTTTGACGGGCGAAGAGACAGTTCGGGGAATATCTCATCGAGATAGCTGGTGATCGCCGCGGTCTCAGAGAACATTTCTCCGTCATGCGCCAAGACAGGAACGACACCGAATGGATGCCGTTCCTTCTGTGCGACGGGCATGCCGGACGAAATAAAATCAACCTCTTCCAGCCGGTACGTCAGCCCTTTTTCTTCCAGAACCGCCCGCACAATGCGCGTGTAGACGCTGTAAGCCGGTCCATAAAGAATGAGGTCACTCATGCCTGCGCTTTGGCTTTTGCTTCTTCTCCCATTGCACGACCCGCAAGGTAGTAGTGATAGGCGCCCCACAGACTGATCACGCTTGTAAACAACAGCGCATACCGAAGAGATTCAATCCCGTACGTCGGCTCCAGCAGATCACTCAAGATACCCACCAGTTGCGGGCCAAAGCCAAGCCCAACGATATTGAGGATAAACAGCATGATGGAAGAAATAATGGTGCGCATGTGCAGGGGCGCACGACTTTGGATCGTTGCAAAACTCGGTCCTAAGTAAAAGGCACCCAGTATCGTCACCGGCACATAGACCCACAGAGCGATTTCCTTATCGACCAGAAAGAAGACGGCAATCAAAGGGGCTGCGGCCACTTTCGCACAAGCAACAACCCAGGAACTCCAGCGAACATCCTTGGCACCCAGCCAGTCGGCCAATTTGCCCCCTAGAATGGCGCCGGTTGCGCCAAAAATACCCACCGTCAAAGCAAGGAATATGCCTGTCTCCTCCTGGCTCATTTTGAAGCTGCGCATAAAGAAGGAATAACCCCAGACCGCCCCGCCATACCCCACAAAGGAAATCAGCGTCACGCCCATAATCGTGTGAAACGACACCCGATCAGACCAGATGTGGCGAAAGCCATCTGAGACCTGCTCACGGAATTCGCTCCAATCAATAGACTTGGCTTCCGGGGCAGGCTTTCCTTCCGAAAAACCGCGCGGTGGTTCCACCAATGTAAACCGCACCAGCGCTGCAATGGCAAGGCCCGGCAGCCCCACAAGCAGAAATGCCGAGCGCCAGCCATATTGGTCAACCACGAAGGCACCGACGCCAAAGGCGATCATGGTTCCAAGATAAACACCGAGCGCATAGACAGCCAGCGCACCGTTGCGTTCCTCCGGTGGATAGAGATCTGCAATCATCGAATGAGAGGGGGGGCTGGAGCCTGCCTCCCCAACACCAACGCCAATACGGGCAAGCGCCAGCGTCCCAAAACCGGTCACAAACGCACAGGCGGCCGTCATCACACTCCACACACCAATTGCCGCCGCGATGATGTTACGTCGACTTGAGCGGTCCGCCATAAATGCGATCGGCAGCCCAAGCGTGGCATAGAAAATCGCGAAGGCAATGCCAGACAGAAAGCCCAACTGCCAGTCCGCCAGAAGAAACTCAGCTTTGATAGCGGGCAGCACCACTCCCATGATCTGCCGGTCGACATAACTGGAAATATAGCCAAGCAGCAAAACACCCAGCGCATACCGCCGGTATTTTTTTGTCATGGTGAAGCCACCATGCCCGGTAATGACCCCGTCAGCCACCTCTGTCTCCGTTTCAGCAGCCATATTTCCCCCAAAAATGTAATGCAATGTGTCGTTGCTGCTCAGCCTAGCGGGGCTGAAGGCTGGCAGCAAACAAAAGCGCACGGGCGCGTGCGGTTGCACCCCAACGCTTGGCTGCCATAATGACCTCAACAAAAACACGGAGACAACACGATGGCAGCCCCCACCCCTTTCAAAGTCGAAATCGATCCATCCACCATCGATGCCATCCTGGCGAAGGTGCGCGCCTATGACTGGCACGAAATGCCAGAGATTGAGGCTGGCGCTGACAGGTGGGCCTATGGGGCCGACATGGATTACATGAAAGAGCTCTGTTCTTACTGGACAAGTTCATTCGACTGGCGCGCTGCCGAGAAAAAATTGAATGCCCACCCCCAGTTCAAGGCGATCGTCGACGGCCAGGAAATACATTTCTACCACGTCAAAGGGTCTGGCAGCGCGCCGCAACCCATCATTCTAACCCATGGGTGGCCGGGCTCGGTCTACGAGTTTCTGGATGTCATTGATCACCTCGCCCACCCGGAAAAACATGGCGGCAAGGAAGAAGACGGCCTGACCCTCATCATCCCCTCGCTTCCGGGCTACGGGTTTTCCGGCAAACCTAAAAAACCGCTGGGACCAAAACGAACGGCTGAGCTGTGGGACAAGCTGATGCGCGAAACCTTAGGGTATGACACCTACATCGCCCAGGGCGGCGACTGGGGCTCGGTCGTGTCGGGCTTTCTTGCCTGCAATCATGGGCTCAATGTGGGAGGGGGCTGCAAAGCCGTGCATCTCAATATGTGGGGAGCCCGCCCAAGCGGCGTGGCGCCGGAAACCCCTGAGGAACAGACGTGGGGTCAGGCAGCCGCCTTTAATTTCGAAATGGAAGGCGCTTACCTGCGCCTGCAGATGACCAAACCACAATCCCTCTCCTACGCCATGATGGACAGCCCGGTGGGCGTGGCCGCCTGGATAACGGAAAAATTCAACAGCTGGACAGACACGCGCGGATCGGACGGCACCGAACATATTGAGAATGCCTACACAAAAGACCAGCTGCTCTCCAACATCATGATCTATCTGGTGACGGCCACCTTCAACACCTCCACCTGGTTCTACCGAGGCATGTTCGAGGAAGGCGGAACAGATATGGCACCGGGAACAAAGGTCGAAGTCCCCACCGCAATCGCCTGTTTCCCCAAGGAGTTCATCCCCTTCCCTCCCCGAACCATGGTCGAGAAGGGCTACAATGTCACCCGCTGGACCGAGTTCGAAAAAGGCGGCCACTTTGCCGCCCTCGAAACAGGTCCACTCTTTGCCGACGATGTTGTTGCATTCGCTGCTCAGGTAAAAGGATAGGTCATGACCCGGCCCACCATCCCCGCTGATCCGTTTAAGATCCATGTTCCCGATCACGAAATTGAAGATCTGAAACATCGCCTTGAGCAAACAAGGTTCCCCAACGAGCCGGACGGCAACGAGCATTGGGCGTACGGCAGCAATCTCTCCTATATGGAGAGGTTGATTTCCTATTGGCGGGACGATTTTGATTGGCGCCAGCAGGAAGCCTGGCTGAACTCATTCCCTCAATTCAAAACCAATCTGACCGACAGTAACGATCAGGATCACGAAATCCACTTTGTCTATGAAAAGGGGTCTGGCGACAACGCCACGCCCCTCATCATGACCCACGGCTGGCCGTCAACATTTCGCGAATTCCTGGATGTCGTCGATCGGCTGGCCCACCCGGAAAATCACGGACGGAGCGGCCCCGCCTTTGATGTCATCGTTCCCTCTCTGATCGGCTACGGTTTTTCATCACTGCCGCGACAGCCTGTTGGCCCGGCAGTGATAGCTGATCTCTGGCACGATCTGATGACCAAAGTGCTGGGCTACGACACCTACCTGGCGCAAGCCGGGGACTGGGGAAGTTTCGT
>CAZFHW010000122.1:0-8461 GCA_964518885.1 uncultured Parvibaculum sp. | reverse complement strand
GGGGACTATTTGGGTGCCTTGCTGCTTTTTCGTTTTGTCGGTGCTTTTGACGGGGTTGCTTTCGCTTTGGCAGCTGGTTTTTTGCGCGTGGTCGTTGCCCCAGCCTTTGCGGTGGTTTTTCTGCGCGACTTAACACGTGCGGTGATGCGGGCGACGTCTGCGTCCAGCAGGGCGCTGGATGCAGCATCAAGTTCGCCAAAGGCGTCAACCATATAGGTCGCGATTTTGCTGAGGTCGTGCACGGCCTCGTGTGCGGCGATCAGACCGAAATCGAGACTGTCTTCGCGGGACAGGACCGTAATATTGAACCCCTGATAGTCAATCACGACGGAAACCGGAAAGATGGCCGCTAGTTTGGCATCCCCAAGATAAAGAGCCTCTCGTGGGCCGGGTACGTTGGAGACCACAACATTGGCCGGAGGCATGGCAATGTCACCCGCGCCCACCAGTTGAGGCAAAACGGCAGACAGTCCGAAGATGGTTGCGTAATTTTGTGCAGCGGCTGCACTCATCTCGCTGATTTTTTTCTTTTCACGGGTGGCCCAGGCAGAAATTGTGCGCAAGCGCTCCACAGGATCGGCGATGTCTGACGCCAAGGTGGCGACAAACAGAGATATGTTGTTGCCGGCCTGTTCGGCGTTTGCCGCGCGAACCGAAACCGGGCAGTTCGCGAGAACTGGTTTTTCGGGGAGCGCATCAATGTCGGCAAGGTAGCGGCGTATCGCACCGCCGCTGATTGCAAGCACAACGTCGTTTACAGTTGCGCCATAATCCTTCGCGATTTCCTTCGTGCGACTGAGGGGAATTGAAAAAACTTCCAGATGGCGATGCCGGGCGATGGGTACGTTGAACGGGGTTTTGGGTGCTTTTGAGAGACCAAAAGAAGGCAGATGTCCTTTTGCAAGTTGTGCGAGTTCTTTGCGCAAGAAGCTCCCTGTTAATTGCTGCAAGGACCCAATTTGTGCGAGCGCTTCATCCGCGCGATGGCGCCAGGCGCTGAAAAGCGTTTCGGTTGGCGTCGGGCGCTGCTTCCTGGCGGGAAGACGCCATATCGGATCGAGAGCCCCACTTGTGCTCTTTGTTGGCGATAGCGCTTTTGCGATCATCGACATGCCAGCAACACCGTCGATCATGGCGTGATGTGTCTTGAAGTAGACTGCGGCTCGGTTGCCCTCCAGTCCGTCGATGAAGTAGAGCTCCCAAAGAGGGCGGGCCCGGTCAAGCAGGGGCACGTGGAGACGCTCGATCTGACGCATGAGCTGGCTCATATTGCCCGGGGCCGGGAGCGCGATAAAGCGTACATGGTAGTCGAGATCGACGTTCTTGTCTTCCACCCAGCTTGGCCAGACCTCCAACTTGCTCCAGTCAGAGTGCAATTTCTGGTTGAAGGGAGCCGAGGGGGCCAGGTTGCCAAATCGTTTCATCAATTTGGGAAAGAAATCTCGTCGCTCCTTGTATTTCTTCGGCAGATCAAAAATCTGAACACTGGCGATATGCATCGGGCAGTCGATGCTTTCGGCCTGCAAAAATGCTGTGTCTTGGACACCGAGACGTCTCATGTATTCCCTCCCCCAAACCCCTGTTTGCCGCAAGTATGTGCGAGGAACGGCGGTTCGTCGCGATAAATGTGCGTGTATGACCCCGCACGGACCAATTGGCGGCCATCAGCCGCACCACAGCAGATGGTTGACCTCCCGCCGGTTCCTTTCTATGATGCCAATTGCGTAGTTATGGTACGCATAAATTGAGGGGCATTATTGGGGGAACCTGGTTGGCCCGTTGGAGGAGGAAGGGGAGGATATTGGTCAAGATTATCTATATCGAGCATGATGGGACGACGCACAATGTTGACGCGCAGGAGGGACATTCGCTTATGGAAGTGGCGATTGAGAAGATGATCCCTGGCATTGACGGTGATTGTGGCGGCGCCTGTGCGTGTGCCACTTGTCATGTTTTTGTCGACGACGCTTGGCTTTCCAAAACCGGAGAGAAAAGCGACATGGAAAATAGCATGCTCGAATTTGCTGAAGGTATTGAAGCCAACAGTCGCCTTGCGTGCCAGATCAAAGCAAGTGCTGCCCTTGATGGGATTATCGTTCGCTTACCATCGTCTCAGCACTGAGCGCTCACAGGAGGAAACTGAAAATGAGCCAAGCAGTCATCAAACCGGCGGACGCCGGTATTCCAGACCCCTATTCCATCCCTCTCGAAGAGATTGATATGGGGCGCGCAGACCTTTATCCCGCGCAGGCCCACCTGGCCTATTTCGAACGGCTTCGGAAAGAAGACCCCGTTCACTTTTGTGATTCCAAACAGTTTGGTCCGTATTGGTCGATCACGAAATTCAACGACATTGTTCATGTCGATACGCACCACAAACAGTTTTCATCGGAACCCCAAATTGTGATTGGCGACGCGGTGGATTTTCAACCGCCCATGTTTATTGCCATGGACCAGCCCAAGCATGATGTACAACGCAAAGTGGTGACACCGGCCGTGGCGCCGATGGCTTTGTCAGAAATTGAGCCTGTCATACGTGAACGGGTCGGCAACGTGCTGGACAGTTTGCCTTTGGGCGAAACGTTCAACTGGGTTGAGCTTGTTTCTATCGAGCTGACAACACAGATGCTGGCGACCTTGTTTGACTTCCCGTTTGAGGAGCGTAGAAAACTGACCTATTGGTCGGATGTCGCTGCGTCGGGTCCTCAAGTGGGTGATGACTCGATGACGGAAGAATTCCGTCTACAAGAGCTTACCAAGTGTCTCGAAGAGTTTGACAAATTGTGGCAAGAGCGCAAAGCAGAGCCCCGAAAAAATGATTTCATCTCGTTGATGGCGCATCATCCTGATATGCAGGATATGGATCCCATGGAGTATCTGGGTAACCTGATGTTGCTGATCGTGGGTGGCAATGACACGACGCGTAATTCCATGTCTGGCGGTGTCGTTGCTTTGAATCAGTACCCGGCTGAATATGACAAGCTGCGCGCTGACCCCTCTCTGATCCCTAGTATGGTTTCTGAAACCATTCGCTGGCAGACCCCGCTTGCGCATATGCGTCGCAACGCGACTGAAGACGTTGAACTTGGTGGCAAGCTGATCAAAAAGGGCGACAAGGTTGTCATGTGGTATGTCTCGGGCAACCGGGATGAAGAGGTCATTGACCGGCCCAACGACTTCATCATTGATCGCCCAAGATCACGTCACCATATTTCCTTTGGGTTTGGTATCCACCGTTGCATGGGTAACCGTCTTGCGGAGATGCAACTGAAAATCCTCTGGGAAGAAATCCTCAAACGTTTTGAAAAAGTTGAACTGGTCGGGGAGCCGGTTCGCGTGACGTCCAACTTTGTTATGGGATATTCAGAGCTGCCGGTGCGTTTGCATCCCAAAGCGGGCTAGCTCTTCGCCGGTAACCTCGTTGTCGGCCCCCTGTGCTCTCTACATTTGAGCGCTTATGCCATCCAGTTGAAAAACTGGGTGGCTTTTTTTGCTGGGTCAGTCCAGCTAAATGGAGATGCGGATTGGTTCTTGCGCCTGTTCGTCCGGGGTCTCTATTTTGAAAGCCTCAGGCCCGAGGTTGGCGGGTCCTTTTTGTAACTGGCAGCCGAGGGGGCGGTGGTGGATTATGCGCGGCTTTATGAACTCGTTGCCCATATTCCGGCAGGGCAGGTGGCGACATATGGGCAGTTGGGGCGGATCATTGGATGTTCGCCGCGACAGGTGGGGCACGCGCTTGCGGAACTTGATGGGAAGCGCATCAAGAAAGTGCCCTGGCACCGGGTTGTGAATGCGCAAGGAAAGATCAGCCCGCGGGCGGAAGGGGGGGGCGAAACGCTTCAGGCGGATTTGTTGCGCAAAGAAGGTGTGACCTGGCGTCCCAGTGGGGTTATCGACCTCGAGGTTTTTGGTTGGCCAGGGCCGTTTGATCCGGATGGCTGGAGATGAATTGGACGCGAAATAACCATTTTTTCCAACCGGGTGGACGGGTGATTGTGGGGGCTTTGCTTCTAACGTGCCCCTGCGCAAAATAGAAAATGGCTGAATATGGTGTTTTGTTAAAGGTCGAGGCCTACCATTGAAGATGCACAATTTGTCCCCAAATGGATAAAGTTGACGCTTGTGTCATGATCGACGTAGTGTCGCGGCAAAATAAGTCCCCTGAGGGACGTGCGGGACGAAACTGGAGAAAAGACATGAGCCAAGCTGCTGTGAAACCCGAAAATTCCGGGATATTCGACCCCTATTCAATTCCGCTCGACGAAATTGATCTGTCGGTCGCAAGCTATTTTCAGAATCAGCAGCATTTCGGCTTGTTCGAACGGCTTCGCAAAGAAGATCCGATCCATTTCACCGAGAACGAAGTGTTTGGACGCTTTTGGTCTGTGACCCGGTACAAAGACATTGTGGCGGTGGACACCAACCACAAGCAGTTCTCGTCCGAGCCGTCGATCTTCCTGACCACCATTGAGAATGAGGAAGATGACAGCTTTCGGCCTGAAACCTTCATTGCGATGGATCAGCCGAAGCACGATGTTCAGCGTAAATCTGTGACGCCTGCGGTTGCGCCACCAGCTCTTGCCGACCTTGAGCCGCTCATTCGCGAGCGTGTTGGCAAGGTTCTCGACAGCCTTCCTGTCGGCGAAACGTTCAACTGGGTCGACAAGGTTTCCATCGAAATTACGACACAGATGCTGGCGACATTGTTTGCCTTTCCGTTTGAAGACCGTCGCAAGCTGACTTTCTGGTCGGACGTTGCCACCGCTGACCCTGTGACGCTGGAAACAATGGGGCTCAATGCGGATGAGCAGCGCGCCGCTTTGTACGAATGTCTGGAAGTTTTCGGCGCCATGTATGCCGAACGCGCAGAGCTGCCGCCAACGAACGATTTCATCTCGCTCATGGCCCACAATCCTGAGATGAAGGATATGGACCCGATGAACCTGTTGGGGAACCTGATCCTTCTGATCGTTGGAGGCAATGACACGACACGGAATTCCATGTCGGGTGGCGTGCTGGCTCTGCACAATCATCCCGATGAATTCGCCAAGCTGAAGGCCGACCCGTCGATCATCCCGAACATGGTCTCGGAAATCATCCGTTGGCAGACGCCGCTTGCTTATATGCGTCGCACCGCCCTGGAAGATGTGGAGATGAACGGCAAGACGATCAAAAAGGGCGACAAAGTCATCATGTGGTATGCGTCGGGCAACCGCGATGAAACAGTGATTGATCGCCCGAATGAATTTCTGATTGACCGGCCAAGAGCACGCCAGCACCTGTCCTTCGGCTTCGGCATTCATCGTTGCATGGGTAACCGTGTGGGTGAAATGCAGGTCCGCATTCTCTGGGAAGAAATCCTGAAGCGCTTTGACCGTGTTGAGGTGGTTGGTGAAGTCAAGCGTTTGCACTCCAGCTTTGTGATGGGCATCACGGATATGCCTGTCGTTTTGCACCCGAAAAAAGACTAAGGAACTTTTCGTTCCAGGGGGCTCCCTCCTTCCCCCAAAGTGCACGCCTTTTTAGCGCCGTCCGGTTTTCCGGGCGGCGTTTTTACGTAGGGGAATTAGGCTTGATCCCGGCTTGGCAGATACTATCTATAAAGTTGACGCTTGCGTCACTATCGACGTAGAGTCTGGGGCAAATGAGCACCTCAAGGCAGTTGAGGGACGTAACTGGAGGAATGTAATGAGCCAATCTGTTGGGGAGACATCAGGGGTGGTTGATCCGTACTCGATACCGCTTGATGAGATCGATATGGCGCAGCCTCATCTGTATGAAAGCCAGCAGCACTGGGCTCTGTTTGAGCGGTTGCGCAAAGAAGACCCTGTGCATTTTGCAACGAATGAAGAATTCGGTCCCTATTGGTCGATCACCAAATACGAGGACATCGTTGCGGTCGACACGAACCACAAGCAGTTCTCTTCCGAGCCCACCATCATCCTGGCTGACCTGGAAGAAGACTTTGCCCCGGCCATGTTCATTGCGATGGACCAACCCAAGCACGATGTGCAACGCAAGGCCGTCACGCCTGCTGTGTCCCCTCCAGCTGTCGCCGACCTTGAGCCGCTCATTCGCGAGCGCGTTGGCAAAGTGCTCGATAGCCTGCCGGTTGGAGAAACATTTGATTGGGTCGATAAAGTCTCTATTGAGATCACCACTCAGATGCTGGCGACGCTTTTTGACTTTCCGTTTGAGGACCGTCGCAAGCTGACCTACTGGTCTGACGTGACCACGGCCGGTCCCGAAATGTTAGAGACAATGGGTCTGGATGAGGATGGGCAAAGAGCAGCTCTTTATGAATGTCTGGAAACATTCGGTAAAATGTATACGGAGCGTGCGGCGCTGCCACCCAGAAACGACTTCATTTCTTTGATGGCCCACAATCCAGACATGCAGAGCATGGATCCCATGGAGCTTATGGGGAACCTCATGCTGCTCATCGTTGGCGGTAATGACACAACCCGGAATTCCATGTCCGGTGGCGTGTTGGCCTTGCACCAGTTTCCAGAACAGTTTGCTAAACTGAAAGCTGATCCTTCGTTGATCCCGAACATGGTCGCCGAGATCATCCGTTGGCAGACGCCGCTGGGCTATATGCGCCGCACGGCTTTGGAAGATGTAGAATTGGGTGGCAAGACGATCAAAAAGGGCGACAAGGTTGCGATGTGGTACGTCTCCGGCAATCGCGACGAAACCGTCATTGATCGGGCAAATGAGTTCCTGATTGATCGCCCGAAAGCGCGTCAACACTTGTCCTTTGGTTTCGGTATTCATCGGTGCATGGGCAACCGGGTTGGTGAAATGCAGGTGCGTATTCTTTGGGAAGAAACTCTGAAACGGTTTGATCGCATTGAAGTTGTTGGCGAGGTCAAGCGTCCGCTCTCAAACTTCGTGATGGGCATCACACAATTGCCAGTTGTGCTGCACGCCAAAAAAGATTGATGACTGCCCAATTTGTTCTCTCAAGGCCGTTGTTTTAATATGCCAAGCTAGAAATGCCGCTCGGTTTGTCGGGCGGCATTTTTCCTTTTTGTGGTGAAACTCTGCCGTTTTTGAGCGCTCCATTAAGTTGACCCTAGCGTCATTTTTGTTGCTATGCTGTTGGCAACAGACAATTCTCGGAGGAAAGACATGAGCCAGGCTGCGACAAAACCGGAAAATACCGGCACGTTCGATGCGTATTCGATACCGTTGGACGAGATTGATGTTGCGCAAGGACATTATTTTCAGGACCAAAAACACTGGGCTCTGTTCGAGCGCCTGCGCAAGGAAGATCCTGTCCATTACGCGGTGAGCGAGGAGTTCGGTCCCTATTGGTCTATCACCAAGTACAAGGACATTGTTGCAGTCGACACGAACCACAAGCAGTTTTCGTCTGAGCCCTCAATTGGCCTTGGTGATATTCCAGAAGACTTTCAAGTCAAAATGTTTATCGCCATGGACCAGCCTAAGCACGATGTGCAGCGCAAGGCCGTGACGCCCGCCGTGTCTCCTCCAGCGGTTGCTGAGTTGGAGCCCTTGATCCGGGAACGGGTTGGCAAGGTTCTCGACAGCCTGCCGGTTGGCGAACCGTTTAACTGGGTTGAAAAAGTATCCATCGAAATCACGACGCAGATGCTTGCAACGCTCTTCGACTTTCCGTTTGAGGAACGCAGCAAGCTGACCTACTGGTCTGACGTTTCGACAGCTGGCCCAGATAATGACATGGGGATGACCCAAGAGGAGCGTCAGGCTGTTCTCTTTGAGTGCCTGCAGTATTTTCTTAGTCTCTATAATGAACGGGCGGAATTGCCACCGCGCAACGACTTCATCTCTCTGATGGCTCACAATCCAGCGATGAAGGATATGCCTCCGCTTGAGTTGTTGGGCAATCTCATATTGCTCATCGTTGGCGGCAACGACACAACCCGGAATTCCATGTCTGGGGGGGTGTTGGCACTGCATCAGTTCCCAGAGCAGTTTGCTAAATTGAAAGCGGACCCATCGCTTATTCCAAACATGGTGTCAGAGATTATTCGCTGGCAGACGCCGCTTGCGTTTATGCGCCGGACGGCACTTGAGGATGTGGAATTGGGTGGTAAGACGATCAAGAAGGGTGAAAGAGTTGCCATGTGGTACGTCTCGGGCAACCGCGATGGCGAGGTGATCGATCGTGCTGATGAATTTCTGATTGATCGCCCTAAGGCGCGTCAGCACCTGTCCTTCGGCTTTGGTATTCACCGTTGTATGGGGAACCGTGTTGGGGAAATGCAGGTCCGCATTCTCTGGGAAGAGATTCTGAAGCGCTTTGACCGGATTGAAGTCGTGGGAGAGCCCAAACGTCTTTGCTCTCCCTTTGTCATGGGGATTACGGATCTTCCTGTGGTGGTGCACCCAAAAGTCTAATTCGAGATTGCTCGGACGGACGAAGGCGCAGCTTATGGCTGCGCCTTTTTTCGTTAGTTCAGGAAACCTGAAA
>CAZFHW010000121.1:0-8507 GCA_964518885.1 uncultured Parvibaculum sp. | reverse complement strand
TGCTCACCACTTCAGCGCCCAATTCCCACAGAGCTGTAGGGGCCACCTTGTAGGCGGCACCATGCGCACAATCCACAACGATGCGTACCCCCTCGAGACTCAAATGCTTGGGGAAGGTCCGTTTGACGGATTCGATGTAGCGAGCCTGCGCATCTTCAATACGTTTTGCGCGCCCGATATCCTCCGGTGCGGCCAGGTGGTCCATGATCCCATTGTCCATGCGACGCTCGATCTCATGTTCAACCAGATCGGAAAGCTTGTAACCATCAGGACCGAAAAGTTTGATCCCGTTATCTTCAAAGGAGTTATGAGAGGCGGAAATCATCACCCCCAGATCGGCGCGCATAGAGCGGGTCAACATGGCCACGGCAGGGGTCGGCAGGGGCCCGAACTGAAACACATCCATGCCGACTGACGTAAAACCCGCCACCAGCGCATTCTCAATCATATAGCCCGACAGACGCGTGTCCTTGCCGATCACAACCCGGTGGCGATGCTCCCCACGGGTGAACACACGGCCCGCAGCCATACCGACCCGCAGAGCGGTTTCTGCCGTCATGACGGTGCTGTTCGCCGTCCCCCGGATACCATCAGTACCAAAATATTTACGCGACATTGGTGCGCCTTCATCCCATGCTAAATGTCCCCAGAGCCGGGAGTATATGCCCGATTTCTCTGGCAAGGGGTTAACGAATTATTGCCGATCTTTACCAGAATTGGCGGCACGCGCGCCCCTGCCCTGGCACAAGGTTAATTGGCCAGAGCCGACCACACCGTCAATGCCTGAGCCAGGGGCTGGGGCTCGTGGGTGCGGATCATGTCTGCTCCGGACAAGGCGGCATAAAGCTCGGCGGCCAGCGTTGGCGCCATTGCCCCTCTGACGTCAGCCCCGCTCAGAGCCCGCAGGAAGCTTTTGCGTGATACCGAAACAAACACCGGCACACCAAATCGCTCTTTCAGCAGCGCCAGATTGCGCAGCACTTCCAGTGAAGGGTCAGGTGTGGACCCAAGAAAAAAGCCCATACCCGGGTCAAGGATCAGGCGGGCTCGCGCAACACCTGCCTTCTCAAGGGTCGCAAACCGTGCCTCAAAAAACCGCGACACATGGTCAATCATCGCGCCGGACGGGGGCGTCGCCCGCGTCGCCTGCCCGGCGTCTTGAATGGAATGCATAACAATCAGCTTTGCTGACGCTTCTCCCAATTCAGGATAGAAGACCTCATCCGCGAACCCCTGAATATCATTGAGATAGTCAGCACCCGCCGCCAGCGCCCAGCGTTGCGTCTCGGTCTGGTAGCTATCGACAGAAATCACGGCCCCGGCGCGTTGCAGCTCCGGCAGGACCGAGGCGAGGCGCTTTATCTCTTCAGCAACCGGAACCGGCTTGGCATCCGGGTGCGACGAGGCGGGCCCCACATCCAGCACATGCGCGCCCTCAGCAATCAATTCCCGCCCGTGGGAAATCGCAGCCTCCGGCGTCAGATATTTCCCCCCATCGGAGAAACTATCAGCCGTGACATTGAGAATACCAAAGAGAAGAGGAGCAGTTTTCATGGCTTGCTTCTACCACGCCCACCGCCGCAACAAAAAGCCCCGCCGGTTAAGGCAGGGCTTTGATCTTTATCGATTCTAGCCAGGTACGGTTACGTGCCTTGCGGTTCCGGGTCGATGCCACCCATGCCACCACCAGAAGTCTGGCCACCCGCAGGCGTGCCACTGGAGGGGACGGAGGAGCTGGGGCCCGTGGGCTCATCCGGCTCACCGCTCTCACGAACCGGCGCTTCGCCGCGTATCAGGCCTTTGATTTCATCACCCGACAGGGTTTCATATTCCAGCAGGCCGTTGGCAATCGCATGCAGCTCATCAAGGTGATCTGTCAGCAACTGGCGGGCCTTCTCATAACCCTCATCAACAATGCGTTTCACTTCTTCGTCGATCTTGCACATCGTTGCTTCAGACATGGTCTGCTGTCGCGCGACCGAATGACCGAGGAAAATCTCTTCCTCATTTTCCTGATAGGCAAGAGGTCCGAGCTTGTCGCTCATACCCCATTGCGTCACCATCGCACGCGCCATTTTTGTCGCCATCGAAATATCCGACGATGCGCCGGACGTCACCATGTCGTAGCCGAAAATAATTTCTTCCGCCACACGGCCACCCATCGCAACAGCCAGGTCAGCCTGCATTTTCTTCCGTGTCATGGACAAATGGTCGCGTTCCGGCAGGCGCATCACCATGCCCAGCGCGCGCCCACGCGGAATAATGGTTGCTTTATGGATCGGGTCAGAGGCCTCCATATGAATGGCCACCAAAGCGTGGCCGCCTTCATGGTAGGCCGTCAGCTTCTTCTCTTCGTCTGACATCACCATGGAGCGACGTTCCGCCCCCATCATCACTTTGTCCTTGGCATCTTCAAATTCCGCCATCGTGACAAGCCGACGTCCGCGCCGTGCAGCCAGCAGTGCTGCTTCATTCACCAGATTGGCAAGATCCGCGCCCGAGAAACCCGGGGTGCCCCGTGCCAAGGTCCGCAGCACAACATCCGGTGCCAGCGGCACTTTCTTGATGTGAACTTTCAGGATTTTTTCGCGACCAATAATATCGGGATTGGGCACAACAACCTGACGGTCAAAACGACCGGGACGCAATAGTGCCGGATCAAGCACATCAGGACGGTTGGTCGCAGCAATCAGAATGATGCTCTCATTGGGTTCAAAGCCATCCATCTCAACCAGCAACTGGTTCAGGGTCTGCTCGCGCTCGTCATTCCCGCCGCCAAGGCCTGCACCACGATGGCGACCGACCGCATCAATTTCATCAATGAAGATGATGCAAGGCGCGTTCTTTTTACCCTGCTCAAACATATCGCGGACACGAGAAGCACCCACGCCGACGAACATCTCAACAAAATCAGAACCCGAGATGCTGAAGAAAGGCACATTGGCCTCGCCTGCAATCGCACGTGCCAGCAATGTCTTACCAGTGCCGGGAGGGCCAACAAGCAACACACCCTTGGGCAGGTGACCGCCAAGTCGCTGGAATTTTGAAGGATCACGCAGAAAATCGACAATCTCCTGCAGATCGTCTTTGGCCTCATCAATACCGGCAACATCATCAAAGGTCACACGACCATGGCGCTCGGTCAAAAGTTTGGCTTTTGATTTGCCAAAGCCCATGGCCTTGCCGCCACCGCCCTGCATCTGACGCATGAAGAAAATCCACACACCGATCAGCAGCAACATGGGGAACCAGGAAACCAGAATACCAATCAACGACGGAGATCCGTCATCTGCGGGTTTGGCATTAATTTCGACACCGCGATTGTAGAGCCGTTCCACAAGCGTCGGATCATCGGGCTTGTAGGTCACAAAAGAGCGTTGATCGGTGAAGTGTCCGGTCAGCGTGTTACCTGCGATCGTCACATCCTTCACATTGCCCGCGTCCACTTCCACCAGCAATTGAGAGAAACTGATCTCGCTCGATGGTGTGCGTTCTACGGGGCTCTGAAAGAGATTGAACAGCGCGACCAGAAGCAGCGCTACAACAGCCCAGAGTGCGAAATTCTTGAAATTGGACAAGGCTCTCTTTTTTCCTGTCTACGCCAGGGTCAATCGACGTGCGTCGCGCTCGACCTACCGGCTGTTTGGATTGGTTCTAAGTCTATAGAGAAGATGGGGACGCAACAAAGTATTACCAGACAGCACTGCGATCCTTTCAGCTTATTTTCCTGTTTTGTCCCAAAATGATGCGAACAGACCGACATCATCTCACTTTTTCGGCAATAGCCCGATGATCATAAGTCCCGTGGGTAAAAACCACGTTACCGCGCGTCCCGATCAAACAGGCTTCTGCCAGCAGAATTCGGCTTTGAAACCCGGCGCCCCGTCTGTTGAAAACCCCAGATGCGGCTGCGCGAGGAGCTGGTTCCCCTCCCATAGCCCCGGAAGTGTCTCAAGTGCCAGTTTTGGAACCGTCGCGGGCGCAATCTGTCCCTGCTGTTTCAGAAACTGCACGCCCGATTTGCCAAGTGCGCGAACTTGCCCCGCCCCCAAGCGCCCCTTCAACCGCACCTCAAACCGCCCATCCCACAGCAGCGTCTTGCCGCTTCGCAACGCCAGCTCCGACGCTGCAACAGCGGCCGGTTCCCGCAACGCGAAAAATTGGTCCACACGGCCCGTGAGTTTTACGCCGCCCAGCGTTCTGCCCCGCCCAAGCTCTCCCGCGCGGATAACCTCAAGCAATCCTTCCAGGCCTGCGAGACGAGGAGCATACTCACGTCCCCCTGCCTTCTTCAAAAGCCGAGCCAAAAGCCGCAGAGCAATTTCATCGGGAGCGTCTTGAAAGGCAGACAGGGTAACCTGGGCGAACCCAAAATCACTCCAGACAACCGCGTCGCGCTCCAGCACATCCACCATCCCCTCCAGAGCCACGCGTGCGCGCGCCATCGCCCGGGCGGTGGTGACAAGCCGGTCCCGACCAAGGCCCAAACCTTCAAGCACCGGCAAGGCGTTCCGCACCTGAACCCGCAAAAAGCGCTCATCCTGATTGCTCGGGTCTTCAATCCAGGCCTGCCCCGCCTTTTCAAGAGTGGCCTGCAAGCGGTCGCGTGGCACATCAAGCAGCGGCCGAAGCAATCGGACACCTAAACGCTCACTCACAGGCGCCATGGCGCTGAGCCCATCGACACCACTGCCGCGCTGCAGTCGGAGGAGAAAAGTTTCGGCCTGGTCATCAAGATGGTGGGCCGTCAAAAGATCCGCAGGCTCCGCCCCCTTGCGACACCAGTCGGTGAGCAGGTCATAGCGCGCGCGCCGGGCCTCCGCCTGAAGGTTGCCACGAGGTTTTTCCCCCTGCCAAACAAAAGCTTTGTGCGGCAGAGAAAGCGCGCCTGCCCAGCGCTTCACCGCGCGCACTTCGTCCGCCGCTTCCGCCCGCAAACCGTGATCCACACTCAAAACTGTGATAGTGGGGGCCTCGCGCCCTTTTGCCATGCGCCAGTCTCGCCATTGCGCCAGCAAAACCATCAGCGCCACCGAGTCCGCCCCTCCCGACACCCCAACCGCCAGTCGGGGGCCGAGCGAGAGAGGTCGCAACAGCCGATCAAATTCTGGAACGGTGAGAGACCGGGCGGTCGTCATCGGGGCAGGCCGCCGTCAACAACCGGTGCGGGTGCGTTCAAGCTGGGCGCGCTGCGTCACCGCCTGCGAGGCAGACGGGAAGCGACGGGTCAGCTCGCTGAGCGTAGCGCAGGCTTGCTCCTGTTGACCTAGAGCCGCCAGGGTCATGCCCAGTTTCAACAGACTGTCCGGGGCTTTACTTGACGCCACATAGGTCGTGTAGCCGGTGAGAAAGGCCTCCGCCGCTTGCCGATAGGCACCGCGTACATAAAAAGTTTCACCCAACCAGTATTGCGCATTCCCCGCCAGATTATGGGTCGGATACCGTTGCAGGAAATTGGCAAATTCTGCTTCCGCGATATCAAACTGCCCCCGCTTCAACTGATTGATGGCCGCCTCATAGGCATCCTCGGGTCCTGCCTGTTGAGCAAAACTACCGGTCGGCGCACCGCCCGCGGGCGGGTAGGTTCCCGGCGCATAGGTTGGCCTATTTGAATTTGTGGCGGCGGCTAGGGTTCGCCGGTTGAGATCTTCTTCTGGCTCCACAGGCAGCGACGCCAAGGGGATTGTGCCCAGTGTCCTGGCACCTGCAGCAGCGGCATTTACCGCACCACTCGGATTAGCGGCGGCCAGAGGCTGACCACCGGCACCACCAAGTTCCTGGAAACGAAATTCCACATCTTCGGCAAACCGTTGATGACGGGCCTGGGTCTGCGCCAGATTATGAGCCATCTCTTCCAAGCGCCCGTTCAATGTCCGTAGTGTTTCTTCTGCGGCCTGAAGTCGAAGTGACAGGTCAGCCGCACTCGCCGGCTCCGGGCCAAATCCAGCTCCCACTGAGCCGGACCTTGAGGCTGGGCCTGCCTGATAAGTCTGGCGCTGCACATCAATCAGATCGCGCTCCAGCTTTTCCAGCCGGTTGTAGAGCGCCCGGGTTTCAACACTTATCGGCTCGGCCTGCGCGGAAATTCCAATCCCGCATAGCCCCACCACCAGCAACGCCCCCGCCAGAGATCTTTTCAGCCCCCGTGAACATGCGCCTGTTGTCCTGCCCATCCCAGTCACCAATGTCATCGCCGCCAACCCTTCATTATGCCATCTCGAACAATACAGCACAGTTCGGCCAAATTGAGGCCATCTCTCTCATATCGCAAAAATTTTGGGCACAAAAACGCCCCCGAAAGTCACCCTTCGGAGGCGTATTTAATCAAATTTTTGGGCTTGTTAAGAACCCGCGCGACCGTTCACAACAGTCACACCACGGCGGTTCTGGCTCCAGCAGCTATCGTTGGAGCACAGAGCAACGGGACGTTCCTTACCGTAGGAAATCGTCCGCACCCGCGCAGGGTCAATGCCAAGACTGATCAAATAGCTTTTTGCAGCATTCGCACGCCGACCACCAAGAGCCAGATTGTAGTCCCGGGTGCCGCGCTCGTCTGCATGACCTTCAACAGTGATGCTCAAGGCCGGATAAAGCTTCAGCCAAGCAGCTTGGCGCTGCAATGTTGCGCGCGCAGCTGAGGCCAGATCGGACCGGTCGGTCCCGAAAAATACGCGGTCGCCGACATTGACCACAAGGTCCTGCTGCGACCCAGGAGCGGCACCACCTGGCTGGGTTTGCGTCTGCACAGAATTCGAAGGTGTAGAGTTCGCATTCACGGATTCATCAGGTGTTGAGCTACACGCTGCCAAAACCACCATCAGGCCAGCCATCGTCGCGGCCCGCAGGCCGGCGTTCAGGGTCTTCATAGATGATGTCTCCTTACATCTGTTCGCGAGGCTCGCAAAATCCACTTTGTTACGCTTTGCAGCCCTGTTCGTGCCCTTTTAGCACCGCGTTCTTTACATTACATGACAGTGTCGACGGAAATTGAATCATTCCCACCGAATTTGACCATCGTTTCGTTCTCCACGAGGCAAACCTATCTGCCTCCCGAGCGTCCCGCAAGATGGGGTACACGGAAATTGCACGTCACAAATTCGGCATCAACGCGTGAAGACGCCCCTTCTCACCAGATTTTCCTAAACCTTAATGCAGTCGCGGCGACCAGGCTGGGTCGGAAGCAAAGGCAGGCGTATACACAGGCCGCTCATTATATCCGGTCAAATCAACCGACCAGAGGGTCGGCCCTCCGTTTTCGCCACGGGTTTCCCTGAAAAACATGATCACCCGACCATTAGGCGACCAGGTCGGCCCTTCATTGTGAAATCCCTCGGTCAGCACCCGCTCGCCCGTCCCATCCGGCTTCATAATACCGATCACAAACCGGCCTTTGGTCAGTTTGGTAAAGGCAATGAGATCACCCCGGGGGCTCCAGACCGGCGTTGCATAGCGCCCGTCCCCAAAGCTGATCCGGTGAGGGTTGGATCCATCAGACCCCATCACATAAATCTGCTGCGATCCCCCGCGGTCGCTCTCAAACGTGATGTAGTTCCCATCTGCGGAGTATGAAGGGGCGGTGTCGATGGCCGCCGTGTTGGTCAACCGCCGCGTCTGACGGGACCTCAAGTCCATTTCATAAATGTCAGAATTGGCGCCCCGCTGAAGGCTCATGATGATTTTCTGGCCGTCTGGCGAAAACCGGGGGGCGAAAGTCATACCTGGAAAATCACCGACCACTTCCTGCTGCCCGGTTTCAATGTCCAGCAAATACACCCTTGGTCTATTGCCATAGTAGGAAAGATAGGTGATCTCCTGATTGGACGGGCTGAAACGCGGCGTCAGCACCAGATCAGCCCCGTTTGTCAGCATCCGGGGGTTGTGACCATCCTGGTCCATGATCGCCAGACGCTTGATCCGTCGTCCTTTGGGCCCAGTTTCAGCCACATGTACAATGCGCGTGTCGAAATATCCCTCTTCCCCGGTCAGCCGCTCATAGATCGCATCCGCGATAATATGGGCCACGCGTCGCCAGTTTTCCGGCGTTGTATAGAACTGGAGACCCGTGATCTGCTGTTCGGCGTAGATGTCCCACAACCGGAACTCGACCTTTAGGCGACCATCCGGTTCGACCATTGTTTGGCCGGTAATAAGGGCTTGGGCGTTAATAACCCGCCAGTCCCCAAAACGAGGTTGTACGTTCACATCCTGGATGCGCTCAATAAAAGAGGCCGACGGCAAAGGGCGAAAAAGACCGGACCGCTCCAGATCCGCCGCGATCACTTTGGCGACATCTTCCCCAATTGTCCGCTCCCGTGCCCCCGGCCCCAAAAATGGGGTTACAGCCACTGGCAGTGGGTCAACATTGCCCTGAGTGATATCGATCTGAAGCGCTGCTTGCGCATTCGTAGCAATAAAACCAAGGCTCAGGCCCAAAATCGCCGTACGCGCGATCAGTCGGGAACGCATAAACATGGGTCGCAAACTCCCCCTTTTTGGGTCTTTCCGGT
>CAZFHW010000120.1:0-8724 GCA_964518885.1 uncultured Parvibaculum sp. | reverse complement strand
AAACACGCATATTCCCGCCTTGGGACAGGCTTTCATGTCGCTTTGTGATATAATTCATGCATGGCCACACGCACCCTTCGCGTCTTGGTATCGGCCATCGTCGGCGCTTTGACGCAATTGGGCGCCGGACCCGTGAGCGCAGAGGAAAGGGCCTCTTTACCGCTGCTCGCCGCGATCCGGTCGGCTCCCGAAATACTCAGGATCGATTTAACGCTTCCGTTCGCGACCTCGCTCGGCTTCGAACCGGCGGCTCGCCATGGGCGCGCGCGATCTGCGCCCTACAATCCCCGGCGACATTTTTTCCGTCACAGCCTCGAGCTGCCGTTTACGGACATTCCTGTTCATATGAAATTTCGCGGCCTGCGCTGGCGCCTGCAAACCGGGAACCTCTCACTGCGAGGCAAGCTCACCCGCAGGGCAGTCGCCGCGACCTACAAAATTCCATGGTAGGCCTATCGATCTATAAAGGGACAGAAGTTCAACGCCGTGGGTCCCTCGCGCGCGATCCCAAAAATTGCGCAAAAGTATTGGCCCCACCCCCTATACTCAGCATTCCGCAAAACCCTCCATAGACCTCTGGGGAGACTTTCATGTTCCGCGTCCTTGCCTGCTTTTTGCTCACCCTCGCCATGCTGGGACCAGCACGCGCCGCACCCGCCGGCGCCGCCGCTGTTCCAGACGCCGTGATTGCGTTGGCCACCAATGGCGAGGCCTGCCGCCTGCCAGACGGCGAGACAGCCGCCTCCATGACCCAGAGCGCAGAGCTGGATAGCGACACAAAGATCTACCTCGTGCCGTGCCCCTCCAGTCGGGAGAACATTCTCTACCGGACCGTGATGGCCTACCCGGGCGATGATATGGACGAAGGCCCGCGCCGCCTCGTGCTGAAGCAGTTTGCCAATTTCAACCACGCGGTCGGATGGCATGCGATATCCTATCTCAGCAATGTCGAGCTTGACGCCGCAACCGGCCGCCTCACCCAACTCAACAGATTGGATTTGACGGGCGACTGTGGCACCCGCACCATCTGGCTCTGGAACCTCGAAAGCGGCTTTGTGATGCAGGAACTGCGGCATCAACCCGTGTGCGACACGGGCAGCAAGCCAGATGAGTGGCCGCTGATCTATACGAGCGAAACATCCATGTCCGAGCAGCCGTAACCCGAGAGGTCCCAATGGCAGATCACGCACTTCTCATTGGCATGACCGGCATGTTGGCCCCGGTCGCGCGCGAAATCGTTGGCGAAAGCCAGCACGCAACATTGTGTGCCCGCGGGGCCGCCAAATTCTCCTTCGGCGAGAAGTTCCTCGACGACAAGGTGATGAAACTACCGCTCGACTATACCGACGAAGCCCACTTTCTCGACACGCTGCGCATTCGCGGCCCGGTCGACCTCGCCATCACCTGGCTGCACCCGCAGGCCCACGGATTGCGCAACGCGATCGCCGACTGCGTTATTCCCGGCGGCAAAATCGTGGAAGTGATGGGGTCTGCGGCGGGACAACCAGAAGGCTTTGCCGATGAACGGTTGGACGCCATGAAAAGCCAGTTGGGCAAAACCTATCGACAGGTTATCCTGGGCTTTATGCTGGAAGACACCACCTCACGCTGGCTCACCCACGAAGAGATATGCGCGGGTGTGCTGGGTGCCTATCGGGGGTTTCAGGCCCGCACGATTGTTGGCACTCTTGATCCTTGGGAGAAACGTCCGTGAAATTCCTGACCACACTATTGTTGGCCGCAAGCCTTGCCGCACCCGCATATGCAGACTTCACCACCGCTCCCATGAGCCCGCCCCCCCAGGCTGAATTCGACAAGGTGCTGGCCGATCCCGATTGCGAATTGTTTGACGGATATTCCGCTACCGACGCGTGGGAGGGCACAACACTGGACGCCACCACCCGCGTTCACATCGTACCGTGCTTTATGGGTGCCTATAACGTGATGTCCAAAATTCTCATCGAACGACGGGCAGCCAACGCCACCACCTCCACCTTCGACACCGCCAGTTTTGCCGACTACGGCACATCCTACGGATGGATTGGCACGGACATGCTGACCAACGCCTTCATCAACCCGGAGACCGGCCACCTCGCCCATTTCCACAAAGGACGCGGCCTTGGCGATTGCGGCAGCACCGGCTCATGGGAGTGGAACGGCTACTCCTTCGCCATGATTGAGTACCGGGTGGAGGAAGACTGCAACGGCCGCCTGCCCGACGAATGGCCGGTGCTATATTCCAGAGCCTCCACGGCCAGCAATGAGACCGCACTGGAACCCGAAACAATCGTGGCCGAGACGCGCGATTGCTCCGCAGCGCCGTTTTGCGAAGACCGCCGCTATTTCAAAGACTGGCTTACCGCCTGCAGGCAGCCTCGTAGCGACGGCTCCCGCTTTTGCTCCGCCAACGCCTATATTCACGACACCAGCGCACCGGCTGGCTTTAATTACCAATTACGCGTCAGCCGGGAAACTCGTGGCTTCCCGTTGCGGGTGTCGCTCATCGCCGTCTTTGAAATGATGAACCGCGCCAAGCCCATGGAATTTCGGGTCGACGGCGAGCGGATTATTCGCCTATCCCCTGACGAAGTTGAAACCGATCAGGCAGTCAATGACTATTTCGTGGGTCCCCAGAACCTGACCGACCAACTGTTGGTGGCCATGCGGGCGGGGTCACAACTCACCGTCATCTATATGAGCGAAAGCGGCAAACGCATCGCCGTACCGTTCTCTCTTGCAGGCCTCACCGCCTCTCTACTGTGGATCGAGGAGAACGCGGGCAACTGATCGCCTCACCCACCCTCACGAACCTGTGCATGGACTGCGACGTTCCCGCCGTTATCCTGAAAGCGGCAGATCAACCAAGGGGGCGTCATGGCTGGCAAACACACATTCTCTTTTTCGGTGAGCCTGCTGGCAGGCTTTCTGAGCACCGTCCTGTGGTTTGGCTCTCACTCTGCAATGGCAGCGGACGATACGGAGAAATACGAGGGCACCATGACCCTCGACCAGATGCACGTGCTGCTTGAACGCCTTGACCCGGATGTGGAACGCGACGGGGGCCGCTGGCAGGCGACAATCAACGATGTCCCCATCATTATCGTGACGGATGAAAGCCACAACCGGATGCGTATTCTGGTGGCTATCCGCAAAGCCGACAATCTAACGCCAGCCGACCTGACACGGCTCATGCAGGCCAACTTCGACAGCGCGCTGGATGCTCGCTATGCGCTGGCCCAGAACATTCTCTGGAGCACCTTCATCCACCCGCTCCACTCCCTCCATGACCGCCAGTTCCTGACCGCCATCGGTCAGACGATCAACCTCGCTCAAACCTATGGCTCAAGCTATTCCTCAGGCCTGTTGCTTTTTGGCGGAGGCGACAGCGGCGCCATTCAGCAGCGGGAACTCATCGACAAGCTCCTGCAACAGGGACAGCCCACGTAATCTTCAGCTCAGCAGATAGGCGCCAACGTCTTTGACATCGAACACAATTGAGATCCACAAAGTGGCAAGCGCCAGCACATACCAAATCCCGTAAATGCTTTTGACCTCTATCTGTGAAAAGCGCCGCGCCATGTAAATAGCAACTGGCGTCCAGACAACAATATGGGTGAGCCCCCACAGACCGTTCCAGCCGACATACACACCCATCACCATGGTGGCTGGAATGGTCACCAGCATGGCAACCGCCAGCCAGCGTGCTTCTACTCTGAAGATCGCCGCAACAAAGGCGCCCAGCCCCAGCACGACCATCATCCAGTTCATCCACAACTGCACCCACTGGGGCAGTGCTGCGATGTAAACTTCCTGCTCAACCTGAGCCACTTGCCAGGCATCCATAAATTCTGCAAACACGAGCGTGCCCCTGAGATTCTCTTTTTTGGTTCTTGCCCTATTCTCTTCAATTGCACCAAGGAAGGCACGTCACAATTACGTCAAGCGTAAGAAGGGGAGGCTATGACAAGCAGAACATTTCTCTCTCACCCCGAATGGGTGAAGGGCCAGTGCGGCTGCGGTGTCGTCAAATTCGAGATCGAATATCCAGCACGGTGGGCCTACCACGACCATAGTGCGGCCACCCGGACCCTGATGGGTGCTGCCGCCATGACCTATGTCGGATCATGGCGCAAACGCTTCCGAGTACTGGAGGGTGCCGACTCGCTCTCCGATTACCGCGACGATGAAAAAGGCATCACCCGCCGCTTCTGCATCGAATGCGGATCACCCGTCGCCTATGAGCGCGACGCATCACCACATATGGTCAATGTGCCGCGCGGGCTTTTTCTAGAGGGCGTTGGGCGAGAACCCAGGTATCACGTCCGCATGAGTGAATGCCCGGACTGGGCATATACCGGCGAGAAAGTCGGACCCCTGAAGGGCTACCCAAGCGTGCATTACGAACGACCGCGAAAGAAAGCCAAGAAGCCGACTACAGACGACATCTTCTGACGATCGGTTATTTGCGCTCGGCATCCGGATTAACCCGGGCATACCCTTCTTCGCGCACTGTTTCCATGAGTGGGGCCAATGCCTCGTGGGGCATCCCCAACGCCTGCAGCACATCAGCTGAGAGTTTCAAGGACACCTCCAGCGTCTCCGGCACAATGCTCGTCGCCCCCAGCTTTGCAAGCTCGTGAGAATGGGTGAGATCATGGGCCCGAACAAAGATCGGTACTTTTGGCCATTTGGAATGAACCGCGGCAACTGCCTTGGTTGTGGCGGAAAAGTCATTCAGCGTAATCACAATAGCTGCCGCACGCTCAACACCCACTCTCTCAAGAACATCATGGCGTGCCGCGTCCCCGTAAAAAACAGGTTCGCCAGATTTACGCGCTGCCTGTGTACGCGTCAGGTTCATATCCAAGGCAACAAAGGGCACCATCTGTTCTGACAACAACCGCGCAACCGTACGACCAACCCGGCCATACCCGGCAATAATCACATGCCCTTTCAGATCTTCGTCAATATCAACAATTTCAGGTTCTGGGTCACCACGGTACCGACGGGCAACAAGGCTGGAGACAAGGTTTCCAAAAATCATCAGAAGGGGTGTGAGAGCCATCGAGACACCCGCAACGATCAACATGTATTGCGCAATATCTCTCTCAATGACCCCACCCTGGAGCGCGCCGCCAATAACAACAAAGGCAAACTCACCACCCGCCCCCAGCAAAAATCCCGTCCGCACAGCCTGGCTGCCGGTTACCCCAAACAGAACGGCAAGCGCGGATATAAGCGCACTCTTCACAAAAATAAGGCCGACCACACCGATGAACACTTCATAGGGGCTGTCTGCCATCACAGAAAAATCGAGCCCCATACCAACACTGATAAAAAACAGGCCAAGCAGCAGTCCTTTGAAGGGCTGAATATCGATTTCAACTTGCGGGCGGAACTCAGTTTCCGAGAGGACCAGCCCCGCCAGAAAGGCCCCCAAGGCCATGGAAAGACCGGATTGCCCCGTTGCCCAGGCAGTGCTCAATACCGCAAGAAGGGTCAACGCCATGAACAATTCAGGCGACCGGGTCCATGTCACAATGCGAAAGAGATACCGAAGCGCATAGCGTCCCAAAACCAGGATCACGGCGATCGCGGCAACAGCCTGCAACAGAGCAAGACCAACCAGGCGGGCAAACTCCCACGGCCCCTCGCTGCCCCCTCCTCCAGACAATATGGAGACCAGCATGATGAGGGGCACGACAGCCAAGTCTTGAAACAATAAAATCGAAAATGCCCGGCGACCGAGCGGGGTCGCAAATTCGCCCCGTTCGATCAGGACCTGCGTCACAATTGCTGTCGACGACAAGGCGAGAGAGAACCCGATAATAACAGAGGCCTCAATCGTGTTGTCCCATGAACGGACAAACAGCGCGATCACCGTCCCCACAATCAGCACCTGCAGCCCACCAAGGCCAAAAATAAGGCGGCGCATAGACAGGAGACGTTCAAACGAAAGCTCCAGCCCAATGGTGAAAAGTAGGAATACCACCCCCAGCTCAGCAAGCCGGGTCACCCCCTCAACATCGTCGATGACAGCTAGACCAAAAGGACCAATCACGGCACCCACCGCCAGATAGCCCAAAACGGGGCTGGCCCGCATCCACTGAAAAAGGGGAACAATGAGCACCGACGCCACAAGAAAGACCACAATCTCTCTCAGATATGGTACGGCCTCCGTGTACCCTGCCCCTGCCTCAACCAGTTCTGCCTCCCACGTTCATAAAATTCAGCTCTTATGTCGACATAGTTTCTTATGCCGACATAGTTACCAAATTGTGCGGTTTTACTTCCACTAGAAGAACCCTATATATGCAGGATACGGGATTGCCGACGAGAAAGAAAATAAATGGCCGTTGAGTTTGGTACCACAAAAATTGAGCACAAACATAAGTGCGCTTGTTCCCGTGATCTGTTGGTCGGGTGGATATTGCCCTCATGATGTATCTGTCGATCATCAGTGGTTTTGTGATCCTGCTTTTTTGTGGCGACTTACTGGTAAGAGGCGCCGTCGCCCTTGCCCTCAAATTGGGCATCCCCTCCATCCTGGTCGGCCTAACGGTTGTGGCGTTCGGCACCTCAGCGCCGGAACTGGTCGTCGCAATCAGAGCGGCGCTGTCTGGCGCCAGCGGGATCGCCATCGGCAATGTCGTCGGTTCTAACATTGCCAATGTTCTTTTTGTACTTGGTCTTCCGGCGATGATTTACCCCACCGTTTGCGATCAACTGTCTGTCCGCCAGAACACCATCTTCATGGTCGGCGCAACGATCATCTTCATTGTTTTTTGTTTCTCCGGACAACTTAACTTCTGGCACGGACTCACCTTGTTTGTTCTGGTTTTAATGTTCCTGGGATACGTAGCCTCCCACGCGGCAAGTGCCGCCAACGGCGCCCCGCTCGAGCAGGATTTAGACCAGCCAGATGACGGCTCTGGCCTTCCACCCAAAGGCTGGCTCATCGCCATTTTTCTGTTAGCGGGTGTATTTGGGTTGCCGCTCGGCGCACATTTTGTCGTTGATGGCGGCACCGAAATCGCCCGCAATTTTGGTGTCTCCAATAGCGCGATTGGCCTGTCACTCATCGCCTTTGGGACCTCCCTGCCGGAACTGGCAACCACAATGATCGCGGCGTTCAGACGCCACGCGGACATGGCTATAGGCAATGTTCTTGGCTCCAACCTGTTTAATTTGCTGGGCATCATGGGGATCACCGCCATGGTCACGCCGATCGACGTTCCCGCCTCCTTCATTCATTTTGACCTTTGGGTGATGCTCATTGCAGCTCTCCTGGTCCTCCCCTTCGCCCTAGCGCGAGGCACCATCACCAGGTCAGCAGGCTTCTTCTTTGTGGCCGGTTACGTGGCCTATATCTATTTCTTGTTTGTCGCTGATCGCGCCAGCGCCATGCACGTTGGGTAAGAGGAAAACCCATGCCCGCTCTGTCCCCCAGCGACACACTTTCAGCTGGCAATGTCATTATCACTGGAGCCGCTAAGCGGATCGGCAGAGCCCTTGCGGTTGATTTTGCAAGCCAGGGCTGGGGAGTGGCGGTCCACTACAATCGCTCCACCCAAAAGGCACAAGAGCTTGTCTCGCAGATCACAGCAGACGGCGGACGTGCTGTCGCGTTGCAAGCCGACCTGGCCGATGTGAACAAGCTCCACAAGCTTGTGAAAGAGGCTGGCGATGCTCTGGGACCGATCACGACCCTGATCAACAATGCCTCCCTCTTTGCCCCCGACGACCACCTCACGCTGACCCCGGAAAGCTGGGCGGCCCACATGGATATAAACCTGCGAGCCCCCCTTTTTCTGGCTCAGGCCCTCACGGCAGCGCTTCCAGAGGGCACAGCAGGCAACATCATCAACATGATTGACCAACGCGTCTGGCGGCTGACCCCCCGCTTTCTGTCCTATACGGTCGCCAAGTCCGGCCTTTGGACATTGACCCAGACGCTTGCCCAGGCCTTGGCGCCGAAAATCCGGGTAAACGGCATCGGGCCTGGCCCAACGCTTTGCAACGACCGCCAATCGGAGGCTGACTTCCAGACCCAGGCCGCCGCTACGCTCCTTGGCCGGGGACCAGAGCTTGAAGAAATTTGTGCCACAGTACGATTTATCCTTGCTAGTCCGGCCATGACGGGCCAAATGATCGCCCTGGATGGGGGGCAACATCTTGCCTGGGAGACGCCGGACGCGGTCGGACCTGAATGAACAGCGTGTGTGCTACAAAGACCCCGGCTCATGAGCCACCCGACGACGATATCGAATAGGCCTGACATGAACCCGACAACAAACCCGGATCGCTCAATGAACGCTAGATCGGATAACGTCACCCGCTTGGAAATCGCCAGCGCTGAGCAGGCCATTCGTCACGTCTTTGTGCGGGACCTGGTGCTGGACGGAAAAATTGGTGTTTACGAGCACGAAAAAGGCGGTTTTAGCCAGCCAATGCGCTTCAATATTGATCTGACCGTCCGCGAGGTCGCCCATAGTGACGCCCTCGAAAACGTGGTTTGCTACGAAAAAATCGTCAACAAGGTCAAAGATCTCCTGGCAGAAGGCCATGTCAATCTGGTGGAAACCCTCGCTGAGCGTATCGCCTCACGGTGTCTGGAAGACCCACGGGTCGAGTGCGCGCGGGTCCGGGTCGAAAAGCTTGCAGCCATTGCAGAAGTCGCAAGTGTAGGCGTGGAAATTGAGCGCCGCCGCATCGCCGATTAAC
>CAZFHW010000119.1:0-8772 GCA_964518885.1 uncultured Parvibaculum sp. | reverse complement strand
TGCCATAACGCTGGTAAGCTTCTCTGCCACTCAGATCAGGGTCACGTCCATCCTCATATTGGGCTTTCTCGTGAAACTTGAGCAGGTTGACCATGACAATGGGACCCTCGACACTGCCGCTGGTCCATTCTTTGATCTGCGCCTCATTTGGGCGCATCGCATTTTCGACCTTCATTTTTTCACTTCCCTGATTTATTGAATGAGTTCCATTTGCCTACCTTGCACCCCTCGCTTACAGATGGTTCAAGGTTATTTTTGACACTATACGTGCCATTATTTACACTCGTCCAGAGAAAGACACTTGCACGTCCATTAATGGAGACTTTCCGTTTGACATCACATGCCGGTTCAAAAGAGGGCTCGTCTGCGCGCCGCGTCGATGGGCGGCTGGGTCGCAGCACACGCACACGTGCGGCGATCGTCGACGCCCTTGTAGGGCTTGTTAGCGAGGGCAATCTCGTACCAACCAGCGAGGAAGTTGCCGCGCGCGCACAAGTAGGACTGCGCACTGTGTTTCGCCATTTTGAAGACATGGAAACGCTCTACGAGGAAGTGAACCAGGCCGTGCAAGCCTCGGTTATGCCTTCATTCAACTTGGGTCCGCTCGCCGGTGATCTGGAGCCTAGACTGCGAACGCTGGTGCTGCGCCGGAGCGTTTTGTTTGCTCGACTTCAGCCTTTCGTTGCTTCCACGGTTGCGCGCAAATGGCGCTCGCCCTTCCTTCAACGCTCGCACAAGCTTTTCACCGAGCTGCAATGGACCTACCTGCTGGACAGCCTGCCGGAGGTAGCAAGCTTGAGCCCCGCGCTTCAGACTGCCGTTGATCAGATAACTTCCTTCGATAGCTGGAACCGTATGCGCCACATTCAGGAGTTGAGTCCGCAATTAATTGAGGACGCGCAAGTTGAAGGCGTTATGGCAATCTTGGAAACATCAGGTGCCTGACACTTGAGCCCTGTTCTTTTGGGCCCCGGGCCTTCCAAATTCCGATATGCGGAATTAGATCAAGATGACGTTGCGACGCCCTCACGAGCGCCTAAAAGGTAAGATTAGATCGGTCTGGCTCCGTTGCGGAAATGAACCTCCGACGCGGGACCGGTCGCTATTGGGTAATTGAGGGGAACACAATGTATCTACGAACCGCCAAGAAGACGCTCACCGGCGCTGCTACAGCATTTACACTTTGCATTGGATCTGGCGCTGCGATGGCCGCCGATACTCAATTGCTCTGGGGCGACACGCATCTTCATACGTCTTACTCATTCGATGCCTACCTCAACCGCAATATGACGGCCGACCCGGATACCGCCTATCGTTATGCCAGAGGCCTGCCGGTTATCAACCCCGGCAATGGTGGTCGGGTGCAAATTGACACGCCTCTGGATTTCCTTGTTGTCGCTGACCACGCGGTCATGCTTGGCGTCATGCGTTATATTGTTGACCGGGGCATCCCGACCGAGGGCATGGGCATTGTGGAACGGGTCCGCGCATGGCTCGGACAGCGCTGGATTCGTGGTGTGGTGGAAGATAATGAAGGCATGGCAGCGTTCGCCTCTTTCCTGCCCAAACCACAACCCGTTGAAGTGGCGGCAGCCACACCACTTAAGGCCGCCGCCCTTCCCGGGTCCGACGCCATGGCACGCACAAGTTGGCTGGAAACCATTCAGGTCAGCGACCGGCACAACACGCCCGGCACATTCACCAGCTTTATCGGGTGGGAATGGAGTTCCATTCCTGCGGGCGCCAACATGCACCGGGTTGTCTTTACCCCGGACAATGCTGACATAGCAGCCCAGTTCCAGCCGTTCAGCACGGCAGACAGTGCCTACCCGGAAGACCTGTGGGCCTGGCTTGATGAAACATCTGAGCGCACAGGCGCAGAGTTCATCGCCATTCCGCACAATTCCAATATCTCTAAAGGCTATATGTTCTCTGAAACATCCCTGCGCAGCGAACCGTTCACGGCCGAGACCGCCCGCACACGCATGGAGTGGGAGACTGTGGCCGAGATCACCCAGTTCAAGGGTGATTCTGAAACCCATCCATCGCTCTCGCCGGATGATGAGTTTGCCGACTTTGAAACCTATTCGCACTACATCCAGCAGGACGCCCCGGAATATTCTCCTGGCGAAGGGGACTATGTGCGTTCAGCCCTGATGACGGGCCTGGAACTGGAAAACAAGATCGGCGTCAACCCGTTCCAGTTTGGTGTGATTGGGTCTACCGACAGCCACACAGGCCTTGCTTCTGCAGAAGAGCCCAATTTCTGGGGCAAATTTCCACGCGATACAACACCAGCAGGCAAAAGCGGCGGATGGCGAACCGGTGCTGATGGCGGCGGCCCCAATGGCTGGTCCATGTCAGCTTCTGGCCTTGCAGCTGTCTGGGCGGAGGAGAATACGCGTGAGTCTATCTTTGCCGCTTTCCGGCGCCGGGAAGTTTACGGCACGACCGGCCCCCGCATTGCCGTTCGGTTTTTCGGCGGCTGGGACTTTGATGCCACCGCCGCCGACGCGGATGATCTCGCCGACATTGGATATGCCAACGGCGTGCCGATGGGAAGTGACATGACAGCAGCACCGGAGGGCAAAGCGCCGAAGTTCCTGCTTCGCGCAACCAAAGACCCCCGGTCTGGAAACCTTGACCGGGTGCAGATCATCAAAGGTTGGCTTGATGCGAGCGGTGAAGCTCAAGAGCAGGTCTATGACGTGGTCTGGTCGGACGGTCGTGTACGTGGATCGGACGGCAAAGTCCCGGCGGTTGGCAACACTGTCGACATCACTACCGGTAACTACACAAACACTATTGGCGTGGCCGAACTTTCCGCCGTCTGGGAAGACCCAGACTTCGATGCCAGCCAGAACGCCTTCTATTACGCGCGTGTTCTGGAAATACCAACACCGCGGCATTCCCTGTTCGACGCCCTGGCTCTCAACATTGATGTTGCTGAAACCGGGCACCCTGCAACCATTCAGGAACGCGCTTACTCTTCCGCGATTTGGTACAAGCCCTGATCGCTCAACGCTGAACAACAGACCTTAGCGAACAATCTGTTCGAGGGAGGACGGGGTGACCTCGGTAAAGTTCGAGGAGGTCGCCCCTTTTCTTTGACTTGGCGCTATGTGACGAAAGCTGCAATCCGTTCGAACATCCAAAACACCGCGAGAGTTCCCACGACATAGCCGACCGGTTTCATAAAGTCAGCAGACAGCACAGGACCGTCCCTGCGACCAATCATCGTGAGCAGACGAGATATAATGACGAAGCTTGCGATCAATACGAGGATGAAACTGATCTGGCCAATCTCAACACCCAGGTTGAAAAAGAGCAGCGCCAACGGTACTTCCGTCTGAGGCAGCCCGATCTCGCCAAGCACCGCAGCAAAGCCAAACCCGTGCAGCAACCCAAACCCGCTTGAGATCAAAAAGGGATAACGCCAGGTGAGGCTTGTGCGATCCGGTCTTACAAGTTCGGCCGCGACAAAGACAATAGAAAGCGCAATGACAGCTTCGAGCGGTGCAATCGGCACCCGGACGACGCCCAGCGCCGCGAGTGCCAGCGTGACCGAATGGGCGAGTGTAAAACCAGTAATGATAACCAGCACACGCCGGAAAGTCCCCGCGAGCAACAACAGACAGACAACGAACAGAAGATGGTCGTAGCCTGTCATTATGTGCTCGAAACCAAGCACCAGATATTCACCTGCGACACTGCCAGCGTTTTCTGCCGGCGGTATGGCAACTATGTTTTCGCTCGGCCCGCTGCGGATAATCTGCACTTCACCCGTTGGACGGATGACCCGAACCAGAGACGATACCGAAGGGTTACCTCTGGGATAGGTGATTTCAAGCGCCAAAGGGGCCGCCAGATCGGAACAATAAAAGAGGCCTTGCCCGACATTACCGCCAAACGTTCCCACTGTTTCGGGCTGCCTGATTTTCTCACATGTTGGCGGTAGCTGAATTTGGGGTCGGTTCGCCCGGTCTATCGTTGCCGGGACACGCCACTTTAGAAAAACAGCGCCCCCCTCGCGCTCCTCGATCTCAATGAATAGCGGGCGACCTTCATGTGCGGAGACCGTCAGGCAGCTCCCCGCCAGCACGGCAATACCCGCGATCAACCCGACCACAAAGTGGGACAAGCGCGTCATTCCGGCGCCCTCTCTTCGAGATCAATCACGAGGTCATAGCGCGCCATAATCTTGTCGATGGCTGCGTCTGTTTCCACCTCGCGACGTTGCCGCACGGCATCCTCGCGCACGCGGCCCCGAACATCGCTTAATTCAGGCACGCGCCCCTGCGTCACCGACGTCACCATGACAAGGTGCGCACCATAAGGGGAAACGAAAACACCCTTCCAGTTGGCGGCATCGGCGGGCAATGCAAAAACTGCCTCGGCCATTTCGCGGCCAAAATGGCTCACGACAAAGGCTGGCGTGCGCTCCACATAGTTCACATGAAACGGAAAACGGTCGCCATGACCCGGCGCCTGGGAGAAAAGCACATTTTCAGCGTTCAAATTTTCCAGAGCGGCCTCTGCAAGCGCCATGGTTGCTGCGCCGTGCTTCGTCTTATCAAAAAAGACATGCGCGAAAGTGATGGAGGGATCGACGTAATAGTCCCGCTGATTGTCTTCAAAAAAAGTGGCCAGCTCTGCCTCACTCACTTCCAGAGACGCGCCTGCAAACCCTTCGGCCAGAAACTCAATTTTCTGAATGAGGCGGCGGCGAATGACATAGTCATCCTCGTCCAGCCCCAAGCTGAGCCCCTCGCGGTACAATACTTCTTCCCGCACATATTCCTCAACGAGCCGGTCACGGTCGCTAGTGTCGAGGGCAGCAAGGCGGGTCTCGGCCATTTCCCGGTCGAAATTTCGTGTGCGGTACTGAATGAAGGTCAACAAAGTTTCTCGATCAACCTGGATGCGCGTATCCCATTGGGTCTCTTTGTCACTTCCCACGACCGCATAGAGCCCGAACAAAAGAAAGCCAAGGATAACGAAGTGAAAAAGCGGATCGCGGTAAAAAGTTTTCATGAGAAATCAATATCCAGCAAGAATGAGGTCGATGTTTTCATAGCAGGAACGGCAATGGGCGCCTAGCAAACATGCTCAACCCTTTAACCGCACTCTCTAACCGCGACGGCGTGGATGACGACCGGATAGGCGCCAAGCCGTAGTAGTTCATCAGTGGCTCTTCGCAAAGATCATGGCATACTGGGAGCGGAAACACCCTGACAACGGGGTCCTTAAGGAAATAGCTTTGATGTCTGTTAAAAATGCTGAGTGAGCCCGCGCCCACCAAAGGCGCCCTTGTCCGGGCGCTCTCCATTCCCCTGCTTATCCTCTATGGTCTCAGCGTCACCATCGGCGCTGGCATCTACGTTCTTATTGGCACCATTGCGCACCGGGCTGGCATCTATTCGCCCTATGCCTTTCTGGCAGCCGCCGTTCTGATGGCGCCAACCACCTACTCGTTCGCCAAATTGGTCGCCCGGTTTCCAGTGAGCGCCGGGGAGGCCCGATATGTGGCGGAGGGGTTTCAGACAAAAAGGCTGAGCGTCCTTGTCGGCCTGATGGTGGCTCTCGCCGGCATTGTCTCCACCGCGACCCTCTCCGTTGGCAGCGTCGGCTACCTGCAGGCATTCGTCGACCTGCCAGCACCACTTCTGATCGTTATTATTGTGGTTTCATTTTCAGGTCTGGCGATTATCGGGATCAAGGCCTCTGTTATGGCGGCTGCGCTTATGGCACTCCTAGGGATTGGCGGGCTGGTCGCCCTCGTCGTTGCAGGCGTCATTGTTGATGCACCTGCCATTCTGGAAGGCCTGCAGGCGCCTTTTGTGGCCTTTGATGTGCGCGCTATCGGCCTGATTGCCTCCTCGTCTGTGCTGGCCTTCTATGCCTTTATCGGGTTTGAGGACATGGTGAATGTGGCCGAAGAGGTGAAAGATCCGGCGCGGAGCTTCCCGATCGCCATTGCGGTGACGCTTGGTGTGACGATGGTGCTTTATTTTTCCGTCAGCACCATCGCGGTTTCTCTGGTCGGGCCGGTCGAACTCGGCCTGTCCACCGCGCCGATTGCCCTTGTTGCGGAGCGGACGGGTCTGCTTTCTCCTCTCCTTCTGTCAGCTATTGGTGTTCTGTCTACACTCAACGGCATTCTGATCCAGATCATCATGGGATCCCGTGTGCTCTATGGCCTGTCCCGACAGACGAACCGCGCCAGCGCCTTTTCTTACGTCAACCCCCGGACGCATACGCCGGTAGTCGCCACACTTGCGGTGGCAGGGGCCTCCCTTCTCCTCGCCCTTCTGTTTCCGCTGGCAGGGCTGGCGGAAGCAACATCGCGCATTACTTTTGTGATCTTCATTCTGGTCAATGGCGCCCTGATCGCGCTGACGCTTCGTGACGCAGACTGGCACTTGCGCAAAATCAAATCGTGGGGGTCTGTCATCATTCCGGCGCTGGGCGCACTTGGGGCCGCTGCCCTCATGACCGTCTCGCTGCTCTGAACGCCGGAGCGCCCCAATTGTTCGATGCCTGTTGTTCGGCCCCTCTCTATTGATTACACAGGTCATATCGGTTTGGCGGAGGAGGAACACTGCGCGATGATTTTTGGGAGTGACAATCAGTCGGGGGCCTCCGAGCGCGTGCTGGAAGGGCTGATGGACGCCTATCGCAGCCCGGCCCCTGCCTATGGCAGAGATCCTTTGTGCCAGGCGGCGAAAGAAAAACTGAAAGAGGTTTTTGACACGGACCTCTCTGCTTTCTTCGTGATGAGCGGCACGGCGGCAAACACGCTGGCGCTCTCCACTTTGGTGCAGCCCTGGGAGGGCGTGATTTGTTATCATCAGGCGCATCTTCTGCTGGACGAGTCGACCGGGCCCTCCTTGATGACGGGCGGGGCAGCCCTTCTTCCCATCCCATCCCGCGAGACACGCATCCTGCTGCCGGAGTTTGAAGCCCACTTTGACCGGCTGCCCAAAAACGTGCCGCACAATGTGCGCCCGGCAGCCTTCACCCTGTCGCAGGCAAACGAGGTCGGGCAGATTTATTCGGTGGACGAAGTTCACGCACTTTGCGGGGCAGCGAAGGAGCGCGGTCTTGGCGTGCATATGGACGGCGCACGCTTTGCCAATGCGGTCGCAAAGCTCGGCTGCCACCCCGCCGACATAAGCTGGCGAGCGGGCGTGGACGTGCTGTGTCTGGGCGCCACCAAAAATGGCGCTGTGGCGGCGGAGGCTGTGATTTTCTTCAACAAGGCATTGGCAAAAGATTTCAGCTACCGCGTCAAACGAAGTGGACATCTGGTGTCGAAGGGGCGTCTCTTCGGTGCGCAATTCCTTTCCTGGCTGGAGGATGATCACTGGCTTGAGCTTGCAACCACCGCCAACCAGGCAGCCGAAAAATTGCGCCAGGGGCTTGCAGCCCTGCCCGGCGTGCGCCTTGCCTTTCCCACCCAGTCCAACGAGCTGTTTGTGATCATGCCTAAAGTGCTTTTCAAAACACTGACGGGAGCGGGCGCCACTCTGTTTCCCTGGCCCCTGGATGTGTTGCCGTCTGGCGCAACCGTCGGGCAGCATGAAATGCTCGCCAGGCTCGTCACCTCCTTTGCCACACAGAGTGACGAAGTAGACGCTTTCCTGAGGCTGGCGAAAACGGGTTAGCCTGCGGCGACTTTCCTTCAACCATCATCTACGCATGAGAGCTCCGTGATGCCCGGTGTCGCAATTGGTTCGGCATTACGCTCCACCACACCAACTTTCACGTTTAAGTCATATCGCCCGGAACCGATTGCTAATTGGATCGCGAGCGACATACTCCCCCCACTGCAGATACGCCTTTCCCTTGCGCTACAACACTTTCATGCTGTGCCCGTCACCTGGCGGGCTCGCTGTTCTCGATTGGTTGTGGCGGTGAAGCGAACGCGGACGGCCCCGCTCACGATTGGACTGCCCAAATGGATTTACTGTTTTTCTGCGCCGCCGCTTTTCTCGCACTTGCCAACGGCGCCAATGACAATTTCAAGGGCATGGCCACCTTGTGGGGAAGTGGCACGCTGTCCTATGGCAAGGCGCTCTTCCTTGCCAATGTCATGACCTTCATCGGCGCGGCCCTTGCGCTTGCGATAGGGGGCGCGTTGCTGGAAACATTCTCCGGCAAAGGCGTGGTGCCACCCGACACGCTCCAGAACCCGCACTTTGCGCTTGCCTTTGCTTTGGGCGCGGGCCTGTGCGTCTTCATCGCCACGGTCACACGGTTCCCCATTTCGACGACGCACGCACTGCTGGGAGCTCTCGCGGGGGCGGGCTTCTTCTTCAACGGGACGGACGTTCAGTTTTCCGTCCTGCTCGACAAGGGCCTGATCCCTCTGGCCATTTCTCCCCTGCTCGCGGTGCTGCTGACCTGGGGTCTTTGGCGCTCCCGTCATTACCTTCGTCACATCCCGATAAAGTGGCTGACTGAAGCGTCCTTCTTGTCCCGCAAGAGCGACAATGCGGGCGACCTTGCGCACATTCTCTCTGGTTCCGCCGTATGCCTCGCCCGGGGCATCAACGACACCCCCAAAATCGCCTCCATCTTCCTGCTGGGCGGCGTCATGTTCGGCGAGCACACAATTCTGCTGTTCTGCGGGATCGGTCTTTTGATGGTGGTGGGCAGCGTGCTGTTTTCACGCAAGGTGGCGCATCGCATCAGCCACGAGATCACCAGCATGTCTCACAAAGAGGGGCTGACGGGCAATCTGGTGACCGCGGGTCTGGTGCTGGCGGC
>CAZFHW010000118.1:2333-8872 GCA_964518885.1 uncultured Parvibaculum sp. | reverse complement strand
CTTCAAGGATTTGCGGGAAGCCCGGACGGCCATATCGAGGTTCGGGCGGGAAGTACGTGCCGCCCCAGAAGGGGTCGCCGGTGGGCGTGAGAAACATGGTGAGTGGCCAGCCGCCTTGCTCGCCGAGTGCGTGAAGGGCGGTCATGTAGATCGTGTCGATGTCAGGGCGTTCTTCCCGGTCGACCTTAATGTTGATAAAGAGCCGGTTCATCAGGTCTGCAATGTCGGGGTTTTCGAAACTTTCGTGGGCCATGACATGGCACCAGTGACATGCTGCGTAGCCCACGGAGAGCAGAATGGGCCTGTTCTGGGAGCGCGCTTTTGCAAGGGCTTCAGGCCCCCAGGGGTGCCAATCGACTGGGTTGTTTTTGTGCTGCAAGAGATAGGGACTGGTCTCTTGGGCAAGTCGGTTTTCGGGGGGTAGGTTGGTCATAGATGTTTGTCTGGGGTCCGTGGTTTTGCGGCGAGCTCTGGGGGCAAAAGATAACATGACGCGCTCGATTTGCACGCGTGCATGCGAGCTGTAGATCGATAGGAGTCGATTCGGAATGGAAACGATTTTTGCACCGGCGACGGCACGGGGTCGCGGAGGCGTGGCGGTCGTTCGTGTGTCGGGTCCCGATGCGGAAGCTGCGCTCGCCCGCCTGTCTGGGCGGGGGATCGGAACCATCCGGCAGGCAGAAGTCCGCTCCCTAAGCGATCCGGAGAGTGGCGAACTTTTGGACCAGGCCTTGGTGCTTGGGTTTCGCGCACCGCATTCTTTCACCGGGGAAGACGTCGTGGAGTTGCATCTTCACGGGGGACTCGCAGTGGTTGATTCCGTGATCGAGGGACTCGGTAAAATTGTGGGACTGCGACTTGCGGAGCCGGGCGAGTTTACCCGGCGCGCTGTTGAGAACGGGAAGTTTGATCTGGCCGCTGCCGAGGGCATTGCAGATCTGATCGAGGCGGAAACCTCGGCGCAGCGTCGTCAGGCGCTTCGGCAGATGGCTGGCGGCTTTGGTGAAGTGTGTAATGACTGGCGGGACCGGTTGATCAAGATATTGGCCTACGTGGAAGCGGAGATTGATTTTGCTGACGAGGACCTGCCGAGCGATCTCGCTAAGTCGGTCATGCCAGGTGTTACTTTGCTGATCGATGAAATTGGCGGATTTCTGGCGGACCGGCGGGGTGAAAAAATCCGCGATGGGATTTTCGTCGCTGTGGTAGGGCCGCCGAATGTTGGTAAATCAAGCCTTGTTAACTTTTTGGCACGGCGGGATGCGGTGATCGTTTCTGAGGAAGCGGGCACCACAAGGGACGTTGTGGAGGTCCGAATGGTGCTGGGCGGTCTGCCGGTGACGATTTGTGACACGGCGGGATTGCGGGAGGCCACCGGGTCTATCGAGAAAGAGGGTATTCGGCGGGCCAAGGCAACCGCTGAGCAGGCTGATCTGAGGATCTGGATGTCCTGTGTCGGGGGCGACGAGAAGATGGCTGCTGAGAATGTGCGGCCCGTTGATCTATCTGTCCTCAACAAGGTGGATATGGCGCCTGATCGCGCTGCGGACGGCGAGACGATCAGCATATCGGTGGCGACGGGTCTTGGGCTTGATGTGCTTTCCGAAAGGCTCGAGGCGCAGATCCTGACGCTCTTTGGCGAGACGGAGGTCCCTGTGGTGACGCGGGAGCGTCATCGGGTTGAATTGCAGAGCTGCAGGGAAGCTCTGCAAAGCGCCGTTTCTCTGGTGGAACAAGACGGCGACATCTCTCTGGTGGCGGAGGAATTGCGACGGGCGGTGCGGGCCGTGGGCCGGATTACCGGCCGGGTTGATGTGGAAGAATTGCTTGATGTGGTGTTTCGGGACTTCTGCATTGGAAAATAGTGTTTCACGTGAAACACTTGAGTCCTAAATGTCACGGTAGGCGATAAGTCTTTTGACGAACGGGATACAAATGCCTAGATGTGGGGCAGGTTCGATGGATGATCGAACGGGCCTTGCTGGTGGCAGGTGAGATGGAATGGCTGAGAAATTTGACGTCATCGTTATAGGGGGTGGGCACGCTGGCTGCGAAGCTGCGGCGGGTGCTGCGCGTCTTGGTGCTGCGACGCTTCTGGTGACCCATAAGTGGGCGACTGTCGGTGAGATGTCGTGTAATCCGGCCATTGGTGGTCTGGGGAAAGGCCATCTGGTTCGAGAGATCGATGCGCTCGACGGCCTTATGGGTCAAGTGGCGGATGCATCGGGTATTCAGTTCCGGCTGCTCAACCGACGCAAAGGTCCTGCGGTTCGGGGGCCCCGGACACAAAGCGACCGAAAGCTCTATCGCTCAGCCATGCAGTCCGCCATTGCGGGTCAGAAAGACCTGTCCGTGCTAGAGGCTGCTGTGGTTGATCTGATTGTCGATGGGGACGGGGTCACCGGGCTGGTTTGCGAGGACGGGTCTCGGATTGAGGCCGAGCGGGTGGTTTTGACCACTGGCACTTTCCTCAACGGGGTGATCCATTTGGGCCACGAGCGGGTTCCTGCGGGCCGTGTTGGGGAAGCGCCGGCGCTTGGACTGTCAGAGCGGCTCTATGGTATGGGTCTGAAGCTGGGTCGGTTGAAGACAGGCACGCCTCCCAGACTGGACGGCCGAACGATCAACTGGGGCATATTGGATGAGCAACCTGGGGACAATCCTCCGGTTCCGTTTTCCTTCCTGACGAAGCAGGTGCCCCAGAGGCAGATTTCCTGTCACCTGACCTGGACCAATGCTCAGACCCATCAGATTATTCGAGATAATCTAGAAGCCTCTCCCGTCTATGGAGGACGGATTGGGGGAACGGGGCCACGCTATTGTCCCTCAATTGAGGACAAAGTGGTGCGCTTTGCCGAGCGGGAGGCACACCAGATCTTTCTGGAGCCGGAAGGCCTGGACGATCATACCGTCTATCCCAACGGTATTTCGACAGCGCTGCCGGAGGATATTCAGAAGGCCTTCCTGGCGACGATTCCGGGGCTTGAGACGGCAACGATCCTGCGCCCCGGGTATGCCATTGAGTATGATTACGTCGACCCCAGGGAGCTGCTGCCGACGTTGGAGGTTAAGGCCCTGAAGGGGCTCTATCTGGCTGGTCAGATCAATGGGACCACTGGATATGAGGAGGCGGCGGCCCAAGGGCTGATGGCGGGGCTCAATGCGGCGCTTGCTTGTCAGGCGCAGGAGCCTTTTATCCTCGACCGGGCGGATGCCTATATCGGTGTGATGATCGATGATCTGGTCACAAAGGGCGTATCGGAGCCCTATCGGATGTTCACCTCCCGGGCGGAATACCGGTTGAGCCTGCGGGCCGACAATGCAGACCAACGGTTGACCCCTCTGGGGCTGGCGCTTGGCTGCGTCGGGGCGCTGCGGGGACAGGTGTTTGATGCCAAGCTGGAGGCGCTCGAAAATGCCAGGGCCTTGGCAGACTCATGTTCGGAAACACCCTCTGTGCTTCAAAAAGCAGGCTTGAAGATCAATCAGGACGGTGTGCGACGCACTGCGTTTGAGTTGCTTTCCTACCCGGATGTTGATTTTGCGGCCGCCGTGGGCATCTGGCCGGAGCTGGCGACGCTGGACCCGGAAATTGCTGAGCAGCTGGAGATTGATGCGACTTATGCGGTCTATCTTGAGCGACAGGCGCGGGACGTGCAGGCTTTTCGGAAGGATGAGGCGCTGGTTTTGCCCACAAGTCTGGATTATGAGACCGTTCCGGGTCTTTCTAATGAAGTGCGCCAAAAACTGGGGAAAACACGACCTGTTACTTTAGGGCAGGCGTCCCGCGTGGAAGGGGTGACGCCGGCGGCGATGACCAGTCTGCTTCTGTTCGTAAAGCGCGGTAATCTGCGGCGCTCTGCATGATGGAAAAAGTCAGCCAAGTGCTTGATGCGGAATCCTTTTTTCGGCAATCGCATGTTTCACGTGAAACAATGGACCGACTCTCGGATTACGAGTCCTCCCTCCGAAAATGGCAAAAGTCGATCAATCTGGTTTCCAAATCCTCTCTGGATCAGGTCTGGCAGAGGCATTTCTGGGATTCAGCTCAATTATTTGAGCTGGCGCCGCCCTCCGCTCGAAAATGGGTTGATTTGGGGAGTGGCGCGGGCTTTCCAGGGCTTGTGATTGCCATTATGGCTATGGAAATGCCTGGTTTTGAGATGCATCTGGTGGAAAGCGACCAGCGTAAGTCGGTTTTTCTGCGAGAGGTGATCCGGCAGACCGGGGCACCGGCGCAGGTCCATGCTGGCCGAATCGAAGCGCCGGAAACCCTTGCAGCAGTTGGGGCTTGTGAGATTGTAACCGCGCGGGCCTGTGCGCCGCTTGAGCGATTATTGGGGTGGGCCGAGCCCTATTTCGGCACCGATACAATCGGACTTTTTCTAAAAGGCAAGAATCTGGCTGAGGAATTGACCGAGGCGCGGAAATCGTGGACATTCACCCAGACAGATTTACCCAGTCGGGCCGAAAACGGTGCGATTGTTCTCAAGGTGGAGCATCTAGGTCTTGACTGACATTAACCGTAGTGATGATGAGCGCCGTGCTGGCGGTGGGGTAGCTCCAGAGCCTTTGCAGCGCCCCCGGATACTTGTTCTGGCCAACCAGAAAGGCGGGGTGGGGAAAACCACAACCGCTATTAATCTTGGTACGGCGCTGGCCGCTGTTGGGGAACGGGTGCTGCTGGTGGATCTGGATCCTCAGGGAAATGCCAGCACCGGGTTGGGAATTGAGCGGGAAGCTCGCAAATTGTCGACATATGATGTGCTGATTGGCGCGACAGCGATCGAAAAGGCGATTTTGCCGACCCAGGTTCCCGGCCTGGATATTGTGCCCTCTACGATGGATTTGCTCGGGGCGGAACTGGAACTTGCCAGCGTTCCCCGGCGCTCGCACCGTCTTCGTGATGCGCTTGGGCGCATGCCGCCTTTTGGAGGGGGGCAATTGGACGGGGTGACGGTGGAAATGAACATTCGCCCCTACACATATATTCTGGTGGATTGTCCGCCGTCGCTGAACCTGCTGACCATCAATGCGATGACGGCGGCGGACGCGATCCTGGTGCCTCTTCAATGCGAGTTTTTTGCGCTTGAGGGTCTCAGTCAATTGCTGCGGACGGTTGAGCGGGTGCGCACGAGCCTCAACCCCCGCCTGGATATTCAGGGTATCGTGCTGACCATGTACGACAAACGCAACAAATTGTCGGGGCAGGTTGCGCAGGATGTGCGTGCCCATCTGGGAGACAAGGTTTACAAGACGGTGATCCCTCGCAACGTGCGAATTTCTGAAGCGCCGTCCTATGGGAAACCAGCCCTGGTCTATGACCATCACTGTGCAGGAAGCCGGGCCTATATGAAGCTTGCGGCGGAGCTCATTCAGCGCGAACGGGTGTTGCGGTCGAAAACGGCAGCCTGAGGCCAGGAACGTACCGCTTTCAACATGTTGCACCTTTGTTTTTGACCAGAGTCTGAGGACTCTTAAGAATGCTTGTTAAGACATTGAAAAGATTCATAATTGGCCCTACCAGGCCCTACTTTGGCGAGAAAATCGGCGGAACCTTTGGGGGTTCTTTCGGGGGCAGCCGCAGCATTGAAACAGGAGACCTCACCCATGGTTGATGAGGCACAAGGTAAAAGCCGGTTGGGCAGGGGACTTGCCGCATTGATCGGTGACGATGCCGCGATTGGCTTTGGCGATGATACAGGCACTGGGGTTCGAGGTGTGCGGGAGGTGCCGACCGAGTTTTTGCAGGCCAACCCGTTTCAGCCCCGACAGGTTTTTCGGAGCGGTGATCTGGATGACCTGACGGAGTCGGTCCGGGAAAAAGGCATTTTGCAGCCCATCGTTGTGCGCCCGTTGCCAGGCGGGGTTGATAATACGTTTGAAATCGTTGCGGGCGAACGCCGGTGGCGGGCGGCGCAGGCGGCGCAGCTCCATGTTGTGCCCGTAATCGTCAAAGAGCTCAGTGACAGTGAGTCGCTCGAAATCGCCATTATCGAAAATGTGCAGCGCGCGGATCTGAATGCGATTGAAGAGGCGGGTGGCTACCAGCGTCTGGTGGACCAGTTCACCTATACTCAGGAACAGCTTTCGAAAATCATTGGCAAAAGCCGCTCCCATGTCGCCAATTCGTTGCGCCTGCTGGGGCTGCCGGCGTCGGTGCAGACATTGATTTCAGAGGGCGCCCTCAGCGCCGGCCATGCCCGCACGTTGATCGGGAACGACCAGGCGGAAACGCTTGCCAAGGAAATTGTTGCTAAGGGGCTCTCTGTTCGGGGCGCCGAAGCCCTAACCCGCAAACCAGCGGGCCGTGCGGCCAAGGGAGCACCCAAAGCGCCCCTCAAAGATGCAGACACCGCAGCGCTTGAACGCAACATTACCAACGCGCTTGGGCTTTCCGTGTCGATTAACCACAAGGGCGATGATGGCGGCACCGTGGCGGTGAGCTACAAATCGCTTGAACAGCTGGATGAAATCTGCCGACGACTGTCGCGCACCTAATTATCCGTTTACGGATGATATGTGCTTGGTTGCCGGGC
>CAZFHW010000118.1:0-2233 GCA_964518885.1 uncultured Parvibaculum sp. | reverse complement strand
CGGGCGGCACTGTTATCGACGGCGCCCTGACCGGGCGCCTTGGGCCACGCGCATCAGGGCTTGCGCGCAAATGGCACGGTCCGGCAGGCCGGTGGTTTTGCACTGCCGATCCGCATCGCCCAGAAGCTCCATTGCCCGTTGCAGACGCCTGCGATCCCACAGGCCGCACTGCCGTTTCATCGACGCTTCGCGTTTGAAGTGGACTGGAGGACGCAACGCCTTTATTGCCGCATCGCGGTTGCTGCCCGCGTCCATGCGCCCCAACACAAGATGTAGTTTCTGTACATGGCGTGTCACAGCAATCAGAATGGCAATGGGCGCGGTGTCGGCTTCAGACGCTTTTGCAAGTGCGATGTCGAGGGCGCCAAAGTCACCGATCGCGGCCGCGTCTACAATATCGTCTATGCGATTGGCGCCGGTGTCGCCGATGCAGGCTGACACATCTTCCAGTTGTACTTGTCGGGTCCCCGTGTTGTCGCCCTCGGAGGTACCCATATAGAGGATCAGCTTGTCGAGTTCCTGCAAGGTGATCCCGCGATCACTGCCCAGGTGGCTGGTCAGATAAGCAAAGGCGTCTGGCTCAGCGCGCAGGCCCGCACTGCCCAACCGCTCCTCGATCACGCGTTCCAGTGTGCGGGCGTCATCTGCGTAACAGGGGATGGCAGCGCCATTTGAGGCGGTCTCGAGTGCTTTGCGCAAGCTTGATCGAGGCGTTAGATCGCCGCCCTCCAGCAAGATCAGCGCGTCGCCCGCCGGAGCGTTAAGAAACGATTTCAACAATTTCGAGAGAGCGTCACCGGCATTGCGCACACGGACGATACGCCTGCCACCCATCATCGAAATGGCTGCCGCTTCGTCTGCCAGTCGGGCGGGGTCTGATTTGAGATCGGCGTCAGAAAGATCGCTTATCCGAAACGGATCGCTCAGATCATCCAGAACGGTTTTGGCCAAGCGGTTTGATCGTTCGCGGACCAATCCCTGGTCCGGGCCAAAGATGAGGATGACCTGCGCCTTGGGGTCGGGCTTGGCGACAAACCGTTCAATCTCAGACGCGCGCAGTTTCATGTCGGGAGCCGCTCCTTACGAGCCTTTGCGACGCTGGAAGAAAACGGCGAGGGCACTGCGGATTTCCACAGCCGCCTGGCTGGCAGCGCGCTCGCGCGCATCTCGCTCGGCGATGATGTTGGCAAACTCCGATTCGACACGGTTATAAGCGACGGTGGCTATCGCTTTTGAGTCAAAAATCAGTTCGCCGGTCTCGATATCGGTCAGGCTGTATGTGGAAGTCAGGACCAGATTTTTCCGGGTGACATCCGTGTCCTGCTGAATGGCGACGTCGCGCACAGACAGCCTCGACGACAACGCAACCTGATACAGGGGCCCGATTGATCCACCAGTTCTAAGCTGGTCTTCGAGCAACAGGCGAAGCGTTCGGTTGAGTGGGTCATTTGGCGCCTGAACAACAATGCTCGCCAGGTCGGTTACGATGCCCTGACCGTTGGCTCTTGTTCCATAGAGTGGCTGAAACCCGCAGGCGCTGACAAGCAGGCTTGCGCAAAGAATGCCGAGTAGGGTGGATCGTCTGCCGAGCTTTTTCATCAAGTCACCCAATAACGATATTGACGATCTTGCCCGGTACCACGATGACTTTTCGGACAGTGGCTTCACCAATTGCATGTTGTACCTTCTCTCGTGCCAAGGCTGCGTCTTCGACCGATTTCTTGTCGGCGTCCGTCGCGACCGTGATTTCATCACGCCGTTTTCCGTTCACCTGAATGGCGATCATTACGGAGTGTTCCACGAGCAAGGTCTGATCCGCAACAGGCCAGGGGGCTTCTGCGACAAGTGTCTCGTGGCCCAGCGCTGCCCAGCTCTCTTCCGCAAGGTGTGGCATCATGGGGGCAACTAACCGGACCAGAACTTCGCAGGCCTCCCGACGGACCCATCTGGCGGCAGCCGGGTCGCCACCCTTAAAGGCCGATATGGCATTCGACAGCTCGTAAATCCGTGCAACGGCCCGATTGAAGCCCAATTGGTCAAGGTCAGCTGTTACGGCTGCGAGGGATTTATGGACGGTGCGGCGCAGCTCCGTTGCAGATGCGTCAAGGGTTGGGAGCGCTGCATGAACATCGCCCAAGTCTTCCAGTGCCGATTGCAACAGGCGCCAGAGCCTCTGTGTAAAACGCCAGGCGCCTTCAACGCCTTCTTCGGTCCATTGCACATCCCGCTCAGG
>CAZFHW010000117.1:0-9142 GCA_964518885.1 uncultured Parvibaculum sp. | reverse complement strand
TTGCCTCAGTCAGGCCGGACCCGTGACATTCGCTATACCCGTGCGGGCAACCGGGTGGTGTCACGCAAGGCAGTCCCCGCAACGGCCAACGGGGTCAATGCCGCGTCGGTTCTGATCGATTTGCGAAGTGCGATTTCGACCGGCAGTTACCGTCATCACGCAGCAGCTGATAATCAGACCAACTTTACCGACATGTACTCCCCCAGAATTGATCGCGAAGCCATCCGGCCGGGAACAATCGTTTATGATGTGAACGGCCATGTGGTGCTGGTTTGGCGTATCGACGATGATGGACGTGTATTGACCCTGGCCGCACACCCCGACAATTCCGTGTCCCGGTCCTTCTATGGCCGTAATTTTCTACGCACCCATCCCAAACTTGGGACGGGTTTTAAGGAGTGGCGACCTATTCAACTGGTTGGCGCACGGCGTCTGCAAAACGGCACCCTTGTTGGCGGTCATATCGAGGCACTGCCTAATCAGGCGTTACCCAATTTCTCCCTGATGCAGTATGTGGGCACAGAAACGACGGACAGTTCGCAGCGGACCTTGGACCAATGGCGCCAGGCGACTTTCGCGCGAAATGGAGAGCCGCTCGACTATTACCATTTTGTGCGCGCTGCCATGGCACTGGGTAATCTTGTCATGGACCCGGTGAATGAAATCCGCTCATCAATGCGGTCGCTCTGCTATGACATTCGAGCGCGCAAGCAGGCTGTTGATGCTGCCATCGCAAACGGTATTGATCGGAAGACTGGTCCAAATCGACTGCCGCAGAATATTTACGGCACGTTTGGGTATTGGGAGTTCTATTCGACACCCTCGCGAGACGCTCGTTTGAAGACCGCGATGAAAGAACAGCGCGATCATATTGAAGCTCTCATCAATATGCAGGCGCAGGGGGCTTCAACAGTCAGCTATACCGGAAGCAATCTTATCGGCGATTTGATCTCCGCATACGATGAGGAAAGTGCTGACTGCATGACTTTCTATACCCGGTCGAACGGTGCCCACATTTCCATGAGCATCAATGAGGTGATTGACCGGATCTATGATCTGTCGTTCGATCCTTACCAGTGCATCGAGCGTCGTTGGGGAGCCGCCGATCCCGCTGAAAGTGCCTCCTGCAATGACGGCCCAACAAAAGATGCGTGGTACCGCGCGGAGCGGTTTCTTCGAAACCAGATCGACCGGACCTATGATGTCCACATGGGCTACACCGCAGCGGAACTCGAAGCTGGCCCGCACGAGCCATTTTCGGGGCGTGGGGTGGCCGAGGGACCTGATGTTGATGTCCGGGCTTATCTCGTGTCTCTTCAAAGCGGGCAACAGGCATCAGCGGGGACGCCTTCATACCAATGAGGAATTGGGTGGAGTTGAATATTGCCATCCGCCTGCCAATTCCCTACTACTGACACAGGATTTTGCGGTGCAGAAAATCCCCGTGCCCATGCCAGACGTGTGGCACAAGGGGGGAGCCGTACCGGCCTGAACGAGTAGTTTGCGATCCCATTTGTGACCGAGGGCCATGCGCCCGCCTAGAGATATTGACGACGCCATGCGCCTTTCTAATTTGCTGCTGCCCACACTAAAAGAAAATCCCGCCGAAGCGAAAATTGTATCGCACCGCCTGATGTTACGGGCGGGGATGGTCCGACAGACCACAGCGGGCATTTACGCCTGGCTTCCATTGGGCCTTCGTGTTCTCAACAAGATCGAACAAATCGTCCGGGAGGAAATGGACCGGTCAGGTGCCGTTGAACTCCTGATGCCGACCCTGCAATCCGCAGAACTTTGGCAGCGCTCTGGCCGCTACGACGGATACGGGAAAGAGATGTTGCGCATCACCGACCGCCACGGCCGGGAAATGCTCTATGGGCCGACGAACGAAGAGATGGTCACCGAGATTTTTGCCAACACCGTTCGCAGCTACAAAGATCTTCCCCTGAACCTCTATCATGTGCAGTGGAAATTCCGCGATGAGATCCGCCCGCGCTTTGGGGTCATGCGCGGTCGCGAGTTTCTGATGAAGGATGCCTATTCGTTCGACATTGATGAAGATAAGGCACGCGCTTCCTACTACAGGATGTTTGTTGCCTATCTGCGAGCATTTGGCCGCATGGGCCTCAAGGCTGTTCCCATGGCAGCCGACACAGGCCCAATTGGGGGCGATCTCAGCCACGAATTTATCATCCTGGCAGATACCGGGGAGTCAGAGGTCTTCTGTCACCGTGATCTGGTGGAGATGCCGGTTCCCGGGGATGAGATCGATTATGCCGATGATCTGGAACCCATCATTCGGGAACGGACGAAGCTGTATGCGGCGACCGACGAAATTCACGACCAGGCGAAGTTCGAGGCAGAAGTACCCGAAGCAGACAGGCTGTCCGCGCGCGGTATCGAGGTGGGGCATATCTTCTTCTTTGGAACCAAATATTCAGAACCGTTGAATGCAGTGGTGGCAGGGCCGGATGGCAAAGATGTGCCAGTTCAGATGGGCTCCTACGGCATTGGTGTGTCGCGCCTCGTTGGCGCAATCATCGAGGCAAGCCACGATGACAACGGCATTATCTGGCCAGAATCAGTGGCACCGTACAAAGTTGGCCTTATTAATCTGAAACCGGGAGATGCTCAGACGGATGGCGCCAGCAACGATCTTTACGCGAAATTGACCGCAGCGGGTGTAGAGGTCCTATACGATGACACCGACGCGCGCGGTGGCACCAAGTTCTCAAATATGGATTTGATCGGTCTGCCCTGGCAGCTTGTGGTTGGCCCCAGAGGATTGAAGTCTGGTGTTGTTGAGCTAAAGAACCGGGCGAGCGGTGAGCGTGAGGAAATGACACCTGATGCTGCACTGAAGGCATTGAGCGGCAAGTGAGGCAAATTTTGGGTCGGGGCGAGAACGGTAGGATAAATGACTGAGACCGAAACGAACCAGACCGAGGCGGCCGATCCAGCGGCGCCCGACAACCAACCCCCGACCAAGGCAACAAAAGCGTTTTCCGCGTTTGAGTGGATGGTGTCGCTTCGCTATCTGAGAGCCCGGCGTCGGGAAGGGTTCATTTCCGTCATTGCGGGTTTTTCATTCGCGGGCATCATGCTCGGTGTCGCCACGCTCATTATCGTTATGGCCGTGATGAACGGCTTTCGGACGGAGTTGCTCGACAAGATACTGGGGCTCAACGGACACATCATGGTTCGCGGCCTGGGCACGAACGTCAATGAGTTTGACGCGGTTGCTGAGGCGATCCGCAAGGTTGACGGCGTGACCCGTGTCGCCCCCATGGTGGAAGGCCAGGTTATGGCTTCGACCTCAAATGCTGCGTCCGGCGCATTTGTGCGTGGCATGCGGGAAGCAGACCTGCTGGATCTGACCTCGGTCTCGGACAATTTGGAATTCGGGTCGTTAGATGGATTTGATACCAACGGGGGCGTTGCTCTTGGCTATCGCCTCGCCTCGGTTTTGCGGGTCAATGTCGGCGATCAGGTGACCCTGTTGTCCCCACGAGGCGCCATCACGCCTTTTGGCACAGCGCCGCGGGTGCGGTCCTATCCTGTTGTGGCCGTCTTTCAGATCGGTATGTCTGAATATGACAGCTCCGTGATGTTCATGGCGCTGGAAGAAGCACAGAACTTTTTCCGAGCTGGCAATGCTGTGACAGCGTTGGAAGTCATGGTCACCAACCCCGATCGGGTGAGCGAGTACGCGACGCAAATTGCCCTGGCGGCAGGACCGCTGCTGCGGGTCTGGACCTGGGAGCAGACCAATCAGAGTTTCTTCAACGCGCTGCAGGTGGAACGCAATGTCATGTTCCTGATCCTCACGTTGATATTGCTGGTTGCCGCTCTCAATATCGTTTCCGGCCTGATTATGCTGGTGAAGGATAAGGGGCGGGACATTGCGGTGCTTCGAACCATGGGCGCCACGCGTGGGGCGATCATGCGGATATTCTTTATTGCCGGCGCCAGCATCGGCGTGTTTGGCACACTGGCTGGCTTTGCCCTGGGAACCGTATTTTGCGCCAACATCGAAAGCCTGCGGCAAGGTCTCTCCGCCCTGACCGGCACGGAACTGTTCTCCCCGGAAATCTATTTTTTAACGCACATGCCAGCGGAAATGGATACCACCGAGGTGATGTGGGTGGTTCTTATGTCGCTTGGTCTTTCGTTTGCCGCGACGCTTTATCCCGCGTGGCGCGCTGCATCCCTCGATCCCGTAGAGGCCCTTCGTTATGAGTGATGTCCCCGTTCTACAACTCGACGATGTCACGCGGACCTATCATCAAGGTGAAACCGAGCTGCACGTGTTTCACAATTTGGGGCTGACCCTGATGCCGGGCGAAATCGTGGCCCTTGTCGGTCCTTCCGGGTCCGGCAAGTCTTCCTTGCTGCATATTGCGGGATTGCTGGAAGCGCCCGACAGCGGCGATATTGTGATTGGTGGTATGACCAGCGCCAAACTGTCAGATGCCCGGCGCACCGCGATCCGTAGGCGCGATATTGGCTTTGTCTATCAGGCGCACAACCTGCTGGCGGAATTTACCGCCCTTGAGAATGTTGTCCTGCCTCAGATGATTGGCGGTCGCGATAAGAAGCAGGCGGAAACGGAAGCCGCGCGCCTGTTGGAGAGTTTTGGCCTCGGAGAGCGGTTGAAGCACCTCCCGTCGGAGCTCTCGGGAGGCGAGCAGCAGCGTGTCGCTATCGCCCGTGCTTTGGCCAATAAGCCGAAGCTCCTGTTGGCAGATGAACCAACCGGCAACCTGGACCCGAAAACCTCCAGAGCCGTTTTTGAGCAGCTGGTTGAGGTCACAAAAGGTGAGGGAGCGGCTGCCTTGGTTGCCACTCACAATCTGGACCTTGCCGGAAGAATGGACCGCATTGTCCTGCTTCACGAAGGCCAACTGATTGAAGGCTCGTCACTCGCGAGCGAGTACAACTCCCTCTAATTCCTTTCAGGCACCAAGAGACGTATGCAGGCAGAAGCGCAGGATTGCTGTGTCTTCAAGTGATTTCCCTTGCCCAAATTCGGGCTTGACAATAGGAGAACAAAACATGAACATACTACTTCAACAAGGGAGATGGTCTATGCGTGAAGCAATTAGAGAAAGTGGAGTTACGTGTTGGTTTCAGGATCTGGCTGCGCTTACGAGCATCGCGGTCATGGGCTGGAGCGTCCTGGTCTGGGGGCAGATAGCCGAAACAATTTTTGGCGGGTAAAAAGAGACTTATCCACAACTTTCCTTGGACGGGGCGGGTGACAGGGACTGGGCAACACCCGACAATAGGGATGCTCAAAACACTGACGACCAATCAAACTGACAATAGCGAGCCCCCGTCTTGTCCGAACCCAAAGCTGCCCAATTCGTCCATCTGCGCCTGCATTCTGCCTATTCCCTTTTAGAAGGGGCAATCCGGCTGAAGGGGCTTGCCGGTCTGGTGAGAAAAGGTGGCATGCCTGCCGTCGCCATCACCGATACGGGCAATCTGTTTGGCGCCTTGGAGGCATCAGAGACCCTCTCAGGGGCGGGCATACAACCGATTACCGGATGCACTCTGGCCGTTGATTTGGAGATGGCGGGGGATACCGCCCATCTTACCCCAAAGGCTCGCGAGCCCGATGGACTGCTCGCCCTTCTGGTGAAAGACGAGACAGGATACGCCAATCTGATGAAACTCACCTCCAGGGCTTTCTTGGAGACAGAGGGCACCGACGCCCCGCACATCACTCTCAGCGATCTGGAGAAATGGGGCGACGGCCTGATTTGCCTCACCGGTGGGCCAGATGGGCCGGTCAACAAGCTTCTGGTCGACGGGCAACGAGACAAGGCGAAGCTGGTCATCGAACGTCTCTCCTCTATTTTTCCGGGCAGGCTTTATCTCGAATTGCAGCGTCATGGTGTTGAGAGTGAAGCAACGGCAGAGGGCCCGCTGGTCGAATTTGCGTATGAGTTGGACCTGCCACTGGTGGCAACAAATGAGTGTTTCTTCACCACCAAAGACGAGTTCGAGGCCCATGATGCGCTGCTGTGCATCTCCGCAGGCTCATATGTGATCGAAACAGACCGCCGTCGTGTGACGCCGGAGCATTATTTCAAAAGCCAGGATGAGATGGTCGAGCTGTTCGATGATCTACCTGAGGCGATTGAGAACACAATTGAAATTGCGCGTCGGTGTGCCTTCAGACCGCTCACCCGTGCTCCCATCCTGCCAAGCTTTGGGGCCGGTGACGGGGATCTGACCGAGGCCGATGAATTGCGCAGGCTCGCCCATGAGGGGCTGACGACCCGTCTTGCAGCGATTGAGATGGTGGAGGAGGAAAGCGTCTATCGTGAACGTCTGGACTTCGAGCTGGACATCATCATCAAGATGGATTTCCCAGGCTATTTCCTGATTGTTGCCGATTTTATCAAATGGGCAAAGGGTCAAAATATTCCCGTGGGGCCGGGGCGTGGGTCAGGGGCTGGGTCTGTCGTGGCCTGGGTGCTCGATATTACGGATCTCGATCCGTTGCGCTTTAACCTTCTGTTTGAGCGGTTTCTCAACCCGGAACGCATTTCCATGCCGGACTTTGACATCGATTTCTGTCAGGACCGGCGCGATGAAGTGATCCGCTATGTGCAGGATCGGTATGGCCACGATCAGGTGGCTCAGATCATCACTTTCGGGAAGCTGCAGGCACGCGCCGTTCTGCGCGACGTGGGGCGCGTGTTGCAAGTGCCCTTTGGTCAGGTCGACCGGCTTTGCAAAATGATCCCCAACAATCCCGCCAATCCGGTGACACTTGCAGAGGCAATTGAGGGAGAGGTGCGTCTACAAGAGGCCCGCGATGAGGACGACACCGTCGCGAAACTGTTGGAGATAGGTCTGCGCCTGGAAGGCCTTTATAGGCACGCCTCGACCCATGCGGCGGGGGTGGTGATTGGTGATCGTCCTCTCAGCGATCTGGTACCGCTTTATCGCGACCCGCGCTCTGATATGCCGGTGACCCAGTTCAACATGAAATGGGTGGAGCCTGCGGGTCTGGTAAAATTTGACTTCCTGGGTCTCAAGACGCTCACCGTTCTGCAACGGGCAGTGGAGTTCATCGCGCGCCGGGGGATTGAGATTGACCTGTCGACCCTGCCACTGGATGACGAGAAGTCATATGAGATGCTCCAGCGCGGGGAGACGGTCGGCGTATTTCAGCTTGAAAGTGGGGGCATGCGCGACCTGATCCGGCAGGCTGTGCCCACCACCATCGAAGATATTATCGCTCTGGTGGCGCTCTACCGCCCCGGTCCTATGGAGAACATCCCCAAATATCTGGATTGTAAGCACGGACGCGCCAAGCCAGAGGTGCTGCACGAGACCATCGACCCGGTCGTGGCGGACACCTATGGCGTCATCATCTACCAGGAACAGGTGATGCAGGTGGCCCAGGTTTTTGCAGGCTATTCGCTTGGCGAAGCCGATGTGTTGCGCAGGGCCATGGGGAAGAAGATCAAATCCGAAATGGATGCCCAGCGGACCCGGTTCATTGAAGGGGCGGCAGCCAACGGCATACCTGAAAACCGAGCCAATTATGTCTTCGACATTGTCGACAAGTTCGCAGGCTATGGCTTCAACAAATCCCACTCTGCTTGCTACGCCGTGGTCGCTTACCAGACCGCCTATCTCAAGGCTAATTATCCGGTCGAGTTCCTGGCGGCATCGATGAGTCTTGACTTGAACAACACCGAAAAGCTTCATGTTTTCAAGCAGGAAGCAGATCGTCTTAAGATAAAGGTTCGCCCCCCGTGTGTGCAGGGGTCGAGCCCAAGCTTTGACGTCACGGATGGCGAAATTCTCTATGCGCTGGGGGCCATAAAAAATGTGGGCCGCCAGGCGATGGAGCAGATGGTGGCGGAGCGGGCCGAAAACGGGCCTTACAAAGACATTTATGACTTCGCCCGTCGGCTCAATCCCAAGGTAATCAACAAGCGGCAGTTGGAAAATCTTATCCGAGGGGGGGCATTGGACGCGCTGAACGAGAACCGTGCCCAGCTTCTGGCTTCCATTGATCTCATCATGGGGCTGGCCAATCAGGCCACAAATGAGCGTGAAAGCCAGCAGGACAGTCTGTTCGGTGATGCCATGGACAACCAGTTGGACAATCCAGCCCTCCCCAGCGTGGAGATGTGGTTGCCTATGGAACGGCTGAACGAAGAGTTCAACGCGGTTGGCTTCTATATCTCCGGTCATCCACTGGATGATTATGCACGGGCGATGAAACAGTCGGGTGTCGTGACCTATTCTGAATTGCTGCAGAAACGCTCTCAGGCGGAGCGGATCGCAGGAACGGTGGCCGTGCGGCAGGATAGGCGGTCCAAACAAGGCAATCCCTTTGCCTTTGTGACCCTCTCAGACCCTACAGGGCGATTTGAGGCGGTGGTCTTCTCCGAGGCTCTGAACCAGTATCGTGAGCTTCTAGAGCCTGGAAGGTCTGTGGTTCTTGGTGTGGAAATTGACCGGGATGGCGACGATGTCCGCCTGAGGGTCCAAACAGTCAGGCCAGTGGACGAGGTGGCTGCCACGGCAGCGGCGGGCCTCAAAATCTTCCTGGATACCCCAGAACCCCTGGAGTCAATCAAAGCCCGCCTGCCAGATGAGGGCCGAGGTGTGGTTTCTCTGGTGCTGCTGGCAGGGGCCGGTCGCGAGGTGGAAATCGAGTTAAAGCAGAAATTCCATATAACCCCTCCGATCCGCGCAGCTATTCGTGCTGTGGCCGGGGTGGTCGACGTCCAGGATATCTAACGGCCGAGGTGTCCGAGTGTGGGGGCTTTTTTTCTCATTGGGCCGATAAGAGGAAAAACCGCCCAACCTCAATCGCTGCTTGCCTTTTTCCCCTTCAAGCCCTAGAAGTTCGACCATTCCACACGCGGGGATACGGAACTCTTTAAGAGCAGACGGTGAAAGCCTGACGCTCCTCATAGAAGGGGTTCGATCCGGTCCATCAACCGATGGTTCCCCCCGCGGAGGTTCAACCGGAAAAGAAGGAGACTGGGCGTCATGGCACTCCCTGATTATTCTATGCGTCAACTACTGGAGGCCGGTGTTCACTTCGGTCACCAAACTCACCGTTGGAACCCGAAGATGGACAGCTTCATCTTTGGCAACCGTA
>CAZFHW010000116.1:0-9358 GCA_964518885.1 uncultured Parvibaculum sp. | reverse complement strand
GCCCTCGTGGAGGCGGGAACACTCTCCACCGCTTAAGGCGTCAGACTTTGATGGTTTGCCAATAGCCGCGCCGAAAACGTTCGGCCAGCAAGATACCCTTCACCAGGTAGTCGAGCAGCAAGACGGACCAGACCCATTGGATCGAGCCACCGAAGTAGAGCGCGATGATGGCGGCGGGCAGAACCCGAAAGATGAAGAGCCCCGTGAAAATTGCAAACAGGGGAAAGCGCGTGTCGCCCGCGCCGCGAAGCGCGCCACCGATGACGAATTCAACCGCCATCAAGGGCTGAGCAAACCCCAATATCCAGATAAAATCTACTGTGAGGGCGATTACTTCAGCGTCGTCGATGAACCAGCCGGCGAGCATGGGCGCCATCGCGATCAATGCAGCTCCCAGGGCGGCCATAAAGAACATGGCGAGCAGGAGGGATCGCCAGCCGGATTTCATCGCTTCTTGCGGGTTATTGGCCCCCAGGTGCTGGCCGACCAGTGTGGAGGCTGCAATGGAAAAGCCATTGCCCGCCAGGAAGGAGAGCGCAAGGATTTGCACGCCGATCTGGTAGGCGGTGAATTCGTTGGTACCGTAGCTGCTCATCAGGGCCATAAAGCTCAGGATGCCAACCTGGAAGAGCATTCCTTCAATGGAGGCCGGATAACCGATATGCAGGATGCGGCGGCTCATGACGCGGTCGAAAGCAAATTTTTTCAATATGGGTTTTAAGGACAGGTGGCCCCTCGACCATAAGACCCAATAGATGGCGAGTTGGATGAACATGGCGATTGCTGAGGCCATGCCCGCACCACTGACCCCCAAAGCCGGTGCGCCGAGGTTGCCGTAGATCAACACCCAGTTGAAAAACAGGTTCAGCAGGTTCACCACAATCCCGATGTAAAGGGGGGAGCGTGCATCGCCCGCAGCCCGCAAGCCTGCGGCAAAGATGAACCCAAGAGTGAAGGGGACATTGCCAACCAGCAGCCAGAACAGATAGTCGCCGCCATACGCCACGACCTCGTCTGTGACCCCCAATATTCCGATGGTGGGGTTGATGATGGGCAGCACGGCAAACCAGGAGATAAAGCCGAAAACCGTCCCAAGCAAAATGGCCTGACGGAGGGCCTGGTCAGCCTCGCGCAAATTTCCTGCTCCAACGGCTCGGGCGAGAATGGCGATCAGGCCGGTTGTGAGTGCCATCACCAGCGTCTGGATCATCCAGTAGATTTGCCCGGCAGCGCCGACACCCGCGACGGCATCCACGCCCAAATCGCCGACCATCATAAAGTCTGCCCACCGCACCATGGTTTGCAGCACGGAGGCGACAATGGTGGGCCAGGCGAGTTCCCAGATCCCGAGCGACTGGGGTGGTGGGGCAAGTGCGCTGGGGGCGCGCTCCCGCAGATCGAGAAGCGGGGAGGCTAGCTCAGGCTTTTCTCGCTCGGCCTCTGTTTCTCGCGTGCTGTGTTGATCGTTGCTCACTCGTATCCCCTTCGCATCTCTGCTGATCTAAGCGAGGAGGATGGGAATCACAAGCGCGGAAGTGCCTCAGAGATGGAAAATTTTCAAGGCTTCGTTTCGTGTGACAAGGCAACGCGGCGTTTGATCTCGGCGGCAACGAGCCACAATCGGTCTTGGCCCCATGCGCTGAAGTCTGGTTCTCTGCCCGGACCTGTCAGACGGAAACTTGGGACGCCCCACAGTCCAAGCTCTTGTGTCATTGCCTGTTGGTTCGCCTCGATTTCGGCAATCCATCTTGTGCTGCCCAAATGTTGGCGTGCTTCCTTCCAGGAAAGGCCTGCTTGTTGCACTACTTTGCCCAAGCCTCGGTCTGTGTCGGTGCGCATGCCCTTGGCGAAAGCCGCTTGCAGGAAGGCACTCAAGAATGCCCGGCCCTTGCCCCGTTCGGCTGCCCAGGGATAGAGCGAGTATGCACGACGTACTGGCTCGCCGATGGGATCATAGATTTTTCCGAAAGCCACACCGAGGGCGTCCGCTTCCCGCTTCGTATCGGTGAAGATATAGACCCCTTTGTTCCGCGTCGCGGGTACGCCGCGCATGACCATGGGCAGGACAGGGCGGATAACCAGATTGACGCCTGTCTGGTCGGCAAGGGCGCAAGCCCTGTCAAAAATGATGGCGGTGTAGGGGCTGCGAAGAGAGGGGAATATTTCAAGTGTTATTGTCCCGCTATCCCTGCGCTCGCCCGGGTCGATGGGCGGCCGGGGGGCCACCGCGTGGGGCGTGGCGTTCCTGCTCGCTCCGCGTTCGCGCAGACGGGTCTCCAGATGATAGAGCCTGTCTACACCCCAGAACCATTCACCGGCGTAGAAGAATGTAGCGCCGGAATAGTGCTTTAGGTCTTTCAGCCGTTTTGTGCCTTCGTCCAATTGTCTGTCGGCTTTGGCTTTGTCGGCGGTTCCAAATTCCTGAGCCAGCCTCTCAAGTGTTTGGCGATCTCCAGACCAAAGAGCGTCGTTTATGGCTGCGATCCTCTCGACAAATTGAGGTCCGTTGGCGGCAACCAAAATGCGCGCGGCGAGCTCCATGTCTGTGTCAGACGGTGTCATGCCAGCATTGCCGGGGAATGAGAGCCCATAATGGGGCGCGACAGCGGCAGCGTCGCGGCGCGCATAGGCGGCGAGGTCTTCCGGGTAGGGCTGTTCTTTGCCGCCCGTCGGGTGGATCAAATGGGGGATGATCTCAATGTCGTAAGCGAGCGCCAGCTCATTCAGCTTTTGCGCGCTTAAGTGAGAATACGGGTCATCGAGTTGATGAAAATACTCGACCTGGTGTGCTGTGCCTGTTGCTTGCCGTTTTGCTTCGTGCCCGTCTCGTGCCTTTTTTACCCTTTTGGGGTCAACCATCCGGTTCATGAACCACGACATGAAGATCCGAACCGGTCTGGGGGGATCGACAGTGATCGCGGGGTTCGGGTTGGCTTTGCGGGTTGGTTCCGGCATGCAGCAATCCCTCTGTTTGTGTTTTCTATTGTTGGCATTAAACATGCCAATAGTCTAGTCGGGTTGGAATGGCTTGTTTTGGGCGAAAAATTGGTTCGTGCGATGGGCCGCACCGGCTGCTAAACTAGTGCCATGCATCATTGTTTTTGGAGCCGGTTGCTTGCTCAACGAGCGCCGGTTCGGAGGAGAGAATCATGAGCGAAGCAACCCTTGCACCAGAACGTCCGGGCGATGAGGTTTATTCCATCCCGCTTGATAAGATTGATGTGAGCCAGCCGGTCCTGTTCAAAAACAATGCGATCTGGCCGTACTTTGAGCGGCTGCGAAACGAGGCACCGGTGCATTATTGTGCAGACAGTCCGTTCGGGGCTTATTGGTCCATCACCAAGTACAACGATATCATGGCGGTTGATACCAACCATAGGGTGTTCTCTTCGGAGTCGGGCCTTGGAGGCATCACGATCCGTAATCAGATGGCTGATTTTCGTTTGCCGATGTTTATCGCCATGGACCCGCCAAAGCATGATGTGCAACGCAAAGTCGTTAGCCCCATTGTCGCTCCCGACAATCTGGCGGTGTTGGAAGGGGTGATCCGGGAACGGGCGGGGAAAATTCTCGACGGATTGCCGATCAATGAGACGTTTGACTGGGTTGATACTGTATCCATTGAATTGACAACGCAGATGCTCGCGACGCTGTTTGATTTCCCGTGGGAAGATCGCCGCAAGCTCACCTATTGGTCCGATGTGGCAACGGCTGACATTAATGGCCCGCTTATTTCTTCCATGGATGAGCGACGGGAAATCCTGCTGCAATGCTCTGAATATTTCACGAAGCTTTGGAATGAGCGGATAAACGCAGAGCCGAAGGGAGATTTGATCTCCATGCTGGCTCATGGGGAAGCCACGCGGGACATGGACCCGATGGAATATCTTGGCAACGTGCTGCTGCTTATCGTCGGTGGTAACGACACAACCCGTAATTCCATTAGTGGGGGGGTGTTGGCGTTGAACGAGAACCCGGCTGAATATCAGAAGCTTCGCGACAATCCGGCGCTTATAGGAAGCATGGTTCCTGAGATTATTCGGTGGCAGACACCCTTGGCGCACATGCGGCGCACGGCTCTGGAAGACATAGAAATTGGCGGCAAGATGATCAAGAAGGGTGACAAGGTTGTCATGTGGTATGTCTCTGGCAACCGCGATGGCGATGTGATCGAAAACCCCGACAGTTTCATTATTGATCGCAAACGCCCTCGGCAGCATCTTTCCTTTGGCTTTGGCATCCACCGGTGCGTGGGAAACCGGCTTGCGGAGATGCAATTGCGGGTTCTGTGGGAAGAGATCATGAAACGCTTCGACAAGATCGAGGTTGTCGGCGAACCGGTTCGTGTGCTCTCAAATTTTGTTAAAGGATTTGAGCATCTGCCGGTCCGCATTTCAGGCTGACCTGGATTGCACTGGCTTCAAGTCGTTGGAGAACTCCCTCCAAATAAACAGAGGCAGACCCCGTGCGCACCATATGCGGCGCGTGTGGGTCAAATATCTCTTGCGCCATTACTGATAATATCATCATAATTGGGTTAAACATCAGAAATACTTGATGTGAGACCGGATACCTGCATTTCAGGGGGTGATATGGCGCGCTTTGACGTGATTATTCTTGGCTACGGACCTGTGGGGGCAATGGCGGCGGGTCTTTTGGCAGGCCGGGGCTGGCGGGTCGCTGTGATTGACCGGATGGCGGATGTTTATCCGCTGCCGCGCGCCGTGCGGTTTGACGGCGAAGTCATGCGCATGTTTCAGGAACTGGGTATTGCTGACGAGATAAACGCGCAATGCACACCGATCCTTGGGGCCGAGTTTGTCGACGCCAACAATAAGCGACTTGAAGGGTTTGATTTGCCAGCGGATATGACGGACGCGTCGGGCTGGCCGATCAGCTCCATGTTTCACCAACCGCTCATGGAACGCACATTGCGTACGCGCGTGGAGGCGTATGAGGGGGTTACGACCTACATCTCCCATGAGGCTGGCACGCCCGTTCAGACAGATGAGAGTGTGAGGGTTGACCTGACGCCCGTTGAGGGCGGTGCGTCCTTCTCCCTCGAAGCGGACTATCTGATCGCTGCAGACGGGGCGTCGAGCCCGGTTCGAAAATCGCTTGGGTTTGAGCTTGTCTCACTTGGTTATGACTGTGACTGGATTGTGGTTGATGTGCTGTTGAAGCGGGAGGTGCCCGGGCTCAGTGCCATTGCACAACAGATATGTGACCCCCGCCGTATCGTCACTTATGTGCCGGTTGTCGGTATGAGGCGACGTTGGGAATTTCGTCTTAACGCGGGAGAAGTGAAAGAGGCGATGACCAATGAGGCGACGATTTGGAAAATGCTGGAACCCTGGGTCTGTGCAGATAATGCCGTGATTGAGCGGGCTGCTGGATACCAGTTTCATGCTGCCATCGCGGACCAGTGGCGTGACCGGCGCATTTTTCTGGCCGGTGATGCGGCTCATCAGACGCCGCCGTTTCTGGGCGAGGGCATGTGCACAGGTCTGCGTGATGTCGCCAACCTGGTGTGGAAGCTGGATATGGTGAAGCGCGGGCAGGCTGATGACAGTCTTTTGGAGACCTATCAGGGCGAGCGTGCGCCCCACGCGCTGGACCTGATCGATTTCGCGGTGGAGACCGGCAAGCTGATGGACCAGATTGCCGAAGCGCATGTGACCGGGGATTGGCCAACGTCTTATGCCGCTGCTTATGGGGGGGATCGGGGCTATCCTCATCTGCATGGGGGCGTTCTGGCCTTGCAGGAGGATGACCCGTCGGATGGCGTGACCGGTTTTCAGAACGCGCAGGCGATCGTTCGTCTCAATGGGACGGAGCCATCGCGATTGGATGACCTTGTCCAGGCCAGTTTCCACATTGTTTCCACGCGCGACCTCGGTCCTCAAATCAATGACGGTCACAAGGCGTTTCTTGATTTGATTGGGGTAAAGTTTTTTGTGCTTGGAGCGGAGGCGCGCGTGACGCCTGAGCTGGATGCGCTGCTTGCCAAGTACGACGCGATCATTGTGAGGCCGGACCGATACGTCTTTGGTGTTGTCGATGAAGACAATTCGCTGGAAGAGCAACTCGTAAAGTTAGAGTCCCATTTTCGCAGTATTTAGAGGCGACAGAAACATTATGGCCAATGTTCCCCATGAGCAAGAATTTGAACTCTACCATTATGGCGAGTCGCTTTGTGCGCAGATGGTGCGTGTTGCTTTGGCGGAGAAAAATATTTCCTACAAGTCTCACCATATGCTGCTCAACGAAATCTCAACCGATGCCACGAACCTGACGCCTGAATATCTTGCGGTGAACCCGAACGGTATTGTGCCAACTCTCGTCCATGAGGGGGTGCCGATCTATGACAGTTGGGAGATCATCAAATATCTCGACGCGGTGCAACCCACCGTGGGGCCGCGTCTTTGGCCGACGGATGAGGCGGTTCGTGGGGAGATTGACGATTGGGTTCGCGAGGCGGCCCTGCGTGATGATGCGGCCCCTGCAAGGACCCTGGGGACAGCCGTCCCTGTGGTGAGTGTTCCCATCATCCAAGCCTGCCTTAAACGCCAACCCCTTTTTCATGTCATGTGGAAGTTCCGCAAGCACCCAAAGTGGGAGAGAGCCGCTCTTTTCCGGTTGTTGCGCGTGCGTTCCATTCCTAAAACCATTTCTGACCGTGCCGTACGTACCATTGCTGTGTCTTTGAGCCGCATTGAGGATGCTCTTGCTAAGGGAGGTCCCTTTTTGTTTGGCGATTTTACTCAGATAGACATCATGATGATGGCGCATTTCCATCGTCTGGAAGATGTGCATCTGGGAGAGATTTTGCGCAGCGAGGATTTGCCTCTCGTTGCTGCCTATTGGGCTGGGCTGCAGACACGACCCAGCTATAAGACAGCGATCCTCGACTGGCATGAAGAAAACTGGCGGCGGTCGATCCAACAGGTCTGGGGGGAGGCGCCCTCCCCCGTTCTTGCCGCACTTCGCACCGAAGTGGCCGATGTGCGCAGGAGCGGCCTTCGCTCAGCTGCCTAAATGTGGGGCCATGTTCATTTTTGAGAAGGTGTTTTTCGCTCGATCGTCAAGGCGATGGCCTATGGTGCTAAAAATTTCACCAACCCTTCCAGGGAGATGACCCATGATTGAAAAATGCATTGCTGACTGGCACGCCTATATTGCTGGAAAAAGCCCAGGTTCTCTCGACAGCCTTATCGACGATGATTGTGTCTTCATTTCACCTATCGTGTTTACCCCGCAGAAGGGAAAAGACCTGACCATTGCGTACCTTCGCGCAGCCGGGGGCACTATTGGCGGACAAGGTGCGCCGGGTGAGGGAAAACCTGCCGAAAACGCGGGCAAATTCAAATACACGAAAGAAGTTGTTTCGGGCAATTATGCTGTCCTTGAGTTTGAATCAGAGGTGGACGGCAAGTATCTGAACGGCGTCGACATCATCACCTGCAATGATGAGGGCAAGATCATTGAGTTCCGCGTCATGGTTCGACCTCTCCAGGCGATCAATGCCGTGCATGCGGCAATGGGGGCTATGCTTGAGAAGATGAAAACCGCCTGATCGATCCATTGTGCTTTAGAAGCCCGCATTATTGCGGGCTTTTTGCACTCGGGATAAATTGACATGTACCATGCCAACTCTTACCCTCAAGAAAAATGAATGAGAGCAGTGGTGCTGACTGCGGCTCGCCAGACCGGAGAACAATATGACCCACTCGACACCCTTGACGCTGATGGGGGCTCCAGGCTCACCCTATACACGGAAAATGCTGGCGGTCCTGCGCTATCGTCGCATTCCCTATCGGCTTTTGTTTAACCGGGATGGTGGTGTTCCTGCTGGGTATCCAAAACCCAAGGTTGGTCTGCTGCCGACCTTCTTTTTGCCAAACGCCTCGGGTGAGATTGAGGCCGTGGTTGATTCAACGCCTCTGATCCGACGTTTTGAAGCTGAATATGAAGGGCGCAGCGTCATCCCCTCTGATCCGGCCATCGCCTTTTTGGACTATCTCCTGGAGGATTATGCGGACGAGTGGTTGACCAAAGCCATGTTCCATTATCGCTGGCATTTTCAGGCAGACATTGAGCGGGCCTCGGCGATCCTGCCGCGTTGGACACTTGCGCCTCAGGCAGAAAAGAAAGCCCTGGAACTGGGAAAGATATTTGGCGAGCGGCAAATATCGCGCCTCTATGTCGTGGGTTCCAGTGACGAGACGGCACCAGTGATCGAAGCAAGTTATGAGCGTTATCTGGGCGCGATGCGGGCGCACCTTGAAGGGTCTTCCTTTCTGTTGGGCGCACGGCCTGGAGCCAGTGACTTTGCAGCCTTTGGCCAGCTGACACAGCTTGCGAAATTTGACCCGACACCGATGCAGCTCACCCTCGACAAAGCGCCTGTGGTGTTTGCCTGGGTCGATCTTGTCGATGATCTGAGCGGCATGGAACCGGGAGATGATGAATGGGTTTCGCGCGATGCGGTCTCGGGAACGCTGATCGATATCTTCAAACAGATTGGCAATTACTACGTACCGGCTCTGCTTGCGAACGCTAGAGCGCTGATGAATGGCGACGCGCAAGTTGATACCGAGATTGATGGTGCCCATTGGGTTCAGCAACCGTTCGCCTATCAAGGCAAGTGTCTCCAATGGTTGCGGGAGGAACGGGCAAACCTCTCCGACAAAGATCGTCGTTTCGTCGACGATGTGTTGGCGGGAACGGGTTGTGAGAAATTGTTCGCCTAGAGGAGAAGTGTCATGAACGCGAGATGGTTTATCTGGGGGGTGCCGGCTGCGATCTATGTCGCCTTCTTTCTTTGGTATACGAACCTGTCAGGTCCCTTAAACCCTGATGAGATCAATCGCTTCATGAGCGTCATTGAGCGTCAGGTGGAAGACCCTGCCCGTATTGCGCAGCTGCGTGCTTTCATGGAAGCAGATACGGGCAATGATTTCTTGATGATCAATGCTTTGCACATGAAAGATGTGCCCGACCAGATAGAGGGCGTGGCGCCCGGAGACACATCAGATGACGTGATGGCCAAGTATATGGAATATATGTGGCCGGCTCTCCTCGCACGTGCGTCTCATCCGGTGATGTTTGGGCCAGCTGTTTCAAATGTGTTGGACGTCGTGGGCATTGAAGGCGCGGAGATGTGGACGGCTGGCGCGGCGATGCGGTACCGCTCGCGCCGGGACATGTTTGAAATCTCCACAAACCCACAATTTTCAGGACGGCATGGCTTCAAGGCTGCGGCTTTGGAAAAGACGATTGCCTTTCCTATTGAAGATGGGTTGCCTCTGAGCGATCCGCGCGTCCTTCTCTTCTTTGTCTTGCTGAGTGTGGCGGG
>CAZFHW010000115.1:5083-9413 GCA_964518885.1 uncultured Parvibaculum sp. | reverse complement strand
CAAGATTGCTGTTGACTAATAACTCGGACATGCCCAGCACACCGTTCATGGGTGTCCTCAATTCATGGCTGACAGTAGCCAGGAATTCGGACTTTGCCCTGTTCGCCTGTTCCGCAGCATCCTTTGCGGACGAGAGCTCTGTCGTAAAAGCATCTAGCTTTTCTCGTTCCGCCTCCAACTCGGCCTTTGCCGTCTGTAAGTCGATAATACGTTGCTGCAGCTCTTTGCGGTTAGCCTCCAAAGTCGCTTTTGTCCGCTTTTTCTCTGTGATGTCCAGTTCAATGCCAATGAAATATTGGAGGTCGCCGTGCTCATCAAAAGAGGGGCGGACTTCAAGGTTTGCCCAAAACCGTGTGCCATCTTTGGTTACATTCAATACTTCTGCGTCAAAGCCCGTCTTGTCCTTAATGCCGCGATTGATTGTGGCTGAGATCGCTGGATCAGCCTCAGGCGCGCGGAGGAAATGGCCGGGTTTGCGCCCTGCGACTTCCTCGAACTCGTACCCGGTCATTCTGGTGAAGCCTGGGTTTGTCCAGATGAGATGGCCTTCTGCATCCGTTAGGATGACGGAATGATCCGTTGCGTTGGATACGAGTTCAAATTTTGCGGCTTCCGTGCGAAAGACCTCGGCCTCGGCGAAAACGGTCTTAAGGATTTTTGCCGTTACGCGAAGGTCATTTCGGCTGAGTGCCGCGATTTCTTCAGCACTTTGATCCCTGTTGGCGATCAATATGTTGTTGATATCGACCAAGGGGGCTAAGAGGCGCTTTTTCCAGAACGAGAACAGACCGGCGGTGAGCACGAGAACCGCGAGAAAACAGAGGCCTGCGGCAACATAGCTCGTCACCAGCGATGTAGAACTATAGGTTCCATCTGAGGACGCCGTTAGGTATTCGGAGATGTGAAAAATTGTGACGGGCACAGAAATCAGAGCAAGCACACAAACAACGGCGGCTCCCAAAATATTATGTAATAGAAGTCCTGACGAGGCATTTACCTCGGCATGTTTCCCGGTCTTCATGGTCGCCCCCAAAACCCTCGCCGCCTTATTTTCCGGGGTGATGCTAGTGGCCGCCAATGAATTATCCCTTAAGCGCGAAGTCTGCTCACGCTTAAGGTAGGGCTTTGTTAACCAGTGTGGTGCGATTGCTGCCCGTCTTTTGCTGAATCAGCAGGAAGACAGCAAAAAAAGACTGTCTTCCCGCCGTTCTATGGCTGCGGCTTAGGCTGCTGCTTCCGTCGTCTCAATCGTGCGGGGTGTCGCGCCGGGGGTAATGTTGATCTGGCGTGGTTTCATGGCTTCGGGGATCTCCCGGGCAAGATCCACGTGCAGAAGACCGTTCTCAAGAGCCGCTCCTTTAACTTCTACATGGTCGGCAAGATCAAACTGCCTCTGGAAGCTTCGGGTGGCGATGCCCCGGTGAAGGTAGCGACCGTCTTCTTCCTCACCATTCTTTTGGTTTCCGGTAATGGTGAGTTTGTTCTGCTGGGCTTCGATCGAAATCTCGTTTTCGGAGAAGCCCGCTACAGCCATGGTGATTCGGTATGACGTTTCGCCAGTTCGTTCGATATTGTACGGCGGATAACCAGGCTGGCTGGTGTCATTGGTCGCCGCATTGAGGAGGTGGGCGAGGCGGTCAAAACCGACGGTGGACCGATAAAGAGGTGAGAAATCAAATGTACGCATGTTGTTGTCATCCTTTTTAAAGCGATGTGAGGGCTGCGTCGCCCTGGCTGTCCCGATTTTCTCGGCAACAAGCCTGTTTTCAGTAAGCCCGGACCCACGAGTGGCGCCCCGGCTATACAAAAATGGGGGTGGGATTCTGTGCTTTCAAGGGCTGATAGACAGCTTGTTTTGTGGTCCAAGCACACCAGCATTGAAGCTGAGGCATTGGTGGTTAATATGACGTGTTTTTGGGGCACAAGAGGTGGTGGGACGATGTCACGGGTAAGGATGGTATTGCGGCGTGCGGGCGCGGTTTTTGCGGGTGTTGTGCTGGTATGCGCGTTTGCAGGCCAGACCCACGCGAAGGTCGAAGATGATACGGTTTATCTGGGTGCCGCTATTTCCCTGACGGGGAAATACTCGACCAATGGGGCCCACACTCAACGTGGTTACGATCTGGCTATCGAGCGGATTAACGCAGCAGGGGGCGTCACGGTTGATGGGAAAAGCTACAAGCTGGCCATTACCTATTACGACGACGAATCAACCCCTGCGCGTGGTGCCCAGCTTGCTGAGCGGTTGATCCAGCAGGACGGCGTTACCTTTATCCTCGGGCCTTATTCCTCAGGTCTTACCCGGGCCATGGCACCGATCATCGAAAAATACGGCATCCCGATGGTGGAAGCGAACGGCGCGTCTATTTCACTCTTTCAGGAAGGGTACAAATACCTGTTCGCTGTTCTTTCTACCACCGAGCAATATCTTCAAGGTGCCGTGGCACTGGCGGCGCAAACCGCCGGGGAAGGGGAAGGTTTGCGTGTGGCGCTGGCGATGGAGAACGATCCTTTCTCTCAGGATGTTCGCACAGGCGTAATCGCAGATGCAGAGCTTCATGGTATGAGCGTGGTGATCGACGACAAGTTGCCACCCGACCTGAGTGATCTGGCTGCAACGCTTGCCAAGGTTCGTGTGCTGAAGCCTGACCTTCTGGTGGTGTCTGGCCATGCGAGGGGAGCCGCCCTTGCCATTCGACAAATCGCCGATGGGCGTGTTGATGTGCCCATGCTGGCGTTAACCCATTGTGATGCGGCCCAGATCATAGAGAAATTTGGTGAGAAGGCAGAATATGCTCTGTGTGCCTCTCAGTGGGCGCCGGGGCTGGCCTATTCTGATCCGCTTTTTGGTTCCGCCCGTGATTTTGCAACCCTCTTTGAGACGACCTACGGATACGAGCCGCCCTATCAGGCGGCGGAGTCAGCGGCGGCAGTGATGGTGTTTGCTGATGCATTTGAAAGAGCTGGTACCTTCGATACGTTGGCGGTGCGTGATGCACTTGCTGCTACTGATCTCATGACATTTTATGGTCGGATTGATTTTGATGAGACCGGCCGGAATATCGCTAAGCCGATGGTTCTCTATCAGGTGCAGGACGGGAAATTTCGGGTGGTTTATCCGGCGGAGTTTGCCGAAGCACCGTTTCGCCACCCCACGCCACGATGGGCGGACCGATGAGGCGACAAATTCATGCTTGATAATCTTCAGCTGCTTTTCTCCTACCCTGTTCTCGGAGCGGACCTGATTGCCAATGGTCTCATGATCGGGTCTATTTTTGCGCTGGCAGCGTTTGGTATGGCCCTTGTTTGGGGTGTGCTCGGCATTATTAATATCGCTCAGGGCGAGTTTGTGATGCTTGGTGGGTTCGTGGCGTTGAGCGCAGCTGAATTTGGTGTGCCACCGCTCGCAACCATTCCAATCGCTGCGGCGGGTCTGTTTGTGATCGGTTGGGGGCTTTACAGGCTGGTGATTTTTCGCATCGTTGACCGCGATCTTTTTGTTTCTCTTCTCGCCACGTTCGGGTTGTCGATTGTTCTTCAGCAATTGTCGAACGAGATATTTGGTGCCGACGTCCAGACCCTGGAGACAGGTCTTGGAACGCTCTATCTGCTGGATGGACAGATCGTGTTGCCGGAGATCAAGCTCGTGGCGTTTGGGACGGCTTTGATCGTGGGGCTTATGTTGTGGGCGTTTTTGAAACGGGCGCGACTGGGGCAGGCGATCCGGGCGACGGCGCAGAATGCGCGTGCCGCGCGTATTCTGGGGATCAATACAGACCGGGTTTATGCGGCAACCTTTGCGCTCAATGCTGCTTTGTGCGGAGCGGCGGGGAGCCTGGTTGTCATGGCATGGACGATCCACCCCTACATTGGCTTACCCTATACCGTCCGATCTTTTCTCGTCGTCGTCGTCGCTGGGCTTGGCAATATCATTGCGGTGATTGCGGCTGGGCTTGGACTGGGTGCTCTCGAAAATCTGGCTGGCTTTATCCTGGGGACCGAGTATCAAATCGCCTTTGTCTTTGTGGCGATGGTCGTGATCCTCGTCGTTCGCAATTGGGTGTTGCGCCGCAAGCGGGAATATCTGAAGTGAGCCCGGTACAAAAATACGGACTGATTGGCTTTGGTCTTGTTGTGTCGCTTGGTGCGCCTTTTCTGGCTCCGCAATTTGCAACGCAACTCACCATGTTGTGGCTGATGGTTGTCTTCGCGCTCACCTGGGACGTGCTGGGGGGGCAGATGGGCTACAATTCGTTTGGCAATATCTTGTTCTTTGGCATTGGGGCCTATGTCTGCGCCATCATTCAGCGCGATTTGGGGCTCGACTATT
>CAZFHW010000115.1:2298-4983 GCA_964518885.1 uncultured Parvibaculum sp. | reverse complement strand
GGCATTGGGGCCTATGTCTGCGCCATCATTCAGCGCGATTTGGGGCTCGACTATTTTGTTGGTCTTGCTGTCGGGCTGGGGATTGCAGGTGTTTTCTCAGCCCTTGTCGCGGTTGTCCTTGGTGTTGGGATGCTGGGGCTTCGCGGCCACTATTTTGCCATTGGAACCTTGGGCTTGGGTATTGCGGCTGGCGAAATAGCTGGTGGATGGGACTATGTGGGGGCGGGGTCAGGCATGGTGCCGCCGCTCTATCCGGTTGAGCTTGCGGGCCGTGAGTTCTTTTTCTATTTCGCGATGCTTGCTCTTGCTGTGATTACGTTTGCGGCGTTGCGTGCGCTCTATCAGACACGTTTTGGTCTTGCTCTCAATGCAATTCGTGATGATGAAGATAAAGCGGAAGCGATGGGCCTTCACACCACGCAGATCAAGTCTGCCGCCTGGGCCGTGGCTGCGGTCTTTTTGGGGGTTTCCGGGGGGCTGACAGGCAACCTGCTGGGCTTTATCGATCCGCGTGACATTGCTTTTGCAGGGGCAACTTTTGGTGTCTGGATGGTGCTGATGGCGGTGTTGGGGGGCAAGGGAACGCTGTGGGGGCCGGTGATTGGCGCGATTGTGTTCCATGTGACCCAGGAGCTGTTCTGGACCTATCTTCTGGGGTGGCAGAGGGTGGCTCTCGGCCTGTTGATTATCGCGATTGTCGTGTTTTTTCCTAACGGTATTCTGGGGACATTGCGTGAGCGCTTTCCTGAATGGTTTGGTGAGCGGATGGAGGAGCGTTCATGAGCGTTCTTCTGGAAGTGCAAGGCGTGACCAAAACATTCGGGGGTGTGGTTGCTAACCGGTCCGTATCGATTGAAGTGCGTGCAGGCGAGATTGCCGGTCTGATTGGCCCCAATGGATCGGGCAAGACCACGCTGTTCAATTCCATTGTTGGGGCGCATGCCATCGATAAAGGTTCCATCAGGTTTGAGGGCGAAGAAATTTCCACATTTCGCGTTCCTGTTATCGCGCGCAAAGGATTACTGCGGACATTCCAACAGACGCGCATCTATGGCGAGATGACTGCGCTGGAGAATATGAGGATCAGTGCACCTGAGGCGAGAGAGTCTGCCCTCTCATTGCTTGGTGGGTTTTCATCGAAAACCGATACGCGAGGAGAAGAATTGTTGGAATTTGTCGGCTTGTCGTCGAAACGCTTTTTGCGCGCGGGTTCGTTGAGCTTCGGGCAGCAGAAATTGCTGGAATTTGCTATGGCGTTGATGAGCGAGCCAAAGCTGTTGCTGCTTGATGAGCCGACGGCGGGTATCAATCCCACGCTGATAAATGGTCTGATCGATCGGCTGAAACAAGCCAACAAAGAATTGGGGGTCACGCTTCTGGTTATTGAGCACAATATGCGGGTGATTATGAACCTCGCGGAACGCATCACCTGTCTTGCGCATGGGGAAGTGCTGGCAAGTGGAACGCCGGATGAGGTGCGCAACGACCCTCGTGTTGTTGATGCGTATCTGGGGGCAGGCTGATGGGCAACGAGACGGATGGTCGCGTCAGTGGTTATGGGGAAGGTGATGCGGACACCATCCTCTCGGTGGACGCGGTAGCAAAAGAAGCTGAAGGCCTTGGGGAGGTGGTCACACGGGAGACACTTCGGGCGCTCGCTGGCGGTGATCCATTTCTTGAAATTGAAGGGCTTACCGCCGGGTATGGCCGTATGGAGATATTGCACGGCATTGACCTTGCTGTCTCCAAGGGGCAGAGCCTTTGTCTGATCGGGCCGAACGGCGCGGGTAAGTCCACCATCCTCCATTCGATCTTCGGGTTTACGCAGATTTTCGGCGGGCATATCCGGGTTGGAGACACTGATGTGACACGTCTTGCTCCCAGTGAGCGGCTTTCGCGGGCAGGTGTCGCCTACATATTGCAGGACAACTCTGTTTTCCCCGATATGACCGTTGAAGAAAACCTCTTGATGGGAGGATACCTACTTACCTCTCAGGTTGAGGCTCGGGAGGCGGTGGAGCGTGTTTTGGATCGTTATGACCGGCTTGCCAAACGCCGGACAGATCGGGCGGGGGTGCTGTCGGGTGGTGAACGTCGGCTTCTCGAAATCAGTCGCGCTCTGATTATGAATCCACAGGTGCTGTTGGTGGACGAGCCTTCTATTGGTCTTGAGCCCCGCTACATTGATATGGTTTTTGAAATTTTGGGTGACCTGCGAGATCAAGACGGCAAGACCATCATCATGGTGGAGCAAAATGCCAAGAAGGGTTTGGCCTTCGCTGACATTGGCTATGTGCTTGTCTCCGGACGGGTGGCGATGGCCGACAAGGGGGCCGCGCTTCTCGAAAACCCCGACGTTGGACGCCTTTTTCTGGGTGGCTAGTGTGGGTGTTCCCTTGTTTTGCACGATGACTGCCAGATGAACGCGCGCTAAACCTCACATGAACGATCCTTCCAGATAGGGTTCAGTGCCGACCTGCCAGAGTGAACATATCAGTTGTTCCTGTTTGTTCTGGAGATTCCCTATGAAAAAGCTTCTTGCTCTTTGCGCCGTTGCCATCCCGCTTGTGATGGCCGTCCCTGCCTCAGCTGCCCATGCTGAGCGGTCCACCAATTTTGAAGACGTGCTTCGTGCGTTGGTACTCTCGCAATTTGGTGGCGAGACCCGTTCCCGTTCCCATGCCC
>CAZFHW010000115.1:0-2198 GCA_964518885.1 uncultured Parvibaculum sp. | reverse complement strand
TCGGCGTGATGAACGTCAGATTATTCCCATCGCCCGTCTTGTTCGACAGATCCAACGTGAGACAGGAGGGCGGCTCACCTCGGTGGTGCTGCGTCCCAATGGTCGTGTCTACAAGATCGAAGGTGTTGGTCCCAGAGGTCGGGTTGTAACGGCCAGGGCGAATGCCTTTACGGGCGAGATATTTGATGTTCAGCGACGTCGTGGTGGCGGACAGGGGCATCAAGCTACCAATGGCAAACCAATCCCAAGGCTTTTGCGCGGTTTGCGTGACGGTGGATATAGCGGATTTGACCGGGTCGTGCGCGATGGCCGGACCTATATTGTCCGTGGTCTCAATCGCCGCGGGACGCCAGTGCGGATCGTCGCCAATGCGCGTAATGGTCGGGTTCTGTCGGTTAATCAGGCGCGTCGCTACAATGGTCCTTCCTACAACCGCCATTCTGTCCGCAGGTTTAATTAATGGTTGCCTGGATTGCAGCGGCAACATTACAGCCACTTCGGGCGGGCGACCCGTTATGACAATCACTACCAGGTCGGGGCCCGGGATCGTCTCGGTCGGAATGTGACGCTCCAGGTCTGTGCGCGAACCGGGCGGGTGTTGCACACCGCCTACCGGTGAGGCTGGAAACGATGGCAAAACCCCGCTCGGCGAGCGGGGTTTTTTCGTCATTCGACCGGCTGTTCAGGGTCTCATCGTTGTGAGGTAAGGCCCCAGGTTAAGCTCCCGCCCGTTCTGTGACCATTCGAGCCATTCGACAAGTCGCGGACGGGTTTCTCTTGGGTCGATCAGTTCATGGACAGAAAAGCCTTCTGACCGGGGAAAGGGCGATTGAGCAGAGGCGAGCTTCTCCTCCAGTTCTTTGCGCAAGGCGTCCGGGTCATCGGCTTCCGCAATTTGACGGGCGAAAGCAACGGCGACGCCGCCCTCGACCGGTAAGGCGCCGGTTACGGCAGACGGCCAGGAGAGCACAAATCCATCGGGGGCAAAATGGGCGGCGCCTGCCACACCAAATACCTTGTGCACGATGACGCTTGCCCACGGCACACGACTTTGCATGACGGCGGCAATGGCTGCCGTGCCGTAACGGATGGTGCCTGCCTTTTCTGAGGCTGATCCGATCATGAAGCCCGGTTCGTCAACAAAGGAGAGAACAGGCAGGTTGAACGTGTTGCACATGTCAACGAAGCGCCTGATTTTCTGAGCGGCTTCTGCTGTCATCGCCCCGGCGTAGTACATGCAATCATTGGCGATGACACCGACGGCATGGCCGTTCAACCTGGCAAGCCCGGTGATGAGCGAGGGGCCGTATTTCTTTGTCATTTCAAAGAAGCTGCCCTGATCGACCACAGCTTTGACGATTTTGCGCATTTGGAAGGGCTTGCGCCGATCACGCGGGACAATGTCGATCAGGCTCTCTTCCATACGATCGGCTTCGTCGTCGGGTGCGATGTAGGGAGGAAGCTGCCAGACATTGTCGGGCATGTAGGAGAGGAAGGTTGCGATCTCATCTAACGCGGCCTCTTCATTTTTTGCCACATTATCGATGACGCCGCTTTTTGCATGAATGTCAGGTCCACCCAGCTCTTCTTTCGTGAGGTCTTCGTTCAGCGCTCGTTTGACGACCTGTGGTCCGGCAATCAGGACCTGTGCGTTTTTTGTCATGACCGAGAAGTGGGCACCGACCAGCCGTGCGGCAGGCATGCCGGCAACAGGCCCAAGGGCGGCCGTTGCGACGGGTACGTTGCCCAAGACCTGGGTGATGGAAAGGAACCGGGAGCGCGAAAAAACCGGATCGCCGGTGGGGCGTGATGGTTTGCCTCCGCCAGACCCGGCGACAGAGCCGCCTCCGCCTTCATGCAGACGGATGAGGGGGATTTTATAGTCGAGCGCCACGTCTTCTGCGTAAACGCTTTTGCGTAAGCCCGCTGGATTGGGAGAGCCCCCTTTGAGGGTGAAATCTTCGCCGCCGATAATGACCCGACGACCTTTGATTTTGGCAAATCCAAGCACATAGTTTGCGGGCTGGAAATCCTTGAGGGAGCCGTCTTCGTTGAACTCTGGAACACCGGCAGCTTCGCCCAACTCGCGAAGACTGTCCTGATCAGCCAGGTACTCGATCCGCTCTCGAATGGTCAAGCGGCCTTTGTCGTGCTGGCGCTTGACACCTTCTGGGCCACCCTGCTGCTTGGCCAGTTTT
>CAZFHW010000114.1:0-9416 GCA_964518885.1 uncultured Parvibaculum sp. | reverse complement strand
GTGATCATCGTCGAGAATTCAACGATACGAATGCCCTTGAGTGGTTGCTGCAGCGTTGCGCCGTTGTTTGCCATGAGACCATCCCCCCTGTTTTCTACTGGGGGAGTGTAGGAAGCTTCTGCGGGGGTCGGCAAGTAGTAAGCAGGCAGTTCAGGAAAGAACCGTCGTTATGTCGCGCCCTTCGGGAATGATGTAAACGACCTGGCCCTCTTCATCTCTCACCGGCGTCAATGAAAGATCAATCTGAATGAGCCCGTCAGACAACGGCACCTCAACGGTGTAGCGCACGATCTCACCGGTCGCTGCCCGTTCGACGGCCTCCCTCAACTGTGTTCGCCCTTCTTCATTTATCGCATCGCTGCGCCCCACCCAGGGAAGGTCCCAAAGCGGGCGCCCGATCAGATCATTTTCATCTGCGGTCAACGCCCGCCCGGCCCGGTTTATTTCGATAACCGTCCCCGTGGGATCCAGCAATCCGATCGCCTCGAACGCATGGTCAAAAATGGCGCGCAAACGCCGCTCGCTCTCTTCAAACGCCGCATCACGCGCCTTACGTTCAGTGATATCGTGGATATGCGCCGTGAATGTCGGGTGCGTGCCCCCGGTCAATTTCGTAATGGTGGCTTCGATGGGAAATTCCTGGCCGTCTTTGCGCAGTCCAGCCACCACTCCCCGCTCATTCATGAAACGGGAGGGGTATTTCGAGCTCGCAAAAGCACCGACTTCCAGATGATGGCGCTTGCGAAATCTCTCTGGCATCAGAGTTTCCAGGCGTTCGCCCATCACTTCCTCAGCGCTGTACCCAAACATTTTTTCCGCTGTCAGATTGAAGAAGATTATTTTCTGTGCCCCATCAACTGAAATAATCGCATCGGGGGCTACCGAAAGAATGCGGGACATCAGGAACTGCGCTTCCTTATTGCGCACCATCGCATCGCGCTGTGCAGAATTGTCCCGCACGGTAATGAGGAAACGGCGCTCACCGCCCAGACTTGCTTCTGACACCCGCACATCGACAGGCATTTCCCGCCCACCTTTGGTACGGCCAATCAGGTCAAGAAAGCGTGACTGCGTGTCCTGCGGTTCGCTAGCCCAGCGGGTCAGCCATTTCATCGGGTCTGCCCGACGACCGGGTTGCTGGGGAACAAGTTTTGAAATGGGTTTTCCCTTCAACTCGTGAGCGGAATACCCAAGCAACTTCTCCAAAGACAAATTGACGTAGACGATTTGACCCTCAAGGGTCGAGACAATCACCGCTTCCGGCAAACTTTCAATAATGGAAGAATAAAATTCATCTGCGAAAGCATCGGTGACCATTGCATTACCTTCAATCAACAGGCTGTATCGCCCGCCCAATAATAGCGTACCGCGGTGCATAAGCACCGCGGTACCCAACTCTTATTCCGCTGCAGCAGCGCTTTCATCAACAACGGGATGTCCGCCTTCCATCGCCTCCAAAATGTGGAGATCCTCGGAGATCGGAATGCCTGCTTCTTCATACATTGGCCGTGTCCGCTTCGTGATAAGCCCAACGCGCGCAATGGCTGGCATCATCAGATCATCAAGCGCATGGATCTGACCCGGTGGCAGCTTATTGACGAGGCCAAGCTCTTCGGCTTCTTCCAAGCCTTTGAAGAAATCATCGGGATCAATATTGGAGTTTTCCAGCACCATCATAAAGCCAGGATCAGCCCGCGAGGCGAGAGATCCACCCTGCATCTGCGCCTGCGCAAGAACATTGATCGCGTCGAACGCAAATTGTGCCATCTCTTCACGGTCATCTTCATGCATCGCAGCAAAGACCGGCCCAAGATAAACGTGACCAAACGAAACATGCCGAGACTCATCCCGCATCACGTTGAAGGTAAGCTTCTTCAACAAGGGACAGGTTGTGGAGCGGTACATATTGTTGAACGCGCCAAGAGCCAGGCTCTCCACGATCATGTTCATACCGATCATGACTTTTTCATGCCGGTCAGACTGCAAGGTCGCATCGATCAGCGCTTTCAGCCACGGCGTCATAGGATAAGTCATGGCGATTTTTTCGCAATATTTCGCGTAGACCTCGACGTGCCGAGCTTCGTCCATCGTCTGCGTGGCCGCATAAAGTTTAGCACCAGCATCCGGGACGGAATGCGTCACACAAGCCGCCGTCATCAAGGCACCCTGCTCACCGTGCAGAAACTGCGAGAGCAGCTGCGCCGTCGAGTGAGCGGTAAATGTTTCTTGCTGCGACTTCGAAAGTTTTTTGAAGAACGGCATCTGATGATAGATCGACTGATCCGCGAGCATCGGATTGGAGGGATCAACTTCATGGTCCCATGGCAACAGTTCGTCGGAATCCCACTGGTTCTGTTTTGCCCGGCGGTAAAGGTCCTCGACCTTGTCCTGGCCAAATTCGTACGCAAAGGTCCAGGCGATATCCATCGGATTGCGATAAATATCGTCAGGGTTCATCGTGACTTTCCAATCACCTTTCGTGACAATTGGAGCATTGCTGGATGCGTTCATTCTTTCCTCCTATGGCGCCGCTCCAGATGGGAGCCAGCTTGCAGATCATTCGACCGACAGCTAATAATGACGCATGTGTCATTTTTTGATTTGACGTGAGTCAAGTGGGTGGAATTTTCTACAGAGGGGATTCAGGTCATCAGTATTGACGTTTTGGGAGCCGGACCACCAGACCCTCAAGCGCATCGGATACCTTGATCTGACAGCTAAGACGGCTGGTTTCCTCAACATCAAAAGCAAAATCAAGCATGTCGCGCTCCAGTTCTTCAGCTGGATCGCATTTATCTGTCCAATCCGGCGGAATATAGACGTGGCAGGTCGCGCACGCGCAGGCCCCGCCACAATCACCATCAAGCCCGGGAATCGTGTATTTGACCGCACCTTCCATCAGGCTCAGCCCGTTGGCGACATCCACTTCATGCTCGGTTCCGCCATGCTCGATATAGGTAATTTTAGTCACGCGCCGTCTCCCACCAGACCGATGGCACCGCCAGCGCAGCAAAAAGGGCCACGCGACCACCGTGCCAGGTCATTCGAAAGGCGAGCTTAACGTGACGCCTCCGTCATGTTCTTTGACTTCGGTCAAACGAGGCGAACAAAAGGGAGAACTACTTTGTATCTCCCTCACAGCGGGTCAACACATAGACCCGCATGAGCTGAGCCTTGAATACCGCCGACTGTCTGGGTTTGGAATAGAGCGGCTAAGCCCTCAAACCGTTCAAGATGATATCCATATGCGCCTCAATGAAGGGACCCAGCGCAAGTGGCTCCACCTGTTCGAAGGTCAACTTCCAGACGGCAGCAAGGATAGCAGGCGCCATCAGAATAATCGGAACCTTTGCGGCTGGCCCGTCGCGGAATTCACCCCGTTCAATACCTCGGCGAACAATGTGATCCAGCAGCGACGTCGCTTTCGAAATGACCTCCTGATGATAATAGGCTGGTATTTCGGGGAACCGCGCCCCTTCAGCAATAACGATGTGGATCAAAATCCGAGCGTCCGATCCAATAATTTTCTCATAAATCGTCTGCAAGACGAGCTTTAGCAATTCATCCGTTGGACCAGGGTAGTTATCGACCAAGTCTTCCACATGATCGAGTGTGGAAACGATGCGCGAGGCCACCGCTGCCTGGAACAGCGCCTCTTTACTATCAAAATACCGGTAAATAGTGCCCTTAACGACACCTGCGCGCAAAGCCACGTCCGACAGACGTGTGCCCGCAAATCCGTTCTCTGCAAACTCCAGAAATCCAGCCTCAATGATCTCAGCTGGTCGTTTTTCCTTCCGCCGTTGCCGCTTCTTTTCGGGCACCGACGGGGTGTCGGATTTCTTTTTTTCCATGATCGCCCTAGATTTTCGCATCAACTTCACCTATGTAATTAATGACCCAACGGTCATCAGCCGTCAAGATTGCTTCTGCTAGCAAAATCATAGGAATGGAACGATGGACGGGCGCGCGCAAAATCCAGAACAGGAAGCTACCCTGCCGCTGCAAGCGGTTGATCGGTCTGCCAGCGAATTCAAGGAACCCGCCCGGAGCTTTATGGGAAGAGCCAAAGACATCATATTTGCGATACGCATTTTACCAGTCTTCCTACTCTGCGTTGCATTTGGAGGAATAGTCGGCCTTTATTTCCAACCGCCGGGCCTGCAATTTGCCATGAGAACGCTTGGCCTACAGCCAGGTGCTGGAACAACCAGTCCGATCGCGGTACCTATTGAACAGGCCACCACAGAAATAGGAAATGGGTCCAGCCCAGAAGCCATCCCCGCCCCCAGAACAATCATCGGCCTCGGCGCGCTCATACCAGACGGCAAGGTCGCAACAATTGCCCCCCCCTTTGGCTCTGGCGATGCACGTATCGCCCAACTCCTGGTAGCGGAAGGCGACCGGGTTGCCCCAGGCGATATGCTTGCTATTCTCGACAATGAAGCACCCTACAAAGCTGCATTAGAAGCGGCAAAAGCAAATGTGGCCCTTCGCGAAGCAAGCCTGCAACAGACACGTACATCGATTCAGGCAAGCGCTACAGAAGCACGCGCAATACTGGGGAGCGCACAGGCCGCTGCACGCAATGCCCAAAGGGATTATCAACGCGCGCAATCTCTCATAGAACACGGAACAATATCCGAATCTGTCCTCGACCAACGCCAAACCACAAACGATCAAGCCTCGCGAGACGTAGAACAAGCCCGCGCAAATCTATCGCGATATGAAACAAGCGACCTGAACAACCAGGTGGATGTCGTTGTCGCGGCGCGTAACTTCGATGCGGCCAAAGCTGAACTCCATCAAGCCCAGCGTGATCTCGAAAAAGCCTATGTCCGCGCCCCTCTTTCTGGAACGGTCCTCACCATTCATCTGCGACCCGGCGAAAAACCCGGTTCAAAAGGCGTGATGAACATTGGCAACATTGAGCGCATGACCGCTGAGGTTGAAATCTACCAAACCCAGATTGGCTTCATACACCAAGGGGACAGGGTCGAAATTACAGCCAATGCTTTGCCCGGCCCGCTCTATGGCACGGTTGTGCAAATCGGTTTGGAAATTGAACGTCAAACACTCATTGACGATGACCCCGCTGCCAATACGGATGCGCGTGTTGTAAAAGTAACGGTAATGCTCGACGAAGCCTCCTCGACCATTGCCGCCCGCTACACCAATCTGCAGGTCGTCGCTGCAATCCAGATTGCCCCCGAGAAATGACTGCATTATTGACAGTTCTTTTCGGGCGCCTGCCAATCGGCTGGCTGCAACTGAAGTACAATCGCACCCGCTTCGCAGCCGCGATCGCAGGCGTCACCTTTGCGAACGTTCTGATTTTCATGCAGCTAGGTTTTATGGGCGCTTTGGTAGAAAGCACCATGCTCCCTTACCACCCCTTGACGGCCGACATTCTTATTTCCGCGTCAGACACAAACACCTTGTCAGATGGCAGCAATGTTCCACGCCAACGCCTCTATCAAACGCTGAATGTGCCGGGTGTCGCGGACGCCACCGCCGTCTATCTGGGGAAATTCGACTGGCAGCAGGACAACGGGTCCACCGTTAATTTCCAAGTTTTCGGAATTGACCCGGACCGAAAAATTTTCGATATGCCGGGTGTCGAAGCTGCCCGCAGCCAATTACAACTTCTCGATATGGTGCTGATGGACAGAAAGGCACGCAACCTTGATCCAAATACGCTCAGCACCATCGACGCGGGCGACATTTTTTCCTTCGAGGTCAACGGACGAACCCTCAACACCATCGGGACATTCTCAATTGGGGGAGGCTTTGATGCCGACGGGTACCTCATCGTCTCTGACCAGACATTTCTGAGAATATTCCCTAGCCGCACCGCCGGCGCCCCGACCCACATTTTTGTCACCATCTCCCAAGGCGCAGACCCTGAGACCGTCGTTGAACGGCTGCGCCAGTCCATCGCCGCCGACGACATAATCGTGCGGACCATAGATGACGCGGCAAAAGCCGACGAGGTTTACCAGACCACAGAAAAACCCGTGGGGCTTATTTTCGGGTTTGGTGTGATCATTGGCGTGATGGTCGGGCTCATCATCGTCTACCAGGTCCTATCATCTGACGTCGCCGACCATTTGGCGGAATACGCCACTTTGAAAGCCGTTGGCTACAAACAGAGTTTCTTTCTCAGCATTGTCTTTGAGGAAGCGCTCATCCTTGCAATTTTCGGCTTCATTCCCGGCCTCCTCATTTCCTTGGGGCTTTACGAAATTGTCGCGAATGCCACCGGGCTCCCCGTGAGCATGACTGAATGGCGGCCTGTCGCCGTTCTCCTTGGAACAATACTCATGTGCATTGCATCTGGCGCCATCGCCACCCGAAGGCTCGCAGGCGCCAGCCCTGCCGATCTGTTTTGAGGATGTCTGTGAAATCGTTTTTTTCCAAAAGAGACACTGGGTCTAAGGCAGAGCTCCTCACCGCACCCACCAATGAGGGGCCCATCGTCATCAAGGGCCTCAACCACTGGTTTGGTTCAGGGGAAGCTCGCAAGCAGGTTCTTTTCGACTTAAATCTCACCATTGAGCAGGGCAAACTGGTGATCTTGATGGGCGCCTCTGGGTCCGGCAAGACAACACTGCTCACGCTCGCCGGATGCCTGCGCAGTGTTCAAGAGGGGAGCGTTCGTCTACTTGGGCATGAGCTAAACGGAGCCAATGAGGACCTATTGGTTGCCTGCCGACGCAGAATGGGGTTCATCTTCCAGGCGCACAACCTGCATGAAAGCCTCACGGCCATGCAAAACGTTCGCATGGGACTTGATGTGCATGGAGCCCAGGTCACGACGGACCGGCAGGCCGTCGCCTCTCACCTCCTGACACTGCTTGGACTTGGGGACCATCTCGACTACCTGCCAGGAAACCTCTCCGGGGGACAGAAACAACGCGTTGCGGTCGCACGCGCACTGGTTGGCAATCCCGATATCATTTTCGCGGATGAGCCCACGGCAGCCCTGGATAAGGAAAGCGGTTATCAGGTTGTGCATCTGTTGAAACAACTGGGAACAGAACGCCAGACAACAACCTTCATGGTGACCCACGACAACAGGATACTGGAAATGGCTGATCGCATCATCACCATGGAAGAAGGGCGTATCGTAAAGGATGAAACCCAAGGCGGGCGCAATTGAAAATCATAAGAGACGCCACAAAATAAACCGGCAGTTCGGCTAAAGTTTAGCCCCGCAATCACTTTAAGGAGTGGCGGAGAGGGAGGGATTCGAACCCTCGGTACTGTCGCCAGCACAACGGTTTTCGAGACCGCCCCGTTCGACCACTCCGGCACCTCTCCACATGGCACATCGCCAATGCATGGTCTAATGGCGGCGGAATGTATCAGAAGGCGTGCGCGAGACAAGTCGAATTGCAGGTAAATCCATTCGCTCCGCCAAAGCCAAGGGGCTCTTGAGAAAGTGCGCCGGAAAATGCCTTGAAAAATGTGTATATACAATTATTTATAAGGTCAGAATGAACAAAATGGGAGGCCGTGAAACAGGACGCCTTCATAGATGAGCATTCGATCTGGCTCAAAAGGTCATGAGGACCGGGTTCTCATACGCCGTCGCGGGCGTTCCGGCACCGATTGATCAGATGCTCCCCCAGGGTCCGTACGCCAAGCGAAAGTATTGAACATGACAAAACCGCCCAACCTCTCCCCAGAAAAGGCCATTGAGATTGGAGAAAACTGCTCTTGTCTTGCCGCGCGTAAAGCCACCAGAGCCGTGACCCAGCTCTACGACAAACACCTCTCAAAGGTGGGATTACGCATTACCCAGTTCACCCTTCTGAACGCGATCAGAGCGCTCGACGAAATCCCCATCCACATGCTCGCCACCGAACTTGTCATGGATCGCACGACCTTGACCCGCAACCTGAAACCGCTGGTGAAAGCGGGATGGGTGGACAGCACGCCGAGCGCGAAGGATGCTCGGGTTCGCAATCTGAGCCTGACCACACAGGGCCAGCACCGCCTTTCCCAGGCGCTTCCCCATTGGGAAATAGCCCAGGCGGAATTCATCAGGAAGGTAGGGGAACCAGCATGGGGACGCCTGTCAACAGATCTGATGCGGGTCGACAGAACCCTGTCACCAGGTCAGCGTCCGTCCGACAAGCCGGTTGGAAAACGCTGATTTGTCTACACATATATGCATATACACCTTTAAAGCTGAAAAACTAAAGTGGAGCAAATCAGGCAAGCAGATTAGTTTAGGGCATGACATCTGAACCAAATCAGCAAAACGAAACACTGCCACGCGTATATGCGTGGGCCGTCCATGCCTTTACAGCGCTCGGTGTTGTGCCTGCCCTCTTGTCCATTCATGCCCTCTGGCTGGGCGACGCCCGCACCTCGCTTTTATGGCTGGGCGCGGCGCTGATCATCGATGGGTTGGATGGGCCATTGGCCCGGCGGTTTGACGTCACCCGCTATGCACCCCGCTTTGATGGCGCTATTTTGGATATGGTGATCGACTATCTCACCTACACCGTTATCCCCGCTCTGATGATCTGGCACTTGGGGTTTGTCCCTGAAGGTTGGGGGATCGCGGCCGCAAGCTATGTGATGATCACCGCTCTCTACTGCTTCGGAAACAGGGATATGAAAACCCACGACAATTATTTCCAGGGTTTTCCGGCCACTTGGAACCTTGTCGTTCTCTATTTCTTTTTGTTGGGCACAGATCCCTGGAGCAATCTCGTTGTCATTGCGTTGCTGGGCATCCTCACATTTGTCCCGCTAAAATTTATCCACCCTTTGCGGGTGGAGCGGATGAGGCTGATCACGATATTCATGACCACAACCTGGGGCTTGAGCAGCGTCTGGCTGGTGGTGATGGCCGATGACCGCCCACTGCTGGAAAGCGAGCCTGCCGCGTTTGGGGCCTGGCTTTTTGCGACTTTCTATTTCGTTGGCATCAGCCTGATCCGGTCCTTGGAGAATAGTTCCCGCAAAAAGTGACAGCCTATTCCCTGCCATAGACCCCGTGACCCTTTAAGGCCCTGCCACCGCTGCCCGGTTCGCCCGAATAATGGTTTGAATCTGATTAAGCACCTGCGGTGGCAATGAAGAAGAATCCAACCCGACCCTCTCCAGCCGGAGGTTTACTCGAATGAGGGCTCTGGCAAGAGAAGGATTGAGGCGCGCGTCACCCAATTGTGCCTGCAACTGTGATGCATCGAGACCGAACTGTTGCAGCCTCTGAAAAACTTCCCCCAGAGCAAGGCGGTCGGACGCACCCAAACCATCACCAGACAGAATGCCATTGCTCAGAGCTTCCAGACGCTCATGATTGTTAATCAGTGCAATCAAAAATGTTGGATCAAACGTAATGGGTCCGTCGCCGGACAGATCGGCCCCACCCAGTCTCAGGATCGTGGACAACTGAT
>CAZFHW010000113.1:0-9497 GCA_964518885.1 uncultured Parvibaculum sp. | reverse complement strand
GTGCTCTTCCGATCTCGGTCGACCTGTGGTGTCGCGGGCGGCGGTGTTTGCGCAGTCGGCGGTGAAACAGGGGCAGGAGGCGACGCCCTTGGTGTTGGTTGCTGGCGAACAGGCTCTATTTTCTGAGGTTCAGGCACGCGCGTGCGCACGGGTTCTGGCCGAACCGGCGTCGGTGGTTCGGGGGTCACGGTCGTTTCTTCAACAATCGTCTGCAGGGTCTGACCGGCAGTCCCGCCAGCGCCTAGGCTGACACTAAGGCGGCCGACCACCTGGCCACCGCCGCCACCTTCGGGTGAGGGCGTCATCAAGACCAGCATCAGAACAAGGACGTGGGCCGTAATAGCAAGGATGATTGCTTGCGGGGCGTACCGGCTCAGCGGCGGCGGAGAAAAATCGGCAATGGCGTGGGTCACTCTGAGCGCCTCAATGTGGCAATCTCTATGTTGCTCACGTCCGCATCTTTCGCCAGCCCCATGGTCCGGATCACCGTATGAGCGAGCGTGCGGGCGTCGGTGCGGATTTCCACTGGTCCCCCCGTTGCGGCAGCAGATTTGAACACCTGTCGCAGATCATCCTCCGAGAGAACATTGCCCGCCATCAAGATCGTGCCCTGTGCCGTGATCGTCATTGTGGTTCGTTCAACCTTTGTATCCCGCGCCTCGCCTGCGACCGTTTGAAGGGGTGTGAAATCGGCAGGCAAAGGAGAGGCGACGGTGCCCGCGATCATGAAGACAAGAACCAGCAACAGAACCACATTGATCAGCGGCAATGTACTGTCTGGTTGTCGCTTCGCAGTATTTTTCCGCAGGCGTTTCATGAAGCTGTCTCCAGCGGGTCTGGCAACAATTGCACGTCGGTAAGTCCCTGAGCGGTGAGAGCGTCGACCGCCTCAACAACCCGTTGGATAGCAACCTGGTCCTCCGCGCCGAGCACAATGTTGGTCCGGGAACGATCTGCGGTGATCAGCGCGACGGCATCAGACAAAACAGGAGTGCGCTTGCCGTCCACCCGCAAGGTGCCGTCATTCAGCAGATCCAGAGCGAGTGACGGTGTATCGGAAGAGGCACCAGACAGCGTGGCACCGGGCGTGAGATCAATTTTGCGCCATTCGGTAAACTGAGACACCAGCATAAAAAATATCAATAGGATGAAGACCACATCGATCAAAGGCGTGAGGCCAAGAACGACACGGGTTTTTTTGCGCGGGACAATCATGGCGTTGCGGGCCTAATCCGCCGCGACCCGAAGGTGACCGCTCGAACGTGTTCTCATGGCCGCCGCCAATTCGCCGATCACGCTTTCTGCAAGGTCAGCGAAGCGTCCCAACCGTCCTTCAAACCAGCCATGCGCCACGGTTGCGGGGATCGCAACGATGAGCCCGGCAGCCGTTGTCAGCAAAGCCACCCAGATACCGCCAGACAGGATACTTGGATCAACGGTGCTGCCTGCTGCATTGAGAGCCCGGAAGGCGTCAATCATGCCGATCACCGTCCCGAGCAGGCCAATCAGCGGGCTTAGCACAGCAATCATGCCAAGCGCACCAAGGCTGCTCTCGAGGGGGCGCATGACCGCACGGGCGGCCCGCAAGCCCGCATCTTCGATGAGCGTACGGTCGCCCTCCGCCGTTTTTGCCGCCGTTTGCGCGGCTGCGCGCACACGGGCCAGAGCGCCTCGTTTGGTTTTTTCTCCGAGGCGGGCGGAGGAGAACTGAAGCATCTTGGCAAACACCAGCGCTGCCATTACGAGGGAGAGACCTGCGAGGAGGTAAAGCACGGGGCCGCCTGCCGACAGGAAATCCAATGCGGACCCGAAATCGAGCGCAGTCGCTGGAGGCGTCTGAGAAACCATGTCGCTTGCCGTTTCAGCAGCTTCAAGGGTTGGGATGTCTTGAGCCATGAGAGGACCTCCAGATTATTGCGCGGCCTGCAGAGGGGCCGGTCGTGTTGCGCCTGAATGCAAACCGACGGGCACAATGAGAGTGCGGCCCGACGCTTCGTCGCGAACTTGGGTGACGGATATGCCAAAAATCTCTGAGATGAGGTCTGGCGCCAATATTTGATCTGGCGTGCCGAGGGCGACCAGATGGCCTCGAGAGAGCAGAGCCACCTTTGTCGCGTAAAGTGCTGCGAGGTTAAGATCGTGGACAACCGCGACCGCTCCCACACCTTGGGCCGTCAGCTTGTGCGCAAGTCGCATGGTGGTGTGCTGGTGTGCCAGATCAAGGCTCGATGTAGGTTCATCGAGAAGAAGAAAGCGCGCTTCATCGCTTGAAGCACGCCAGATTTGCGCAAGCACGCGCGCCAGCTGAACACGTTGCTGCTCTCCCCCCGACAATTTGGTGTAGGGGCGTTGCTGGAGTGAATGCATATCCGTTGCTTCCAACGCCCAGTCCACGGCTATCTGATCAGCTTTGGGGTCTCCGGCATCAAGAAAAGGAGCGCGTCCCATGGCGACAACATCTCGAACAACGAAGGGGAAGGTCAGGGAGGCCCGTTGCAACATCAAAGCCCGCATACGGGCAAGCTCGAGCGGTGTGAACTCGTGTAGGGCGATGCCATCAAGAGAGGCCGTTCCTGCATCTGCCACGCGTTCGCCACTCAGCACGTTGAGAAGGGTGGATTTTCCGGCTCCGTTGGGACCGAGAATAATCAGAAATTCACCCGGTTCCACACTCAGTGAAATGTCGTGCAAAACCCGTTGGGCGCCGAGGTCGACACTAATTTGATGGGCTTTCAGTTTCACCACGATGCTCCTTCTCTGGTCGCCCGGCGCAAAAGCCAGAGAAAGAAGGGCGCACCCAGCAGGGCGGTCAGAACACCAATGGGAAGTTCCGCAGGCGGAGCCAGCGTGCGGGCGACCACATCCGCCCAGAGCAGAAGGGCCGCGCCCCCAATAGCAGAGGCGGGCATCAGAACCCGGTGATCGGGACCAACAACAAACCGCAAAAGATGGGGCACGACAATGCCGACAAAGCCAATCGTTCCTGAGACTGCAACCGCCGCGCCAACGCCAGCCGCGACCAGGGTCACACAGACATTTTTGAAGACATCGACCTTCAGACCAAGCGAGAGGGCTTCGCGTTCCCCCAGCAAAATGAGATTGAGGCGGCGCATGAGGGCTGGCATGGCCCCAAGCATCAAAGCCATCATGGCGAGGGCGGGCACAATGGTGGTCCAGGTTGCAGCGCCCAGGCTCCCCAACATCCAGAATGTAATGGAGCGCAACTGTTCGTCATTGCTGAGGAACATCATCAGGCCCATCAGTGCACCGCCCAGCGCAGACACGGCGATGCCGCCAAGCAGCATTGTGGACATGGATGACTGACCACCCACCCGGGCGACAGCCATGACGAGGAGCGTGGCGACAAGGCCGCCGACAAAGGCCGCCACCGGCAGCGCGTACAAGATTAGGGGTCCAAGAGCAGCAAAGGCACCGCCAAGCACAATGGTGGCAACAGCAGCCGCACTGGCCCCGGCAGAGACACCGATAATGCCAGCCTCTGCGAGGGGGTTGCGGAACAAAGCCTGCAAAATGGTTCCCGAAACCGCAAGCGTGGCCCCGACCATGACGCCGAGAGTGACCCGAGGCGCGCGAATTTCAAGCAGGATCGCATGCGCCATCTGATCGGTTGGCGGTGCTTGGGTGAGGACCTCCCACAGAACTCGACTGAGGTCGCTCAGAGACAGTGACGCAGCCCCTTGCAGAAGACCTGCGGCCATTCCGCCAACCATCAGGAGGAAGAGGATCGGCAAGGTTAATCGACGTAGACTCTCCGTAAGGTCTTTTCCCCGCGCCCGCTGGACAGCAAGGACACTCATCCAGCACCGACAATCATGACTCTGGGTGAGGGGATGGAGGGGCGACCGAGCGCAGGGATACCAGCATCTGGATAAAGAAGTGTGGCAAGGTCCGCTGCCGCCTGCGCGGTACGTATCCCAAAACCCAGCAGATACAGGCTGTCGATGATCGCAACACGGCCTTCTACCCCGGCCCGCGTACGCGTAATGACTTCCAGACTGGTAACCCCGTCGTGGCCACCAAGGGCCCTTGCCACATGGCTCGGCAGGATGATCCAATCTGGATCAGCAGCGATGATGGGTTCAATCGACACCGGCTTGTAGCCCTCCATGTCGGGGAAGACTGTGCCTCCTCCTGCCAGCTTCATGATGGCGTCGGCAGCCGTATTGGTTCCTGCAGCCAGCAACGGACCCGTTCCGGCGGAAAGAAGAAAAAGCATCCTTTGGTCGCGTACGGCGGGGAGCGTTGCCGCTAACGTTTCAAATTGACCGCTCACGCGGGAAGCCAATTCAAGCGCTGGGTCTTCTGCTCCAACAGCAACACCAACTTCAGTGATTTGCCGTGCAATACCGTCAGGCGACCATTCCGCATCGATGATCACGAGGGAAACACCGGATGCTTTGAGTTGTTCAATGGCAGCCGGTGGCCCCGCCTCACTTGAGAGCACGACGAGATCAGGACGGACAGAGAGCAGCCCCTCGGCTGAAAGTTGCCGCAGATACCCAATTTTTGGGAGGACCATAGCGGCTTCAGGATAAGTGCTCGTTGTGTCGACAGCGACAATCCGGTCAGCCAGCCCAAGCGCAAACAGTGCTTCGGTGATGGCTCCCCCCGCAGAGACAATCCGCGAGGGAAGGGTGCCGGGTTGCCCGACAGCCCAGGCGCCAGAACCGAATGCCGCTGGAAGAACAATTCCACCTACGCTCACCCCAGTGACAGACAGAAATGAGCGCCGCGTAATCATGCCGCGACCCCATTGCCCAGAACACCATCAGTGATGATGCCGCGCCAGGCTTCGAGCTCTGCATTGCCCTCCTGCCGCTCACCAAAAAACTGAACCAGCATTGCGCCATCTGCGTCATATAGCTCGACGGATGTAATCTCTCCATCTTTGGTGGGCTTGCGCACGACCCAGGCTTCTTTCACAAAGTCTGTCCGCAGGTGCAGGTTAAAGCCGTCATCAAGAACGTTGATCCACGGCCCGCGAGGTTGAATATCTTTAACCGGCCCAGTATGGATTTGGATGAGCCCCTCATTGCCCACAAACGCCATGATCGGGGTTTTCCTGTCAGCAGCCATGTGAAGCAGCTTGGTGGCAGAATCAAGGGGTGCGCGCTGAGAAAAACGACCCTCAGCGAGTCGAACAGCCTGCTGGCGCCCGACTTTGTATTTGCGAAGCAAAGGAAAGAAGTCGTGGACGTCTTTCAACTTCGACCACCTGGTGAGCATGGCCTCCGTATCGATATCGGCATCTGGACGGTCAGGTTCAGGGGCCGGCAGAGGCGTCACGGTGATGAGGGAGGCCTGGTCCTCGTGGCGGAACTGATCCACCAATGCGTCATAGGCGGCGTCATTGCTCTCCGGGCGCATATAAACTTTATGCACCGCAGTGCCATCTTGGCCGAAGAACTGCAAACTGCGACGTGGGCCAGAGCGGGTTTCTTCTGCAACAGCAAACCCAAACTCCCAGCTACCCAGAAACAGGCGGAGGTCGATGTCATGGTTGAGAACAATCCCGCCATGCTTGCCGAATGACATGTTCGCATATTCGCCCACTTTTTCGTGGACCACACCTTCGTTGCGCGTCAAGGCCATAACACGGCCCAGATTGCCGAAAGTGGTGATGACTTCCGACCAGGGTCCGGTCAGCCGCGTTGCCGTCTTTCCCACCTCGGAGCCAACAAGCTCGGCTTCCGAAATATCCAGTGCGCTGGCGAGGTCCCTGGCCCGAAGGTCAGAGGTTTTGTTGCGTTCTGCTGCGACGCGAGCGCGAAGCTCATCTACTTTGCTGATCATAATATGTGGTCCTTTTGATCACCATTTAAGGGAGTAGGAAAGGTCGACGAGGATACTGCGGCCTTCTTCCAGCGTGTTTGAAGACACGCGCTGGTATTCCTCGTCAAAGAGATTCTCTGCCGTCACGCCCAGGCTGAAGCCTGAAAGAGGCCCGTCTTCTGGACGCCAGCGTGCATAGATTTCGTGCAGCTGATAGCTGTCGCGGAAATCATTCGTGTTGGTTCCTTCACGGAAGGAGTCCGCGAAAGTCGCCCGCCAGCCGAGGAAGGAGGCGAACTCTGGAAGTTTGACCCGCACATCAACCGTGATCTGATCGGCCTGCTCAATACCGATGGGCTGTCCGGTCGCTTTGTTTTCGGTCTCCATCGTCTGGGCGCCAACCTGCAGCCGCCACCGCGAGGCATCGTAGGTTGCATCAAGCTCAAACCCGGAAAGCTCGGCGTCGGGAATATTGACGATTTGGGTCGTTCCTCCACAACCTGCTGGATCGGTTGCGGTGGAAACAAATGCGAGACAGGTAAAGCCCGGTACAAGAGCCCCAGGGAAAAACTGCGGGTTGGTCAGGTCTGCGTTCTGGATAACTTCCGTAGAGAGGAAGTCCTCACCGTCGATCGTGTAGTAACCGGCCTTTATCTGAAAAATGTCGTTGGCATCAAGCACATCCTCAAATTCAAGGCCTGCTCCAAACTCAAGCGTTGAAGTGCTCTGAGGCTTCAAGGTGGTGTTAGAAATGAAGGTGTTGAAACCGGTCAGCCCGCCGGGGCCGAAGGCCGGGAAATGCACACCGGTCGGGAACAATTCATCCAGCCGGGGCGCGCGGAAAGCGTCGGCATAGGAACCGTACACAAAACCCCATTCAACGGGCGCAAAACGGCCAGTTATCTTGGGAGAAAGTTGGTTGTCCGTCACATTTGTGCCGGTCGCATCTGTGTTCTCGAAAGAGTCGTAACGGATACCGGGTGTGAGCGATAGCTCCCCATCAGATAGTCCAAAGGGGGAGAACCAGGTGAAAGCGGTCTGCACGAAATAGCCGGAGAAATCCTGTTCCCCGGCAACCACGCCACCGCGCACGCCGCCATTGCGGGCCCCGTCCGCCTCTTCCCGGTAAACTTCAAACCCACCGGTCAGAGCAAGAGCAACATCATCGCTAAGCATGAACCGGCTGGTGTTGGTGACACCAAAGCCAAGGGTTTCAAGCGAGCGGGAAAGCTCCGTGCCGGAACTTGCGCCGGAAAGTTCAACTTCGTCGACCGAGTTTTCAGTCTTGTACGCCTGAATTTCCAGATCAATCAGATTTTGGCCCGCGGGCTTCATCGTGTAGGCGAGGGAGAGTGTCTCGTTATCGATATCTTTGTCAGTGAGGGTGCCGGTCGCGGCTTGACCGTTGCCAGGTTCACGCGCATCGCTGGAAAAGCGTTGCCAGGAAACTCGAAGACCGTTTCCGCGTCCCAGGTCGAACGTCCCCTTCACAAGGCCGGAAATAATGTCATCTTCAGAGTCGAGCTTGAAGCCGTCGGCGAGTCGGATGTCATCCGACTGGCGCACCACAAAGCCTGCAAACAGGTCGACACCTTCGGCAGGTTTGCCGTAAGCAAGGACACGTTCGGCAAGTTCATCATTGCCTGTGCGATAGCTGGTCCCAAAAGTCGCTCCGAAACGCTCGCCTGGGTTAAGTAGGTCGTGTGCGCTCAAGGTACGCAATGCAATGACGCCACCTGTGCCGCCGGAGCCATAAAGCGCGGAGCTAGATCCACGTACAATCTCCAACCCACCGAGAAAAGCCGGGTCCACGAAGACGCGTCCGTCATGGCCGGAGACGAAGTTCTGCCGTGTGCCGTCGATGGTGATGATCACATCAGGGCCAGAGAAGCCACGAATTGTGGGCACTTCACCGGTACGACGAGGGCCGCCAACGGCAGTTACACCGGGTACATTGTCGAACAGGTCGCCCAGGTTAGACGGGATTTCGTCCGCAATTTCCTGTGCGTCTTTGACCGTCACCAAACCGGGCACGCTGAACGCTTCCATCGGGGTGCGCGTGGCCGTGACACTAATGGGTGCCACACGTTCCGCCCCATCTGCAGCCTGCGCAGGTTGTGTGCCACCGGTCAGCAGACCCGCAAGAAGGGCCACGCCCAGTGTGGTGGGCGTGAACATTGTTGTCGCCCGAAGTCGTTTGACCAGTTTTGCCGTCTGCGCGGCATTCCTCGTCTGATTACCCATTTGAATTTTTGTCATCTTGACCACCCCATAGAGAACTAAGACGCACTCGCGTATAGAATAAATGGTCCCTTGGAAATTCCTCTTGTTTTATAAGGATCCACTCTATTATTCATAATGAGAATCAAAGTTATATGCAACAAAAATATATCGTGGGCATTTCTCTTTAAGGGGAGAGTTCCTTTTTTGGAGAGGAATCATGGGGTACAGGCGAAGGCTGGCGCGCTTGCAGTCCTGTCAGGAGCCTAGATGTCGAACTTGCGGGGAAAACCGTCTGGGTCTAGAAGCCCATATGGAACCGCACCGCTTTTCCGCTTAGATTCATTCAACTCCGTAGACATGCGTTACTCGCAGGACATTTCCCTTAACCTCTCAGGGTTAGGATGAAGGAGATGTTCATGACCAAGAATCAACGCGAGATACAGCGCAAGTTGCGCATTCCTCGATATTCAGTTGAAATCGGCCACGTCGCCAAGACTTGTCGGTATTCCGGGATCGGCCGTTCGAGTTTTTATCGCTGGAGACAGCACTGTCACCATTTCCATCAGCTACCGGAAGTAGCTTGAATTTTAATTCGCACCCAACAGGTTGAAGCGGGCATATATCCAAACAGCCTGTTGAACGATTGAAGGCGGGGCGTGGAGGTTCCGATAGTTGATTTTGGCCATTGTCTCATGCTGGCCGATAAGAATCGACTAAGCGCCCGAGTTTGTGACAAAGCCTATTCACGGGCACTTATCGCTCTCTCATGACAGCCTTAACGCCCATTGCAAAAAGGGGCAGCAGCCCCATCACTGAGACCATTGTCGCACCGACAGGCAAGTCCGCGTCAAACGACAGCCATAAGCCTGCTAAGCTGCCCACGAGCCCCAACCCCCACCCCAGGAAGAGGCGGTACACCAGAGACTCAACAAGGAGTGAGGCGCTGAATGCTGGAATAATGAGAAAAGCAAAGACCAGCAAAACCCCAGCGACATTGACCGCAAGTGTAATGACAATTGCGAACGAGGCGAAAAACAAAAACTCCCACAGGAAACCCGGTCGAGCCGAGCCCTCTGGATCAAACGATAGGGCATAGAAGCGCCGTCGGTAAATCAAGTGTAGAACGCTGAGTAGGGCGTATGCCACTGCCACCACTAAGATTTCGTCCCAGCGGACCCACAGAATGTTGCCGTTAAACATGGACTTGAGCTCTTCCATGCCTTGCGTCGTGCGGCTCAGGATGACGACGGACAGAGCGGTGGTGACGACGTAGACGCAGCCGATGATAACTTCGCGCGTCGTCTTTCCATGAACACGGCGTAAGCTCGCGAACGCCACAGCCGCTGTTAAGGTTGCGGCAAAAGCGTAGAGCTGGGCACGGGTACCGTGGGCATCTTCGCCGAGCAGGAAAGCAACGGAGATTCCCAGTGCGGCAACTTGGGCCAGCGCAAGATCGACAAAGATTATGCCGCGCGCCAACA
>CAZFHW010000112.1:2737-9581 GCA_964518885.1 uncultured Parvibaculum sp. | reverse complement strand
AAGAATTTTACGAGACAATTCGCTATTTCAACAAGATGATCGAGACCCATAAAATCGATCTGCGGCTCAATACGCGCGTGACCACCGGCATGTTGCAGAATGAGGGTTTTGATGAAATCGTTATCGCAACAGGCATTGAGCCCAGAACGCCAGACATTGAGGGGATCAATCACCCCAAAGTTGTGCGCTACGTGGATGTTATTTCGGGCAAGGCCAAAGTGGGCCAGAAGGTTGCCATCATGGGCGCAGGGGGTATCGGTTTTGATGTTGCCGAGCTCATTTCCCACGAGGGGACATCTGCCGCCCTCGACATTGATATTTTTGCAAAAGAATGGGGAGTGGATTTCAAAAACCACCCTCGTGGCGGCGTGACGGGGGTTGAGCCGATTGTCGCAAAGTCAGATCGGGAAGTGACGCTGATGCAGCGCAAGGAAACGCCGGTTGGCCGGGGCCTGGGGCGCACGACCGGATGGACCCATCGCCTGACACTCGCGCGCCGGGGTGTCAAAATGATCAACGGGATCGACTACCTGAGGATTGACGATGAGGGACTTCATGTCCTGATCCACAATGAGCCCGAGACCCTTGATGTCGACACGATTGTGATCTGTGCCGGGCAGGAACCTCTGCGCACTCTCTATGATGAGTTGAAGCAATCGGAGCAACCGGTCAGTCTTATCGGGGGCGCCTACGAGGCGCTTGAGCTGGATGCCAAGCGTGCGATCAATCAGGCCTGCTATCTGGCGGCAGCCGTTTAGACAAACGAATGCTTGCGCTTGGCCCTCTGGTCGGGTGAACTGCCTCCGGGTTTAAACGCGCCAGTTTTGTGAAGGCGCGCAGGGGGTATTTATGCGTTTAGCGTCGACGATCATTGCAGGCCTGTTGGGCTTGGTAATTTTTGTAATCGTTTCTGTCGTATTGATTAGGGCTGCTGCGGAAGCCCCAGCGGCGGTTGATACTGCTCCGCTGATTGCCAAAGCCTCAGATTACGATGTGACCATCCACCGGGATGGCTTCGGCGTGCCGCACATTTACGGCAAGACAAATCCAGACGTCGCTTTCGGTCTGGCTTTTGCGCACTCGGAAGACGATTTCGCGACCATTCAGGAAGTGGCGATTGCCACCCGGGGTCAACTGGCAGCTATCAAGGGCCCGGACGCCGCCGTGACGGACTACCTCGTGCGCCTGCTGCGTGTCTGGGAGGCAGTTGATGCGCGTTATGAAACCGACATCACGCCCGAGACCCGTGCGCTCGCCGAAGCTTACGCAGATGGCGTGAACTATTATGGTGCCCTTCATCCTGACGAAGTGGAGCCAGGCCTGTTGCCAATGACGGGTCACGATGTGGTGGCAGGCTTTACCTTTAAGGCACCTTTCTTTTACGGCCTGCAGTCAACGCTAATGGAGCTTTTCGAACCCGAGCGGCATCGTGAAATCTCCACCGGCCCGGACAATGCCTTCCTCGTGGTAGACGAAGCCTTCGCTCATACCGGCTCCAATGGCATTGCGGTTGCCCCATCGCGATCCACCGATGGCAAGACACGTCTGTTGGTGAACTCACACCAACCCTATTCAGGCCCTGTTGCCTGGTACGAAGTGCGGCTCAAAAGTGAAGAAGGCTGGGATGTCGCCGGGGGTGTCTTTCCCGGCTCTCCGCTCATGCTGCATGGGCACAACCGCCACCTGGGGTGGGCATCGACAGTCAACAAGCCCGACCTGGTGGATGTGTATGTCCTGACCGTAAACCCGGACAATCCGGATCAATATTTGCTGGACGGCACATGGCGCAATTTTGAAAAAACCCAGGTTGATATAAAAGTCCGCCTTTGGGGGCCGTTCTGGTGGACGGTCACGCAGGATGTGGAATATTCCGCCCATGGGCCCGTGATCCGCCAGCCTCATGGGGTGTATGCAATTCGTTATGCGGGTATGGGCGAAGTGCGCCACCTCGACCAACGTTTTGCCATGAACAAGGCAGAAAATCTGGAAGAGTGGCTTGCAGCCATGGCGATCCAGGCATTGCCCTCCATCAACTACATTTACGGCGATGCGCAAGGCAATATTGCGCTCCTCTACAATGGTCAAATGCCCGCACGGCGTGAGGGTGTCGACTGGCAGAAATATCTGCCCGGCGACAGGTCTGATCTCATCTGGACGGAGTATTTGCCGTTTGAACAGACACCTCTTCTGCTCAACCCTGCAGCGGGTTTTGTAACCGAGGCAAACAGCACGCCGTTTAGAGCCACTGCCCCGGAAGATGATTTGGACCGGGCTGATTTCCCCGTCTCCATGGGGATTGAAACCCAGATGACAAACCGCGCCTACCGCGCGCTGGAGCTTTTTGGAACAGATGAGGCGATCAGCGCGGAGGAGTTTTTGGCCTACAAATTCGACAATGCCTATTCCCTCGACAGTGAGCTGGCCGCATTGATCGCCGAGATTGTCGCGATTGACCCGGCAGGCGACACGGACCTCGCAGAGGCACAGGCCATCTTGCGCGCCTGGGACAGGCATACCGATCTGGAAAACAGGGGCGCAGCGCTAGGCGTTTTGATGGGAGAGCCAATTGTACGTGCACGGCTGAGGGGCACGGAACCACCTGATGCAATGGGGGTATTGCAGGAGGTGATCACGACCCTGAAAACCCACTACGGACGCCTGGACCCGACCTGGGGCGAGGTCAATCGGATTGTCAGGGGAAATGTTGACCTGCCTATACAAGGGGCCCCAGACGTATTGCGCGCGGTTTATGGCGAGCCAACCGAAGACGGAAAACTCAATGCGGTAGGCGGCGATACATACATAATGGTTGTTGAGTGGGACCGCGACGGAACAGTCAGTTCCCAAAGCATCCACCAGTTTGGCTCCGCGACGATAGACCAAACCTCGTCCCATTTTAATGACCAGACACCAAGTTTTGCAGAAGAAAGACTGACCCCCGTTTTGTTGGATTGGGCAGACCTTGAACCCAACATTGCGGAGAGCTATCGACCAGGAGCACGATAAGATCGATGATGGAAACCGAAAGCTGAACCATTTGATAGGACGCTTAACGTGAGTGACCCTTTCCTGCCGACTGAGGATTTTTCGAACGAGCTGGACAGCCTGTTTGCATGGCGGCGCGATGTTCGGCGTTTTCGTGAAGATCCGCTGGAGCAAGGTGTCTTGGAGGCATTGATCCAGCGTGCCTGTCTGGCTCCCAGTGTGGGCAATGCGCAGCCCTGGCGTTTTCTTAATGTTGAGACGCCAACGCTCAGGCTGAAAGTCGCTGAAAATTTTGAGCGGGAGAACGGGCTCGCCGCTGCACAATATCAGGGCTCAAAGGCGAACTTGTATGCCAAGTTGAAACTGGCTGGTTTGCGGGAAGCACCGGTGCACCTCGCTGTGTTTTCGGACACTGAGACGACGGCAGGGGCTGGCCTTGGGCGCCGCACCATGCCCGAAACATTGGCGTATTCAACAGTTTGCGCGATCTACACATTATGGCTGGCGGCCCGCGCACGCGGTATCGGTGTTGGCTGGGTGTCTATTCTTGACCCCCAAACGCTGTGTGAAGATTTGAGCGTGGACAAAAGCTGGCAGTTTATTGCCTATCTGTGCGTGGGCTATCCCGTTGAAAATCATGACGAACCCGAGCTCGTGCGGCAAGGATGGCAAGACCGGATTGACGCGCACAACGTGTTTTTCTCTCGCTGATCCTCACCTATTGCGCTTGTGACGCTCCACTATTTGGGCTAAACCCGCTTTCGATGGTGCCCCGGTCAAACGGGGATAAAAGGGAATCCGGTTCAAAACCGGAGCTGTACCCGCAACTGTTAGTGGGGAGTTCTTCGTCACTCATGGTCACTGAGGCGCAATGAAAGCCTTGGGAAGACCGACGAAGAATGACAATCCACGAAGCCAGGAAACCTGCCATCAAGTCGTCCGTCCCGGGCCGGGTAAGCCCCAAGGAGCGGTTCACGCAGTGACGACAATATTGTTTTGGTGAAGGACGGTTGCCCGTGCTCCATGCAACGTCGCGTGGATTGGTGTCGGCGTCCTTCAGTTTCAAAGGATGTTGTGATGTCACGATCAAGATACATTTTACTCAGCGCTATCTCCTCGATTGTTCTGACTTCTCCGCTTTATGCGGCTGAACAGGCACCCGATATTGTGGTGACGGCGACGCGTACAGAAATCTCAACCGCGCAGGTTGGCAGTTCGATCTCCGTGCTAACGGCTAAGGAAATCGAAGAACGCCAGTACAGCTTTACGATCGATGCGCTTCGCTCACTGCCCGGCATAACCGTCAGTCAGAACGGTCCGTTCGGGGGATCGGCTTCTGTGCGTATTCGCGGGGCAGCGTCTGATCAGACGTTGGTGCTGATCGACGGTGTGGTGGTCAACGATCCCGCAAGCCCCGGCGCCGGTTTTAATTTCGCCACTCTTGACCCGACCGACATTGAACGGATCGAAGTATTGCGCGGGCCCCAAAGCACGCTCTACGGCTCCCAGGCAATTGGCGGCGTGGTCAATATCATCACCAAGCGCGCAACTGGCCCCTTTGCTGTTAGTGGTTTTGTTGAAGCAGGTTCTTTCAACACGTTGAGGTCCGGCGTCACTGTCGCCGGTAAAGAAGGCGAGACCGATTACCGCGTCTCGCTGAGCGGTATCAGCACCAACGGTATTTCCAAGGCCGATGAGAATGATGGGAACATTGAAGAAGATGGGTACCGCAACTACACGATCGGCGCCAATGTCGGCTCCAATCTGACCGACATCCTTCGCGTCGAAGGGAGCTTGCGCTACTCCGATAGCCGCAGTGAATTTGATGCAGGTAGCGGCGTTGGTGGGGACGGAGATTTAGTTGGGCATGCACGCGAACTTCAGACCTCGGGTACGGTGTATTTGAGCGCTTTCGAAGGCCTGCTTGAAAACAGCCTAACCGCAAGCCATACGATGATTGATCGTGACAATGAAACCAACGGTGTCCGGTCATTCAGCACAACCGGTCTGCGCACAGCATTTGAATATCTCGGCGAAGTTTCAATGTCGAACTATTGGAATGCAATCGTTGGATTGAAAACCGAAGACACAGAAATTCGTGATCAGTCTTCCATTCGCACCGACAGCATCTTCGGGCAGGTCCAGGTATTGCCAATCGATGGCCTGTCGCTCATTGGTGGTATCCGGTATGACGATCATGAAGTCACCGGGGGCGTAACCACATTGCGTTTCACAGGGGCCTATTCACTTGCGGAGACCGGAACTGTTTTCCGCGCCTCGTGGGGTGAGGGTTTCAAATCACCAACGCCGTTTCAGCTAACGTTCTTCTGTTGTGGGGCTACAGCACCAAACCCAAATCTGAAGCCGGAAGAATCCAAGGGCTGGGATGTTGGGATTGAACAGTCCTTTGACAACGGGAAGTACGACCTGCAGGTGAACTACTACGAGCAGGATGTCACCAACCAGATCAACTTCTCCTTTGGGATCGGCGGATATGAAAACCTAGATCGGGTTGAAACCAGCGGATGGGAGTTCATTGCGACAGCAAGGCCGCTTGACTGGGTTGATGTCAGCGCGAATTTCACCCATCAGACGGCGACGGATCTGGCGACGGGTAGCCAGTTGGTACGTGTGCCTGCAAACATTGCATCCCTTAACATCACCACCCGCCCTCTGGAAAAGCTGACCGTCGGGGGTTCAGTGACCTATAATGACGACGAAACGGACAATATTGGATTGGTCGCTGACTGGATCAGGGTTGATCTTCGCAGTGCCTATCGGTTGACCGGCGAGGTTGAATTGTTTGGCCGTGTTGAAAATCTGTTCGATGAGCAGTACCAGGACATTCTGGGCTACGGCACACCCGGTCTCTCTGGTTTCGTCGGGATCCGTGTGAGGGGATGATGAAGAGCGCATCCGCTCTGGCTTTTTGGCTCCTGGCTTGTGGCATGTCCGCAGGCCAGGCGGCTGCCCAGACGGTTGCTTCGCTTGATTTCTGTGCCGACCAGTACGTCCTTGCCCTTGCCGACAGGGACGACATTGTCGGCGTCTCGCCAAGTGCCGAGACAGAGTTTTCCTACTTTGCGGAAAAGGCAGCGGGCCTCCCGAAAATCAGGCCAACGGCAGAAGAGGTTTTGCTGTTGGCGCCGGATCTGGTTGTCCGCCAGTGGGGCGGGGGCTATGGGGCAGGCACTCTTTTGGAACGCTTTGGAGTGCCGGTTGTTCAGATTTCCTTTGCCGTGACACTCGCAGAAACGCGCGAAAACCTGTTGCAGGTAGGGGCCGCAATGGGAAAGCTGGAGCGAGCGACAGCACTCGCCGATGCGATGGGTGAGCGCCTTGCTCGTGTCGTTGCGGCAAGGGGGGGCGAGGGAGCCTTTCTCCCGACCGCCCTCTATGTGACGCCGTCGGGCACGACATCGGGGCGTGGCACATTCGTCCATGAGGTTCTGACGGCCGCAGGTGTGGAAAACCTATCTGCAGACCTTGGCAACTCTCCCTGGCACCCCATCAATCTTGAAGCGCTCGCCCTCGCCCCTCCCGACATTATTGTTGCGGGGTTTTTTGATCTGCGCTCACAACGCGTGGACAATTGGTCGCTCTCCAGGCACTACTTTTTGCAGAGACAGATGGCGAGCCTGCCTGTCACCCTGATACCCAGCCGTCAACTTGCCTGCGCGGCTTGGTTTGTCATCGACGCGATTGAAGCGATTGCAGAAACGCGGAGCACTCTCTCGCGAGCGCCTCGCAGCATGCCAGGTGAATGATCCATGTTTGCCGAACCATCAACAATTTGGTTGCTGCTAGGAGCATTCCTCGTTGAGGGCGCATTGGGCTATCCCCCATCACTCTTCCGTCT
>CAZFHW010000112.1:0-2637 GCA_964518885.1 uncultured Parvibaculum sp. | reverse complement strand
AAAAAATCTCTCTCATTGTAGGCCGTGATCCTGCAACCCTGGATGAGGCGGCCATCAGCCGGGCTGCCATCGAAAGCCTTGCGGAAAACACCTCCGACGGTGTGGTGGCACCCCTGTTTTGGGGACTTATCGCGGGGCTGCCTGGCATTGCGATCTACAAAGCCGTCAACACAGCAGATAGTCTGATCGGGCATCGCAATGATCGGCATTTGTGGTTTGGAAAGTCTGCTGCCCGACTGGATGATTTTCTCAACCTGGTTCCTGCTCGATTGACCGGGCTTCTCTTTGTTGTAGCCGCTCTGGGGTGGGGGAGGGCGCGAAGGGCCTTTCGTGCCATGTGGCGGGATGCAAGCCACCACCTCTCTCCCAATGCCGGCTGGCCAGAAGCCGCGATGGCAGGCGCGCTGGCGTGCCGTCTTGGAGGCCCGAGAACCTATGAGTCTGGAGCAATTGTTGAGGGTGCTTGGTTAGGAGACGGGCGAACGGATACAGGAGCGCCGGACATTGACCGCGCACTGGCGCTCTACAAAGTCACCATGGGGATTGTAGGTGTTCTCTTGGCTGTTGGCGGTGTTCTGGTAGAGGTCGACTTATGAGCAGTATTCTCCATGGCGGTGATCTTCAGGCTTTTGCGTCGCAAAACCCCGATGCGTTGCGACCATTGATTGACCTGAGCACCGGGATCAATCCTGTTCCTTATCCCGCGACGTTAGACTTGCAAGCGATGACGCGCCTGCCGGGGCGGGTCGATTATGATAGCTGCATCGCGGCGTTTGCTGCTTACGCCGAGGCTGATCCTGATCTGGTGCACGTGACGCCTGGGTCGCAATCCATCATTTCGCTCTTGCCATCTTTGTTTGCGCATTGCCACATCGCCGTTTTGGCGCCAACCTATGGTGAGCATGAACACAGCTGGCGACGGGCAGGGCATAGGGTGACGCCGGCGACCGCATCACAGATTGTCGACATGGACGCCGACATTATTGTACTGACCAACCCAAATAATCCCGACGGTCATGTTTTCAAGCGTGACGAGCTGCGGGCTTTGCAAAAGCGTCAGGCACGTAAAAACGGTTGGTTGATTGTGGATGAAGCCTTTGCTGATGCGGCACCCCTCCAAGCCATGGCAAAGCACGTGGGCGACGGCGGCCTGATTGTGCTGCGCTCGTTCGGCAAGTTTTTTGGGTTAGCGGGCGTGCGCTTGGGTTTTCTCATTGCCCCTGCATCCATCGGTGAACGGTACAGCGATCTCTTAGGACCATGGAGCGTATCCACATCGGCACTGGCATTGGGTGCTCAGGCCTACGCTGATGCGCCCTGGATTACAGCAACACGGCGACGGCTCGGTGCAGATGCCGTGCGGCTGTGTGTTCTTCTGGCAGGAAAAGTGGATAGTGTGGTGGGCGGTACGACGCTTTTTCAACTTTTCGCAGCCGGTGAAGCAGGCGATATGGCCGCACATCTGGCCGCACATGGCATTTTTGTTCGCTGTTTCCCGGAACAGCCAGACTGGTTGCGGGTGGGGTTGCCCGGCAGCGAAATGGAATGGGATAGGCTTCGAGGCGCGTTGGAAAGTTGGGAGAAGTGATATGAGCACGAAGACGGAAAATGCGGAACACACGGAAGAGATGAAAAATGTGCAGTCAGCACACCGTGAAAAGATGGTAACCAAAAAGGACGCAGAGCGGGGTCTGTTTTTGCTCATTACAGGCGACGGCAAAGGCAAATCCACCTCCGCTTTCGGCACGGTTATCCGTGCTCTCGGGTGGGGACATAAAGTCGGTGTTGTTCAATATGTGAAGGGCAATTGGAAAACGGGAGAACGGCAGTTCTTTCAACGTTTCCCCGATCTTGTGACCTGGCACACAATGGGCCAGGGGTTCACATGGGACACGCAGGACCGGGAGCAAGACATCGCAGCCTCAAGGGCAGCCTGGGAGATTTCCCGGGAGATGCTGGCGTCGGGCGAGTATGACCTTGTTGTGCTGGATGAACTCAACATCGTGTTGCGGTATGATTATCTGCCCGTGGAAGACGTGCTTGAGGGACTAATGGCGCGACACAACCGCACCAGCGTGATGGTGACAGGCCGCGACGCAAAAGAGTTGCTGCGGGACAAGGCAGACCTCATCACAGAAATGACCCCGATCAGGCATCCTTTCGAGGCGGGGATAAAAGCCAAACGGGGCATCGACTATTGACCTTGTCTGATCAGAAATACGGCGCAGCCATCGCACTCGCTTCGCTGCTTATCTTCACCATGGGGGCAGCTCTGTTCCTAGGGTACGCCCCACTCGGGGTTGCAGACGTCCTGTGGGCGCTCGGTGGCACGGGGGATGAGCGGCATGTCTTCATTGTTCAGGAAATTCGCCTGCCGCGTATTCTGCTCGGGGCGATGGTTGGTGGTTCCCTGGGGCTGGCGGGGGCGGCCATCCAAGGCCTGCTGCGCAACCCGCTTGCGGACCCCAGCGTCATCGGCGTGTCGGCAAGTGCTGGTCTGGGCGCGGTCGTTGCCATCTATTATGGCTTCGCCGCCATGGCTTCCATCGCCATTCCCCTTTTCGCGATAGGTTTTGCCATTGCCGCCATGCTTATCCTCGTCTGGCTCGCGGGCAAGGACGCCAGTGTTTTGACGCT
>CAZFHW010000111.1:0-9881 GCA_964518885.1 uncultured Parvibaculum sp. | reverse complement strand
GATTTTTCCGGCTTCCAGACCACCCGTGACTTCGTTGAAGCAGGGCTGACCGAGGGCGATGAAAACTACCGTGCCCAGTATCTGCTCCAGGAACTAGGCCTGACCGGCGACGAGGATCCTGCCCATCTTTCCGGTGGGGAAAGCAGGCGCGCAGCGCTGGCCCAGGCACTCGCCCCCGAACCTGACATCATCATGCTGGACGAGCCTACCAACCACTTGGACTTGCCCGCCATTGAATGGCTTGAAAAAGAACTGGCCTCCACACGGTCCGCTCTTGTCATCATCAGCCATGACCGGCGTTTCTTGAGCACCCTGTCACGCAGCACCATCTGGCTGGACCGGGGCACCACCCGCACGCTTTCGCAGGGCTTCGGGGAGTTCGAGGCCTGGCGTGACAAATTGCTGGAAGAAGAAGAACGCGATGCCCACAAGATGCAACGCAAGATCAAACGGGAAGAACACTGGCTGCGCTATGGTGTGACTGCCCGGCGCAAACGCAATGTACGACGTCTTGGAGACCTCCACGCCCTACGCAAAACAACGGAGGAAGCCAGGCGTGATTTAAGCCGTGGCACCAGCCAGGTTCAACTTTCAACACAGACAGGGCGTCTGTCCGGCAAGCTCGTGGCTGAACTTGAAAACGTCTCAAAGAGTTTCGGCGGCCCGCCCATCGTCAAAGATTTTTCCACCCGCATTTTACGTGGCGACAGGATCGGCATCATCGGCCCCAATGGGGCGGGCAAGACAACCCTGCTCAATCTTCTCACCGGCGTCTCTGAGCCGGATGAAGGCGGCGTACGCCGGGGCACCAATCTCGATATGGTGACACTGGATCAAAAGCGCGAAAGCCTGCCGCCAGACACCACCTTGAAAGATGCTTTGACCGGAGGCGGCAGCGATATGGTGTCCCTCGGTGAGGGACAGCGTCACGTCATTTCCTACATGAAGGATTTTCTCTTCATGCCAGAACAGGCGCGCACCCCTATCCGCAAATTATCGGGCGGGGAGCGGGGGCGACTGATGATCGCCCGGGCTCTGGCACAACCATCCAACCTTCTGGTCCTCGACGAGCCCACAAATGATCTGGACCTGGAAACGCTCGACCTGCTTCAAGACTTACTCTGCACCTATGAGGGAACAGTCCTTCTGGTTTCCCACGACAGAGACTTTCTCGACCGTCTGGTGACCTCCGTCATCCACTCAGAAGGAGGGGGGCGGTGGCAGGAATATGCGGGCGGTTACTCCGACATGCAGGTACAACGAGCTTCTGCCAGAGCGACCCCAGCCGAGGTAGACGAACGAGCACCAACCGCAGCAAAGAAGTCTCGTTCAGCGTCATCTTCGCGTAAAAAAATGTCCTTCAAGGACAAGCATGCCCTTGAAACATTGCCTAAGAAAATGGCCACTCTGGAAGCCGACATCATTACCCTGAAAAAGGCACTCGCGGACCCGGCTCTGTTTTCACGCGACGCGGAAAAATTCCAAAAGACTGCCTCTGAGCTTGAAATCATAGAGGCCGAACTTAGGAAAACAGAAGAACGGTGGCTGGCACTGGAAATGCAACGCGAAGAACTGGAAAGCAGTCCCTCTTAGTTTCCATCCCCAACGCGGCAGGCCTCAAGTGACAATCGCAACTCCTCCGTCTCCATCTCCTCCCCAGTCGCAATGAACACCAGCTGGGTTCGCAATACGTCTCCCGGAAGCACCGTCTGCTCTAGGCTGATCCTGCGCCCAGCAAGATGGACGGTTGCAAACCCATCCGTGCATTTGAGAAATCCTTTCACGCGGACGATAGTGGGAGAGAGCGTTTCCAGCACGCGCTCCACCTTGCCTGCGTCAAACACATCGTCTGAGACATAAGACCAGTTGGAAAAAGCTGGTCCGTGGACGTGCCCATCACCCGGTGACGGCACAAATGTTCCCTCACCCAAAAGGATCGACGCCGGCAGGTTTCCCTGAACCATATCAACGATGCGAGGGGTCTCCACAAGCGTATCGAGCCATGCGCGCACCTGTTGATACCGGTCTTCCGACACCAGATCGGTCTTGCTCAAAACAATCAGATCAGCGTCGCGCAACTGGCTCTGCACCAGAGCCCCAACAAATTTGTCTTGCGCCTGACGCTCCACCATTTCTGCATCCGCGACACTCACCACCGCGGCAAGACGAATGCCAGGCGTCAGATAGCCGTACTGGGCAACACGCTTAGGTTCCGCCACACCGCTCGCCTCAAGCACAATGTGTTCGGGTTTCGGGATCAGCTGCAAAAGAGCCGCCAGCCCGTCACCGAGCGCGTCCCCCAAGGAACAGCAGACGCAGCCATTTGTCAGGCTCACCATATCGCCATCGCGCGATTTTATGAGCTGCTCGTCAATGTTGAGGTCGCCAAAATCATTGACGATAACCGCGAGCCGTGGGCTCGCCGGGTCCGCGATCAGACGGTTGAGCAATGTTGTTTTCCCGGCACCCAGATACCCGCCGATCACGGTCAGCGGCACTTCGGGACTTGGGTCAACAGACATCACGCTAATCCTGAATTGGGTATGGGCGACCTTCAAATATAGTGCCCCAAATGGCAATGTCGCGCAGCTCAAGCTCCGGAACCGCATAAGGGTCTGCTTCCAGAACCGTAAAGTCGGCTTTCTTGCCAGCCCGGATCGTCCCGATTTCATGTTCCCGGCCCAACACATAGGCAGCCTCAACCGTGATCGCTCGAAGCGCTTGATCCACGCTCAGCCTCTCCTCCGGTCCCAACACTTCCCCGCTCTCCGTCAAACGGTTCACGGCCACCCAGGCACTGTTCAGTGGCAGCGCCGGTGCCATTGTATAGTCTGAGTGAAGGGCAACCGGCACACCATGACGCATCGCTGTTCCCAGCCGCACCATCTGCGAAGACCGCTCATAGCCAACCCCGTTCTGCGCATATTGCTGCCCAAGCTCATGCAGGTAGTAGATATTTGCGGAAATACATCCCCCCAAGACGGCGAGGCGGCGCACCTGTTCTGGCGTCGAAATCCCGAAATGTTCGATCGTGTAGCGGTGATCAAAGCGGGGGTGCTCCGCTTGCAATTTCTCAAGCACATCCAGCGCCAGCTCCAGCCCGAGGTCCCCTGTGCAGTGCACATGTATTTTGTATCCGGCATTCCAATAGGTCCGCGCTGCCGCCTCGAAGTTTTCCGGCACCATCAACCATTCCCCATGGTGCCCGTCTATGTATCCCGGGTCCTGCAACATCATCAGTTGCGAGAAGAAGGCGCCATCTGTGAAAAGTTTCACATGATCGGAAAACCGGATGCGATGAGTGTTGTTCTCAGGGAACTTTTCAACCGTCTTGAGTGCTTCCGCGTGATCTTTTGTCCGCGCCGAGAGACTGTTGCCATCCGCGATCATATCCACGCGAAAAGGCGTATCCTCATTCTCAAAGGCGGCGATGGCCGCAGCAATCTCCATCTCTGCGCCGAATATCCCCACCGCCATATCGCCAATAGTTGTGTGCCCTCCGAAATGAACCACACGGCGAAGGCGGTCGAGCCCTAGCTTGTAACGCTCTGGCTGAAGCAGGTGAGGCACGATTTTCTGTTGGGCAAGATGCAACCCCATTTCATAGAAATGACCGTCCGCCAGCTTCACCTGCGCATCATTTGGGATTTTGGCCTGATCAAGTTCCATCCAGGCGAGGGCTGCACTATTGACAATGATTTCGTGAAATGATCGGTGCCAGAGAATAATCGGACGGCTTGTCGAAATCGCATCCAGGTCGCGCAATGTCAGATTGCCGTGCCAGGAGCGATGATAGCCCCAGGTAAAGAGCGGCGCTTGTGGGTCTTCAATCGAAGCGTCCAACTCTGCAACACGCGCCAGAAAGGCCTCTTGTGTTTTGACCGCCCGCACCGTCCCCCAGGGGAGCCGCCAGTCCAGGGCCGTCACAAATTCCATCTGCAGGATAAACGCCGCCATCGTGGGGTGCAGATGCGGGTCGATAAAGCCCGGCATCAAAACATGGTCCTTAAACTGGTCATCGATCACATGGGAATGAGCATCCAACCAGGGCTTCAGCGTTTCCAGTGACCCTACTTCTATAATCTTGCCATCGCGCACGGCCACCGCCGTCGCTTCTGGACAAGAGGGCTCCATAGTGAGGATTTTGCGGGCAGTGAATACGGTGATGTCGGACATGAATTTCCCCTTTAAGCCTCAACAATATCAAACCTAAATGAAAAATCATCTAGAATTTTCACGTATACGGTGGTAATTTCACATCCAAGGAGCAGTGTATGGGTACCGCCACCGGTCAAATCGATGAAACACGCCAGGTTGCTGAGGCGATCGGGCGAGACGTGCGAGCGCTGCGCCGCGCCAAAAACCTGACATTGCAGGCGCTGGCCGACAAGATTGGTCGCTCGGTGGGCTATGTCAGCCAGATCGAGCGCGGTATTTCCAATCTGGGTATCGAGGACCTGCGAAAGTTGGGGGCGGTTCTGAGCGTGCCGATCGGGTTTTTTCTTGAGCACCACAGCGCAGATCCCGCAGACCGCGGCACCGTGGTCCGTGCCCACGCACGCAGACGGGTTGGCAGCCGCGAGGAAGGCTTCACCGAAGAACTTCTCTCGCCAGACCTGACCGGCAGCTTTGAAATGCTCCGGACCGAAATTGCACCCGGCGCCACCAGCAAACACAAAATTCACCGCTCCACCGAAGAAGCCGCTTTCCTGGTGACAGGCAGACTGGAAATCTGGGTCGAGGACCAACATTTCACTCTGGAACCCGGCGACAGCTTCCGCTTCCATGACCAAAATCTGCGCTGGCACAATCCAGGCGACACCGCAGCCGTTCTGGTCTGGGTCGTCGCCCCGCCCGTGTATTGACGCACGATCATGACCAACGGGACCCAGCCGCTGCCACGTGAGGCCGCCATCGTCATCATCGGCGGCGGGGTCATTGGCTGCTCGCTTGCCTATCACCTGGCCGAGCTTGGTCAGAAAGATGTGCTGCTACTTGAGCGCAAACAACTGACCAGCGGCACCACATGGCACGCCGCGGGCCTTGTCGCGCAACTGCGGGCCACCCGCAATCTCACAGCGCTTGCGAAATATTCCGCTGATCTTTACGCAACACTGGAACGCAAAACCGGGTTAGCCACCGGATACCGACAAACCGGCTCGATCACGCTCGCCCTCACCAATGAACGTCTGGAGGAGCTACGGCGCAACGCTGCCATGGCATCCATCTTTGAGGTGGAAGCAGAAATGTTGTCGCCCTCTGAGTGCCTGAATCAGTATCCGCTTCTAAACATCAAGGGCGTCAAAGGCGGCGTCTATGTCCCGGGCGATGGGCAGGCCGATCCCGTCAACATCACCATGGCATTGGCCAAAGGAGCACGCACAAAAGGTGTCTGCATTCTGGAGCACACCAAAGTCACCGGCATATTGCAGGCTAACGGACATGTTACCGGCGTTAAAACAGATCGTGGTTCCATTACGGCACCCGTGGTTGTCAATTGCGCAGGCATGTGGGCGCGCGAGGTAGGCCAGTGGGCTGGAAGCTCAATTCCTCTCCACGCTGCCGAACATTTCTATGTGGTGACAGAACCTCTTGCCGGATTGCAGAAGAACCTGCCAACCCTGCGCGTGCCGGATGAAGAAGCCTATTTCAAAGAAGACGCCGGAAAACTGCTCATCGGGGCCTTTGAAAAACACGCCAAACCCTGGGGCATGGAGGGCATCCCCGAGAGCTTCTGCTTCGACGAGTTGCCCGAAGACATGGACCACTTCATGCCCGTCCTGGAAAAAGCAATCGCGCGGCTTCCTCTTTTGGAAAAGGCTGGCATCGCAACCTTCTTCAACGGCCCGGAAAGTTTCACACCCGACGACCGGTACCTGTTGGGTGAAACGCCTGAACTTCGTAATTTCTATGTCGCTGCCGGTTTCAACTCGATCGGCATCCAGTCTGCAGGAGGCGCGGGCAAGGCGTTGGCGGAATGGATTGTCGCCGGACACCCTCCCTTCGACCTGTGGGATGTTGATATTCGGCGCATGGCGCCTTTTCAGAACAACGCCACCTATCTGTACAACCGAACCAAAGAAACCCTTGGCCTTTTATACGCCGACCATTTCCCCTACCGACAGGCGGAGACAGCCCGAGGCATACGCCGCTCTCCCCTTCATCCAAGGTTGGAAGGCCTGGGCGCCTGCTTTGGAGAGGTCGCCGGGTGGGAGCGCCCAAACTGGTATCTCACCCCTGAGCAACGCGAGGCAGGAGAAATCCCTGCTTACAAATATTCATGGGGACGGCAGAACTGGTTCGAAAACGCCGCCGGTGAACATCACGCTGTGCGCAATGGCCTCGCCTTTTTCGACCTTTCCTCATTCGCCAAGTTTCGGGTGGAAGGCCCAGATGCCGAAGCCGTACTGCAACGCATCTGCGCCAATGACATTGCCGTCGCTCCGGGCAGGATCGTCTACACACAATGGTTGAATGATCGGGGCGGCATCGAAGCCGACCTCACCGTCACCCGGCTGTCTCCTACCGCTTTCCTGGTGGTAACAGCCCCAGGGGTTCACCAGCGCGACTGGAACTGGCTGACCCGCCAAATTCCAGATGACGCCCATTGTATCGCAACCGACGTCACCGCTGGTGAAGCAGTGATTGCCCTAATGGGACCAAAGGCCCGCGATTTCCTGCAATCCCTCACCTCCACCGACCTCTCAAACGACACCTTCCCGTTTGCCTCGACAAAAGAGATTGAGCTTGGCATGAGCCAGGTCCGCGCTCACCGCATCACCTATGTTGGCGAACTGGGATACGAGCTCTATGTGTCCGCCGACATGGCCCTCCATATTTTCGACACTCTTTGGAAGGCGGGCAGAAACTGGAACCTCACCGCTGCTGGCATGCATGTGCTGGACAGCTGCCGTCTGGAAAAAGGCTACCGCCACTTCGGGCATGACATATCAGACGAGGATCACGTTCTGGAAGCCGGTCTTGGTTTCGCTGTCAAAACCGACAAGCCGGAAAGCCGGTTCGGCCATTTCATCGGCCGTGACGCGGTGCTCCAATTGAAAGAAACAGGGCCCCGCAGACGCCTGTTACACTTTCAGCTGCGCGAGCCCGAGCCGCTGCTCTTTCACAATGAACCCATTCTCTGCGACGGCGCCCAGATAGGCTTTCTGACATCGGGGAATTATGGCCATCACCTGGGTGCTGCCGTTGGTATGGGTTACGTGCCCCGCTCCCCAGGGGAAAAACTGGCAGACCTCACGAACAAAAATTATCAAATCAATGTGGCGGGTCGGCTTGTTCCGGCTATCGCATCGACCAAACCCCTATATGATCCACAAAGCATCCGGGTGAGATCCTAATCACCCAACGATCGGAGGAAGACAAATGACAGGACAGGAATTTCAGGTGAAACCGGTAACGGGATCACTGGGTGCAGAAATCATAGGCGTTGACCTCACCGATCTGTCGAACGCCACCTTCGACAAAATTTGCACAGTCTTTTACGACCACTCTGTACTGGTGTTTCGGGAGCAGGACCTGACCCACGAACAGCAAATCACTTTTGCCCGACGCTTTGGCGAGTTGGAAGTGCACCCGATCGTCAACGGAATGGACGAACACCCAGAGATGATCAAAATGCTGAAGCCAGCAGGTGAGTCCGCCAGTTTCGGCGTCGGTTGGCACACCGACAACTCCTTTTTCAAAGAGCCCAGCATGGGATCGATCGTCTACAGCCATGTCGTACCGCCCCAGGGAGGAGACACACTCTTCGCCAGCCAATATGTCGCCTATGAACGTCTGTCCGATGGCATGAAAAGAATGCTCGGCAATCTGAATGCAGTGCATAGCGCCAAATACGCCTACACCTCAGAAACAGCGGAAGAAAAATACGCTGGCAAAACAGCGATCACCTACAAGCGCTCCGACAGCGTGTATGACGAAGTGGTCCACCCGGTGGTCCGCACCCATCCCATCACGGGCAAGAAAGCACTCTACGTGAACCCCATGTTCACAATCCGCTTTGAGGACATGAGCGAAGAGGAAAGCAAACCGCTTCTGACATACCTCTTTGAGCATGGCACCCGCCCGGAGTTTGGCTGCCGCATCCAGTGGGACACCCGCATGGTTGCCATGTGGGACAATCGCTGCGTCCAGCATTATGCGGTCGATGACTATGTCGATTATGAGCGCTTGCTCTACCGCGTAACCGTAAACGGTGAAAAGCCAGTCTGAGTATCCTGAGATATGAGCGAGAACCTTCTCATCATTGATGGCTATGACCGCCTTGGCCGCACGCGCTTAAGCGAGGCAGGCTGCACACTGGCGGGCACACTCTACAAAAACATGATCCGACGCTTTTTGCCCGATGCCAACATAACCATCCTGCACCCCGCCGACGCAGATGAGCAGATCCCGCAAGGAGCGTCTCTGGGTGATTTCGATGCCGCCCTTTGGACAGGCTCCAGCCTCACCGTCTATCACGACACGCCAGACGTAGTGCGCCAAGTGGAGCTCTCCCGCGCCCTTTCGTCGAGCGGCGTCCCAAGCTTTGGCAGTTGCTGGGCGCTGCAAATCGCTGCTCTGGCAGCGGGCGGCACATGCCGACTAAACCCCAACGGGCGGGAGTTCGGCATCGCTCGCAAGATTTCCCTGACAGATGCCGGGCGCGCACACCCCCTATATGCGGGCAAGCCGATTGTCTTTGATGGGTTCACAAGTCACTTCGATGATGTGGAGACCCTGCCAACCGGCGCCACACTGCTGGCGGGAAACCAGATCACCCCCATCCAGGCCGCGATCATTGAGCGCGATGGTACGCCGTTTTGGGCCGTGCAATACCATCCTGAATATGATCTGGCCGAAATTGCGGCTCTCACCCGCTTTCGCATGGATGGTCTGGTGGAGGAGGGGCGCTTCGCCAACCACCAAACGGCAAACAGTTTCGTCGCCGACCTGGAGGCGCTCCACGCCGACCCTGACCGCATGGATATTTCCTGGCGGCTCGGCATCGATCAGGACGTGACAGACCCGGAGATACGCACACGCGAAGTCAAAAACTGGGTCGAAAATATCCTGCGAACCAACTAGTCGTGGATACGTAGGATTACCGACTGGCTTGCACTCGCCATCAACTCGCCGGACTCAGCAAACAAGTGCATCCGTCCATGGGCAAATCCATTGTGAACGCCGTGAATACGAATGTCACAAAGCACCCAGTCCGTCTCCACAATCCGCCGAATGCGGATCGTATTATCAAGACTGTTCCCCCCAGCGTTACGACCAATGGCATTGCCGATGGCAGAAGGCACAAAGTCTGCCATCACCGCGAGCGCACTTGAATTGACCGGCAGGCCTTCACGCATACGCACCCACAGAACCACTTGTCCGTCTTCGCTCAACCCACCGTTTTTACGTTCTTCGCCATAACGTCCTTTAACGACACGGACATCCATCCGTCCATGCAGGTCGGCTCGGTCTTCGCGCCAATGGTCCACAGGTGCACATTCAGAAGGGGGAACAACAGACGGCATCTCCGCCCATTGCGTTGAAAACTCACTGCTCCGTTCACCAAGGGCTGCGTTGACAGTAAAAATTTCCCGATCCCCCACATGCCCCACCACGCGTGCCTGCGTGTTGTACTTTCCATGGACGGGCACCACCACATCAAGATCCACAATATCGCCAACGCGTGCAAAGGAGATGTACTGAGCCGTTGCCCAGATGGCGGGGCGCCCCGTCGTCTGTTCCATCGCGCGCAGAGAGGCGGCAAGCCCGACGCCGCCAAACAGGAAGAGTTTACCCGGCGGGCCAACGCTCAGCTTCTCTTCCACCGGAAGATACCAGCGATGCGGATTATGGGTTGCCTGCAAATCAAAAAGATA
>CAZFHW010000110.1:4653-9914 GCA_964518885.1 uncultured Parvibaculum sp. | reverse complement strand
ATGCGTCATATTCAGTCATGCTCACTCCTCTGTCCCGCAGAATGACGCAGTATTGGCGTTTGGAAAAGCGGCGATGCTATCGGTTGTTCAAAATGTCGAACACCGGGTGCGCTCAGGCGCTCGTCTCGTTCTGGAGGGGAGGTACATTCCATCCCAGATCGACATAGATGTGTTCGTGAAAACCACGGCCGAGCTCAAGCTTGGCCTCGTCAATCTCATAGCCAAGGACTTCGCGCTGTCCGTGCATCATCACGAACTTCGGCAATTTCCCTGGTTCTGCACTGAGGGGCAGTATGAGTGAATCGACGATCACAACCTTGCCTGTTGGATGTCGGTTGATGAGGGCATACCAGACGCCGCAGGGATGACTGAGCATGGTTTGGAAGTCAGTGACAAGGACGTGCCGGGCTTTGGGACCCATGATGTCTGACAGTTCCGCACCGGTAATATCGATGCTCATTCTCTCAACAACAGATGTGCCTGCCAGGCGGCACCGAATTGCGTCGTTCTCATCCATCTCCCACAGCGTGATGTTCTGCATCGAGGCGGGTATCTCGATTGGATCGAACATGGACGATGTCGGCATCTGACCATTCGCGCACAGGGACTTCCAATAACTCAACACCTGTTCGTAGTAGGGCGATTGAAAGGTCATGATCTAGTAAAGCAGTTCTGGGTAAGTTGTGTAAATACTATTTTGTACGGAAAAGTATTTCTGATTTACAAATAAAAACCCCGCCCAATACTCCGGGCGGGGTTTTAGTGCTTTAAGCTAAACGAATTGCTTTAGGAAACGAAAGCGTCCGCTTCCAGAGCCATGATGTCTCCGGACCCCAGTTCAATCCGTTCAAGAGCTGTTGCAGTGTATGGCACTTCACGTTCCAGCCAGATTCTCGCGAGCAGAAGTTTGCGCTCGTAAAAAGCCTGATTGCCTTCGCCAGATTCAAGTTTGGCCAGAGAAATTTTTGCCATTCTTGCCCACATCCAGCCAAGGGACATGATGCCGAAAATGTTCATCATCTCGTAAGAAGCTGAACCCGCATTATCGAAATTGTCGGGTGCGTTCTCCATCAGCCATCCTGCCGCTTTGCCCATGCGTTCATAGCCTGTCGAAAGCGGTTTGATGTAAGGCTCCATTGCCTTGTCGCCTTCATTTTCTTTGATGAAGGCTTCAATTTTGCCAAAGAAGGTCATTGTTGCCCGACCACCCTTGGCAGTCATTTTGCGGCCGACAAGATCCAGCGCCTGAACGCCGTTTGCGCCTTCATAGACCTGGTTGATGCGCGCGTCGCGGACGAATTGCTCCATGCCGTGATCGCGGACATACCCGTGTCCCCCAAAGACCTGCATTGAAGCGTTGGCCGCTTCAAAACCTTTATCGGTGAAGTAGCCCTTGATGACCGGGGTCAGCAATTGACTAAGGTCGGCGGCTTCTTCGCGTTCTTTTGGATCGGCTGCGCTGTTCTGTACGGAAAAGAGCATCGACACATACATTGCCAGGGCGCGGGCGCCTTCAACGAAGGCGCGCGACTGAAGCAGCAGGCGGCGCACATCCGGGTGCACGATGATCGGGTCGGCAGACTGATCAGGGAATTTTGCCCCGGTCAGAGAGCGGCCAGCGGTGCGTTCCAGCGTGTAGGCAACTCCGTTCTGCACGGAGACTTCTCCCACGGCGATGCCCTGGATGCCAACGCCCATGCGGGCGCCGTTCATCATGCCAAACATGCCCGCCATACCGGCTGATTTCGACTTTTCTTTCTTGCCGTCGGCGGATTTCTTGGTTGTTTTTGGTGCGCCACCAAGTTTGTAGGCAACAGCATCATCAAAGTTGAGCACGCAGGTGGAGTTTCCCTTAATGCCCATCTTTTTCTCGATGGAGCCAACAGAAACACCATTGCGCTTTGTCATGGCACCTGTTTCAGGATCGACCAGGAATTTGGGGACCATGAAGAAATTCACGGTTGAGAGATCGTTCGCCAGTTTCCCGTTTTCGTCGGGAATTTTCGCGATGACCATGTGAATGATATTGTCGGTCATGTCATGGTCGCCACCAGAGATGAAAATCTTGGTGCCGTTCATGAGGTATGTGCCGTCTTCCTGCTCAACAGCGTTGGTGCGCATGAGCTTGAGGTCGGTGCCGCAATGAGGTTCGGTCAGGCACATGGTGCCGGTCCATTCGCCGGAGACCATTTTGGTCACGACGTGTTCTTTCATCCAATCTTCGCCGGTTGCATAGAGTGCGCCATAGGCGGCATTGGTGAGGCCGGGATACATGGTGAAGGCCTGATTGGCAGACGACCCCATTTCTGAGAATGCAAATGTGATCACAGCAGGGAGGCCTGCGCCGCCGAGTTCTTCGGGTGCGCCTAAACGGTTCCATCCGTCTTCGCAATATTTCTTAAATGCTTCCTTGAAGCCGGGGGGTGTTCGCACCACGCCGTTTTCCAGAACACATCCGTACTCGTCGCCGATCTGGTTCAGGGGCTGCAAAACTTCTTCGCAGAATTTTGCGCCGCCTTCCAGAATGGCGCCTGTCATGTCAGGCGTCAGATCTGCAAATCCAGGCAGGTCGGTGCGCTTTTCGATTTCGAGTAGTTCGTGGAAGAGGAATTTGAAGTCCTCGACCGGCGCCTTATAAGTGGGCATGGCGTCCTCAATTTTCAAAATTGTCAGTAGCGGGCGCGATATTATCGGCCTCGCGGGGTTTGTCGAGCAGAAATGAGCTGCGAAGTTAGCAAACTGCCTCGCACAAATCGAGAGTGACGCAGGAGTGCAGGGCAGATTTCTGTTTTTGTGACCAATTCGGCAAATTTGCCTTGCTTTGGGGGAAAGCGGTCCTCTCTGTCTCCCCTCACCGCTGTCGGGCGATCTGGTCCAGTTGGGCTAAAAAGTCGGCGGGGATATCGAGCCAGCGAAGGACGGTTGTGCCGGGGGATATTTGACGCACGAGGTCACCCGTAAAGGGGAAGAGGCTATCGGCTGTCGCCCAACCGACCTGTCCGGATATGAAAGTGCCAACGGGGCCGGCATCGTGGAAATGGTCAATGGCCACGCCTCCCGCCGACCAATCGAGGGCGATGTAGGCGAAACCTTGCGTTTCTATGCGCAACCACGGCTGGCCGACGCGGGTATGCAGGCGGCGTTCTTCCTGCGGTCTGTCCAACCAATTTCGTCGTGGTGTGGCGCTTTTCATAGAGTCCTCAGGTTCTCAGGCGTCGGAAAACAAGGCGACACCCTATCTGTGCTGGCATTACGGCCATTTTTGCACGTCCCGCTGTTCTCCGAAATGCCTCGATGGTTGGAAATATAGGGCGGATGCCAAATTATGCGCCGGTCGTGCTCTGGACTGGGCGCGACACCCAACTTCCTCTATAAGGCAGTTTCTGATGAAGAGCGCCAGAGGGCGCCAAAGGCTTAAGCGAGTAAACTCATGGCATCTTCCAAACCCATCTTGATCGAAGTCGGTTCCGGCGAATTGATCGATAAAATTACAATTCTTACGATCAAGTCCGAACGTATGACCGATGCGGGAAAGCTGAAAAACGTCCGCTACGAACTGGACGTATTGAGTGCCGGGCGGGATGCAAATTTGGAAGATAGTGCGGATCTGCAAAAGCTTACGGTGGCTCTCAAGGAAGTGAATGAGGCTCTTTGGGAGATCGAAGACGATATTCGTCAATGCGAGCGGGACAAAGACTTTGGTGAAAAATTTGTGGCGCTCGCGCGTGCTGTCTATGTCACCAATGACAAGCGGGCTGCGCTCAAAAAAGATATCAACCTGCTGACCGGTGCACAGGTGATTGAAGAAAAGTCCTACACTGAATTTGAATGAGAGTTCATCTCTGTGATGATGGCGTTGTAGACCCGGTCCACGTTCAGCGCTGCCAGGTCCGCCACTTCGATGGCGTCAAAGTTTTCCCGCGCGATACCGGTTTTTTCGACACTCGTGTGTGGTCCGAAAAGGGCGAGGCCGGGCATGTTCATGTGCGCGGCGAGATGGGTGGGTCCTGTATCATTGCCGACAATGAAGGCGGCCTTTGCGATTACACCTGCAAGGTCGAACCATCCTAGAAACGATCCAGCGGTCAGTGTTGTGCCTGGAATGGTGGCGCATAGGTCAAGCTCGTCTGGTCCTGGAACGGTGACAACCGCGTTTCCTGCTTCGATCAAGCGCGCGGCGAGGTCTGCGTAGTGAGGCCATCGTTTTTGCGGGTGTGCGGCAGAAGATCCCGGGATCAGCAAGATGAAGCCCGGCTTGAGATTTTCACTTTGAAGCAGCGCGGAGACGTCTGCCGCCATCCAGCTTAGATCTGGACGGCTGGTGTGTTGGCAAGACACGCCTGCGTCGCGTAGCTGCCCCTCCAGCCGTTGCAGGCTGTGAATGGATTTTGGGTTCGGCGCCTTGTGGGGATGCGAGCAGCCGGGCGCTGTGCCCGACCAATTTGTCCCAGTGAAAAACCAACGGAAATAATCTGCCGTGCGCGACGAGTTCTGCAGGTCATAAACCATATCGAAGTTTGTGGCGCGTAGCCGTTTTCCCAAGCCCCACATCTTGTCGAGGCGCCAACGTGGTGCACGGGGATCGAGGATGACGTGGTCTACCGAGGGAGAACGTTTCATTATCTTGGCATAGGCAGGTTCTGTGAGGACCGTGATCTCATCGGCTTGATGATGTGCTCGGATGTCGCGCAGCGCACCCTCGCATTGGATCACATCGCCCAAAGCGCCGTGTTTGATAACCAAAATATGTTTGCGATGCCCACTCATGCGCCTGTCTTAGCAAGGTGATGGGCATCGCGATAGGGTTTCCAGGTTTTCAAAACGGCTGGGAGCGTCCGTCTCTCGGCGTGAGGGCTGTTTGTCGTTAAGAGGACTGAAGCCGCCGCACCCCTGCAACCTGTCCGGCCGCAAAGGCGCCGACGCTCCCCGCGATCAGGATCATGGCGGTTGTGCCTGCTGTCGTCAGAATACCCGTCACAAAGGGGAGAAGCGCTGCCGAGCCGACAACCCACCCAAAATCAAGCGCAATGATCGTCCACGCCAAGGCGAGGGACATTTTCTGGCGGGTGGCAACCCAGACTATAAAAGCAGCAAACACGAGAAGCTGAATACCAAGACCTGACAGTAACAGAGGATCAGGGATGTTGAATATCTGGCTCAGTGCAGCACCGTCCAGCAGACAGAGCACGCCGGTTGTGGTGGAGAATGCGGCGTTACCGAGAAGTACGCGGCGTAGCAACCGGCTTTTGTCATTGAGAGGC
>CAZFHW010000110.1:0-4553 GCA_964518885.1 uncultured Parvibaculum sp. | reverse complement strand
CCTTCTGGTGATCCCGAGTGGATTCGAACCACCGACCCTCAGATTAGGAATCTGATGCTCTATCCTGCTGAGCTACGGGACCGTTCAGACGGCGCAATGCCGATCTATATACCAGAGCGATCTAGCCGCAGGTAATTTTCGTCGGCGTCGCTAAAAACATGCCGCGGTTGGGTTCTGTGGTCGCGACTTAAAAACATTTCCCGGCCTGTTGGTGCGGTTTGAGGCAAGACATTGACCTATCGGAACACGTAGCAGGTCTCTAGAAATAGCGTACGGCGTCACCCTTACGTTGGGTCAGCAGCGGCTCCACCGGGTATGGACTTAGGGGCGACGACGTCCTATAACCTTTAATAAATTGTGGCTTTCATCCGTTGCGGTTTGATCTTAAAACGATACCTAATAGTAGAGTAATGCATGATTGTGCCCGCGAGAATTGGGATCTCTTTTGCAAAGAGGCAGAGTTCTTGTGGGTTTTTTGTGCGCTAGGGCCGGGGGGCTAAGCGACATGAAGCTAATAGTTATCAGCGAGTTTCCACAGTGCCGTTTGGGATTGGCGAGCATTCTCCGTGATGTGGATCCAATTGCGACGGTTTTGGAAATGAAATCGATCGACGAATTGGTCGATTTGGGTGATGAACACGACAAGGCCGATGTGGTGTTGTTCGATTTGCCTCTACAATCTGGAAGAGACATGGCGGCGATTGCAAAATTGCAGGCAATCGACGGCATTGGAGCCGTGATTTTGATCCATGTACAAGATCGAGCAGATGTTGTTCGGCGGTACCTTGATACCGGTGTTGCGGGGGTTGTCTCCAAACGGACAGAACCGCCGGTGCTGGTCAATGCGGTTCGGCTTGTTTTGTCGGGTGGACGTTATGTGCCAGAGTCTATCTTGACCCCAGATACGCCGGGGTTTGAAGAGCCTAGGGTTGTTTTTGAAGACGCTGGTCTCAAAAAGCTTACGCGGCGGCAGATGGACGTTCTCAAAGAGCTGGGTCGGGGGGCTTCCAACCAGGAGATCGGAACGCAGCTTGGTATTGCTCTCGCCACGGTCAAGCTTCACGTCAATGCGATTCTCAATACGCTTGGCGTGCGGAACCGCACAGAGGCTGCAATCATTGCTTACCGAGCAGGCATTACGCAGGTTTCAGAAGTGGCTTAGCGGACAATCGCTCATTCGATTTCTTTCCATGTGCTGGATTGTTCTTCTGGCGCCCTGTCTGGTCCAACCAGCATGGGCTGAGAGCGCGCGCGTGTGTGGTCTGGAGGTCGGCGAAACCGTCAAAATCGTTTCGATTGTGGATGGGGACACGGTGCGACTGGAGGACGGGCGGGAAATTCGTCTGGTCGGTTTGCAGGCGCCAAAACTTGCTTTGGGGCGCGCCCATTTTGAAGATTGGCCATTGGCCGAAGAAGCGCGCGCTCTGTTGGCGGCCATGGTCCTCAACAGGTCTGTCCAAATGTCATATGGGGGGACAAGGCAAGATCGATATGGCCGCTTGCTTGCCCACCTTCACCTGGACGATGGCAGTTGGGTGCAGGCCCGGATGATCGCGGCTGGGCTGGCCCGGGTTTATTCTTTTGCTGACAACAGAGCGTGTGTGGGCGCCTTGCTCGCATTCGAGGGTGACGCGCGCCAAGACCGTCGTGGCATCTGGGGGCTCGACTATTACGCACCGCTCCCTGCCGACAATCTCGTGGGTCTTCTTCAGCTGGAAAACAGTTTTCAACTTATCGAAGGGAGGGTCCGTGATGTGGCTATTGTCCGGGGGCGGGTGTTCATGAACTTTGGGGCGGATTGGCGAGACGATTTTACCATCACAATCGCCCCCCGCGATCTGCGAAAATTCGTCGATGGACCGGAACTTTATGCCGGTGCTTGGGTTCGTGTGCGGGGGTGGCTCAAGTCGTATAACGGGCCGGAGATCATTGCGACACATCCCGAGCAGATTGAGCTTTTGCCTGGCCGCGTACCGCCCTCATGAGCTTTGTTCAGGCTTTTTGAGGTATTGGGGGAGATGATGTGTTTATGAAGGATTGGTTGCACCCGCTGCGATTTGGATCTGCTGGCTCGCCCATTGAGAACGGTGCGGCTGTGCCAGCCTGCGCCCGACATTCAGGTGTGTTGGGCTTCTTCATGGCGGTGAGCATTGTGTTGGGTGGTTGCTCGACCAACCCGGAAACCGGGGTGCATGAACTGATCCTGGTCGATGCGCAGGAGGAAGCGGCGATTGGTGCGCTGGCCCACCCGCGGATTCTTGAGGCTTATGGCGGCGCCTATGGTGAAGGTGGCATCGACGCATATGTGTCATCGCTCGTTCAGCGTATTGTGGTGCGTTCAGCGCAGCCGGTCCGGAGCTATACCGTTACTGTTCTCGACAGTCCGGCGGTGAATGCCTTTTCGCTTCCCGGTGGCTATATCTATGTTACGCGCGGGTTGCTGGCGATGGCGAACGATGAGGCCGAACTTGCCGGTGTGCTGGCGCACGAGATTGGCCACGTGAACGCGCGCCATGCCGCCCAGCGGCGAACGGCTGCCGCAGGTACTTCTATCCTCGGCGCCCTTGCCGGTGTGTTCCTGGGGCAAACCGTTGTTGATGGCGTGCTCTCCCAGGGTGCGAAAGGTTTGCTGGCCGGATACTCCCGTTCCCAGGAACGGGAGGCCGATCTTTTGGCTGTCGGCTATCTCGCGCGGGCGGGGTATGACGCGCTGGCCGTGCGGGACTTCCTTCAATCCATGAGCAATTATGCAGCTTTTCAGGCCCGGCAACTGGGGGAGGCATACAATGCCAACCAGGTGGGATGGCTGTCGAGCCATCCAGCGTTTGCCGATAGGGTGAGCGATGCGGCTGGTTATGCCGCACGTGAAATGTCAGGCGAAACTTTATCGGAGCGGGGCAGAGAGCGCTTCTATGCTGAGATTGACGGGCTTCTTTATGGAGAGAGCCGCGAAGATGGCTACATTCGCGGTCATGATTTTATTCAGGTCGATGAGCAGTACCGGTTTCGAGTTCCCCAGGATTTTCAGTTGGCGAATACCCGCGACGCTGTTTGGGTGATCGGTCCAGACAAAATTATTGTGAAGTTTGACACATCACAGAAACAGCCGGATCAGGAGATTGCGGAGTACCTGACGGATGATTGGGCGACGTCGCTTGTGCTTCACGATGTGCGGGTCTTTGAGGTTGATGGTCTGGCGACAAGTTCAGCACGGACGCGACTTCGGGGGCTGGCGGCCCAGGCGTTTGCCATCGAAGCGGCGCCTGATCTGGTCTACCGGTTTCTAGTCGGGGTGCCGCCTCAGGTAGGCGGCAGGTATGACCTGGCAATTGCAGATATGGTTGAGAGTTTTCGGTTGATGAACGCTGAGGAGGCGGCGTCGATCAGGCCACTGCGTCTCCGCATTGTGGCCGTTCGTGCAGGGAAGACTTATGACGACCTGGTTCAGCAGATGGCGTTTGGTGATGACCGGCTTGCGAGGTTCAACTTGTTGAATGCTGTGTCACAGAGCGGGCCATTGCGCGTTGGCCGCTCTGTCAAACTGATCGTTGAGGAAGACTAGCGGCACAAAAAAAGGACCCGGTGCTCCGGATCCCTTTAATGGCGTATCTGTCCTCGTTTGAAGAATGCTATGGAGCCGTTTCGGCTGCTTGAGCGGCTTCTTCTGCTTTCTTCTCAGCTTTTCCTGCAGCCGTTATCAATACTGTTTCCAGTCGGCTAATGGATGCGGCGTCATCAAGGCTTTCGGCAGCGGCTACTTCCCGTGCCATGCGGTCGATGGCGGCTTCAAACAATTGACGCTCTGAGTAGGACTGTTCTGGTTGTTTATCGGAGCGGTACAGATCGCGGACCACTTCAGCGATGAAGATCAGATCACCTGAGTTGATTTTCGCTTCGTATTCCTGTGCCCGACGGCTCCACATTGTCCGTTTAACTTTGGCTTTGCCTGTTAGCGTGTTGATCGCGTTGGCCACCACTTTGGGCTCGGACAATTTGCGCAGGCCCACGGCTTCTGACTTGTTGGTCGGGACGCGCAGGGTCATTTTGTCTTTCGCAAACGTAATGACGTAAAGCTCCAACTCATGTCCGGCAACTTCCTGACGATCAACCGAAGTGACCCGTCCAACACCGTGAGCTGGATATACGACGAATTCCTTTATCTTGAACTCGAGTTTGCTGGGCCGCGCCGCAGGTGTTGCCGTTACTTTTGTTTCACGCTTAGGGGCTGGGCGGATGGCGGTCGGATCGATGCGCTCTGACCGCTCAGGCCGCGCCACGATTGATTTCTTTCGGGGCGTGGGTTTTTTTGGCGGATTTTCGAGAGCGGCTAATTTCGCGGCTTTGCTGGTGATTTTCTTTTTTGCAGCGGTTTTTCCCTTGGCGGTCGCTTTTTTCGCGGCGGTTTTCGGTGCGGCCTTCTTGGGGGCTGCTTTCTTTGGCGCTGCCTTTTTCGCGGCTGTCTTTTTGGCCGCTGGTTTTGCTGCGGTTTTCTTTACCGCCGCCTTTTTGGGCGCTGCCTTTTTCGCGACGGTCTTCTTGGCTGCTGGTTTTGC
>CAZFHW010000109.1:0-9957 GCA_964518885.1 uncultured Parvibaculum sp. | reverse complement strand
TTGGACATCAGCGTTTAGCCGGGTGACCTAACGGAAAACACCGCCGAAGGGCTGATCCTTGGCGGTGTTCTCATCACGACAGTGATTTTCTGATTAGCGCCGCGTGGCTTTTTTACGCGCAGGGGTTTTCTTTTTTGTCGCTGGGCGTTTTGCGGCAGGTTTGCGCCGAATGCCCTTCTTGGGGACCGGCAAGGCATTTTCCTTGGCTTCAAGAACAGCGTCGGACAGCAGGGCCAGGTTCCGCTTCAGCTCGCGCTGGACGGTTTTGGGGATAAGCGCCAGCAATGTTGCTTCTGCCTCTTCGGCACCCGGCTCGGTGGCTTTGAGGGCTCTTCGACCGACTGCTGTCAGACGGACAGAGTTCGCCCTGGCATCTTCTTTTGTGCGCTTGCGGGCGAGCAGACCATTCTCGATCATACGTGCGACCATATCGGCGAGGGTCGAGCGGTCGATGCCGGTGCGATTGACCAGATCTGTCTGGCTCAGGCCCTCAGCATCATTGACGGCAACCAGAACGATAAACTGGCGGGGCGTTAAGCTCGCACTGCTCAGGTTTTGAGTGAACTGGTCATAGGCAAATTGCTGTGTGCGGCGCAGCATGTGGCTCAGAGACCCTTCGAGGTCGAAGCCTTTTGATTTGCGTGCTGCCATTGAATTACTCCTCTAGAACATTTTGCGTACGTCGAAGTGTGGTCTTGGGGGTATATCTTCGCTTCCGTACGGTTTTACATTTTGTTGTTTTCAGACCTGTGACGTTTTTCCTGCGCGGGCAATCAAAAAAGCCCAACCGGGATAGGTGGGGCATTTCAGCGGCGCGCCTTGCAGGAGAAATATCTGTGGACCATCGTTCGGACAACAGATTGCATATTTGAGCGAGGGCGCCAAGCCCTTGTGTGCGCGGTCGGGTCATTCGTGTGCAATTTATTGTGTTAGTACGGCCCTGCAGGTCAGGAGGGCGTCAATTTGTCGCTCCCCCGTTTGATCAATCCGTAAGCGGAAGAGGCGATGAACGATAACCATGAATGAAGATGGCAACGAAAAAATCAGTCGGAGCAGTAACAAAACTGTGACGGCTGTCGCGTTCAGCCGCAAGGTGCCGCCGGATGATACTTTCATACGCTCCGTGTGCGATACGTGTGGATTTGTTGACTACGTGAATCCCAAAATCGTTGTTGGCTCGGTTGTTACTTTCGGGGGGAAATACCTGTTGTGCCGCCGCGCTATTGAACCCCGCCGGGGGTTTTGGACTTTGCCCGCCGGGTTTATGGAGGAAGGTGAGACCAGCGAGGAAGGCGCAAAGCGAGAGGCGATGGAGGAAGCAAACGCCGTTATTGAAATTCGTGATTTGCTTGCGGTCTACAATATTCCTCGTATTTCACAGGTTCAGCTTATGTACCGGGCGACGCTTGCCAGCGCTGATTTTTCAGCTGGCCCTGAAAGCCTGGAAGTGGGGCTGTTTGCCTGGGACGATATTCCTTGGGATGAACTCGCTTTTCCCAGCGTGCACTGGGCGCTTAACCAGTTTCTTTCCGTCATTAACCAGGATGCGGTGGTCCCTTTCTCAAATCCGCAAGGGGAAACGGGAAATGCGCTGCCTCGAAAGGCGCCGTCAAAGTGACATTTGTTCGGGAGAGAGTGACCGTCAGGCGTCTTCTTTGTCGCCTAACTGGTGGTCAGAAATAACCCGCACCTGTGCCATGGCAAAGACTGCCGTGATTGGCATGATGCCGAAAACTTTGAAGCTCACCCAAAAATCAGTTGAGAAATTGCGCCAGACAATCTCGTTGACGATTGCCAGAAAGATGAAAAACAGACCCCAGCGCAGGGTGAGTTTTCGCCAGCCCTGATCATCGAGGCTGAAGGCACTGTTGAACAGATATTTCATTGTTGGCTTACCAAGAGCGAGGCCGCCCAAAAGGCCCGTGGCAAACAGAAGGTTTGTCATGGTTGGCTTGAGTTTGATGAATTGCTCGTCTTGTAGAAAAATTGTCAGTCCGCCAAAGACCATCACAAAAGCGCCGGTGATAAGTGGCATGATCGGGATGGTTTTGTAGAGGATGTAGGTTGCGATGAGCGAGATGGTGATCGCAACCATGAAACAGCCGGTGGCGTAGAAGATGTTTTCTTCCGGTGGCGATCCAAAAAAGACATGTGCCTTGGCGTTCATCAGAAAAAAGACAACAAGGGGGGACAGCTCCAGGCCCATGCGCAACCATTGCTTGCCACTCATACCTTGTGGTTTTTTGGAGGGGGTGTCTTGTTTCTCGGTCTGCTGGGTCATGTTACTCGTTTCAGTGGTCAAGCGCCGGTAATGGCTTTGGCGAAGTTTTCAGCGGAAAAATCCTGCAGGTCGTCCACGCCTTCCCCGACGCCGATCATGTGCACAGGCAAATTGAACTTGGCGGCGATGGCCACCAGAATGCCGCCCCGCGCGGTGCCGTCAAGCTTGGTCATCACAAGGCCTGTCACGTTGGCGACTTTTGAAAAAACCTCTACCTGATTGAGGGCGTTCTGACCTGTTGTCGCATCAAGCACAAGAAGGGTTGCATGGGGGGCTGTCTCATCGAGCTTTCGGATCACGCGGATCATTTTTTCAAGCTCGGCCATCAGGTCTGATTTGTTTTGCAGGCGCCCGGCTGTATCAATCAACAGGAGATCTATGTTCTCAGCACGGGCGCGTTCGACAGCTTCGTAAGCCAACCCGGCGGCGTCGCCCCCGACCTTCGTTTTAACAACGGGGGCCCCGACGCGGTCGCCCCAGATGCCCAATTGTTCAATGGCGGCGGCCCGAAAAGTATCGCCTGCGGCGAGCATGACGGATTTTCCCTCTGCGCGTGCTTTGGCGGCTAGCTTGCCGATGGTGGTGGTTTTACCGGCGCCATTGACGCCCACAACAAGAACGATGTTGGGCTTTTTGTCGGACTTGAGGTCGAAGGGGATTTCAACGCTCCTCAACGTATTGGCGATCTCGGTTGCCAAAATCGTGCGCACTTCGTCGGGGGAAATTTCCTTGTCATACCTGTCTTTGGCAACGGCCTGGGTGATCTGGATGGCTGCGTCCAAGCCAATGTCTGATGTGACGAGAAGGTCTTCGAGTTCTTGAAGGGTTTCGCCGTCGAGCTTTCGTTTCTTGAAAATACCCGTGACGCCGTCGGACATGGCCCGCGTGGACCGCGACAGCCCCGCCTTCATGCGAGCAAAAAGGGATTTTTTCTGCTCGTCCTGGTTTTGGGGCGCGTCCGTCTCACTCATGACAAGGGTCTCTCTGGCACTATCTCGCCGGTCAATTGATCGCCACTCCGTCCTGTCACCTGTGCGGTGATGATGGTCCCCGCCTGCGCGGTGGCTTTGCTTTCAGGGCTGTACGCGAAATCGATTTCGGCAAACTGTCTGGTTCGGCCCCGGGTTGGATTTTCCATCAACACAGCTTCGGTATGGCCGAGGCGACTGTCCAAAAATCTGGACGTAGCATCTTTTGCGATGCTGCGCAGTCTCCTGGCGCGATCTTTAATCTCTGTCCCCTCAACCTGGGGCATGCGGGCGGCGGGCGTGCCGGGCCTCGCTGAATAAGGGAAGACGTGCAGCCAGGTGAGGTCACATTCCTCGATCAGCCGGACGGAGTTATCGAACATGGGCGCGGTTTCGGTTGGAAAGCCCGCGATAATGTCAGCGCCAAAGACAATATCGGGGCGGAGCCGTCGCGCTTCCTTACAAAATTCAATGGCGTCTTCTCGCGAATGACGGCGTTTCATGCGCTTCAAGATCATGTTGTCACCTGCCTGCAAGGACAGGTGCAGATGCGGCATGAAGCGTTCTTCATCGGCGATGAGACGCATCAGGTCCGGATCGACCTCGATGCTGTCGATGGAGGACAGGCGAAGGCGGGGAAGGTCGGGGACAAGCTTCAGAATGCGGGTGCAGAGATTGCCCAGGGTTGGATGTCCGGGAAGATCAGCACCGTATGAGGTGATATCCACGCCGGTGATGACGATTTCTCTATAGCCGTTTTCTACAAGCGTGCGGACCTGCGCCACCACCTCGCCCGCAGGCACAGAGCGCGAGTTGCCGCGGCCAAAGGGGATGATGCAAAACGTACAGCGATGGTCGCAGCCATTTTGGACCTGAACAAAGGCACGTGCGCGTCCCTCAAATCCTTCGACCAGATGTCCTGCGGTTTCGGTCACGGACATGATGTCGTTGACACGGATGCGCTCTGCGCCAAATCCTTCGATGGACAGGCGGGCGAAGCTTTCAGGCTTTGTCTTCTCCTCATTGCCGAGCACGAGGTCGACTTCGTCCATCCGGGCAAACTGGTCAGGGTCGATCTGGGCAGCGCAGCCGGTGACGATGATGCGCGCGTCCTTGTTTTCACGCCGCGCCTTGCGAATGGCCTGACGCGCCTGACGCACAGCTTCGTTGGTGACGGCACAGGTGTTGAAGATGATGGCGTTTTCGAGGCCCGCCTTTTCGGCATTGGCTTTCATTACTTCCGACTCGTAGCTGTTGAGGCGGCAACCAAAGGTGACAATCTGGGCGCTGTCACGCGGGCGGCTGTTTCGGGTGGAATTGTTTGGCTGCTCAGACATCAAACCGCCTCAAGCAAGCGGGCGTCGAGTGTGTCGTCATACTCATACGTGACGGGCCCGGTCATCAGGACGTGATCGTCGCTCGACCGCCATTCGAGGCCGAGGTCGCCACCGGGCAAGGTTACGGTGACTTGACGGTCGGTCAGTTGTCTGCGCGCGCTGGCAACGGCTGTCGCACAGGCGGCGGTGCCACACGCGCGGGTGAGGCCGACACCGCGCTCCCACACGACCAGTTGGATATGATTTCGGTCTATTACCTGGGCCAGGGAAATATTGGCCCGTTCTGGAAACATGGGATGATTTTCCAGAAGAGGTCCGATTTTGGTCAGGTCGTAAGCGCCCGTGTCCTCGACAAAGAAGATGGCATGGGGGTTGCCCATATTGACCACTGCCGGGGTGTGGAGAATAGGATTGTCGATGGGACCGATCTGCAGCTCAATGCCGCGGGTGTCTCTGATTTCTTCGGCCAGGGGGATATCGCGCCAGTCGAGCTTTGGGGGACCCATGTCCACGCAAATATCGCCGTTGGCTGCGCGCCACCCAGTGGTGAGCGCCCCTAAAGTTTCGACCGTGACTTCGCTTTTGCCGGTTTCTTCGAGCATCAGGGAGACGACACAGCGGGCTGCATTGCCACAGGCTTCCACCTCGCCGCCATCGGCGTTGCGGATGCCCATGAAGCAATCGCCCCCGTTCCGGGGCTGTTCGATCAGAATAAACTGGTCGCAGCCGATGCCGGTATTGCGGTCGGCGATGGTGCGGATCACCGGGGCGGAGAACACAGCGCCGCTTGCACGCACGTCCACCACGACAAAATCATTGCCAAGGCCGTTCATTTTGCGAAATGCGTGTGCGGTCATGTCATTCATAATGCGCGTTATATGGCGAATCCGGGGTCAAAAGCCAAGGGGAGCTGAATTTCTTCGCTTTTCTCTCGCGTTTTCTTCGATTTTCAACCTTCTTGGTTCTGATAATGGACTGTACAGTCTGGCACCCGGTTCTTTGTCGTTCAGGGAGAGCCTGCGTGGTCTTCACCGGTTCTGGTCTGTTCTAGGCCATTTCCACTTCGCTAGGTCTTCGAAATGCTTTTCTCCCTAATGACTGATTTTTCATCATGAAGCAGTTGTCCGCGCTGATATTTCGAGTTTCCGGCGATAATCGGTTGAAATCCCGATTGTTTTCCAAAGGCTTGGCCGATTTTGCCGTCAAAAGCGTAGGACTTGTTGCTCTGTTCGCTATGAATGCCGTGTTGGCGCGTGCCATGGGAGTGGAGGCTTTCGGGCACTTTGTATTTGTCAGTTCGGTGGCGGTGGTTCTGGCGATGATGGCGCGCCAGGGAATGGACAGTGCCGTTCTAAGGCTTGTTCCGGGTTACTTCCTGAAAGAAGAATGGGGTCTGCTCCGCGGCTTGATCTCGTGGACTTTGAAATGGATTTTTGCAGGGGCTGTCGGATTGGGGCTTGTTGCGGTGATTGTCTTGATTGTTTTGCAAGGCACCGTCGCGACAGAACTATTTGAAACGGCTTTATGGGTAGGGGCGCTTTTGCCGCTTTTGGCCCTCTCCCAGCAGATACAATATGTCTTGCGGAGCCGTGCATGGATTGTGCGTGCGCAGATACCTGACCTTGTCTTGCGGCCACTTGGGGTGATCGCGGTTGTAATGGTGCTCTGGTTCTCCGGGTTTGTGGTTAGCGGGCGTGACGCGATGGTAATCACAGTCGTGGTTTCGCTGCTCGGGGTTGCGCTGAGCATGGTGTGGTTGAAGAAGAGCTTTCCGGCTCGGGTCTGGCATGCTCCCCGGATATTTCAGCGCTTAGAGTGGCGAAAAATATCGACACCGCTTTTGTTTGTCTCAGGCGCGAACTTGCTTCTGACACAGATAGATATCTTGATGTTGGGCGTTCTGCAGTCAACGGACCAATCTGGCGTCTATGCAATAGCCAGCCGCTTGTCGGCGATGTCGATTTTTGCAACGATTGCGCTGGCCTCTTTCGGAGCGCCGCTTGTTGCGGAACTCTATTCCCAGAACAAATTGGACGACCTTGCTCGTATATCAAAAACGATGGCGCGGGTGGCCTTTGCTTTTCTCGTTCCTGCTGTGACTGTCCTTGTCTTGTTCGGAGAATATATTCTGAATTTATTCGGAGCGGCTTTCGCTGAGGCTTATCTCCCTCTTTTGATCCTTATCGGAGGGCAAGTTCTGGCCGCCTGTTTTGGTGCTTCGGCTGTGATTTTGACGATGACCGCACATGAAAAGATTGCCGCGCGTATATTGATGTTGAGCGTTGTTGGGAATGTTGTCTTGAACGCAGCTTTTATCCCTTTATACGGAATGATGGGAGCTGCGATCGCGACTGCCCTGACGTTGGCTTTCCCCATCGTCATAATGTCATTCATCGTCAGGTCACGACTGGGAATAAATTCGACAATTTTTTGATGTGTCCGTAGCGTGTGCTAATCGGAGGAGGCAACCAAAGCCGGGCGTTTGGCTGCATTTGTACGGCAGAATTCAACGCTGTCGAATGTCGCGGGTTTTGCTTGTCCTTCAAGAAGATGGGCGTAGGTCTGCCGAATTTCTTCTGCCGTTCGACGCACGTCGAACATGGTCCGTACGAGATTGCGACCGGTAAGCGCTTGCGACCGCAGAGATGGCAGATCACTTAATGCACGATTAAGGGCGATGGCGATATCGCGGGGGCTGTCATGGTCAACAAGGACACCGGTCGTTCCGTTGATAACAACCTCGGGCAGACCGCCAACGCGACTTGCCAAGACCGGAACACCCGCAGCCAATGGTTCGACGACGCCACCGCAATTCTCCGTGCTTGGGGTGTGTACGATCAGATCGAAGAGTGGCCAGGCACGCGCTGAGTTCTGAGGCGGGAGGGCACCAGGCAGCGTGACGCGCATAGATGCGACGCGTGCAGCTTTGAGCCGCAAGCGGCGCTCGTATCCCTTGCCATTGCCCCATTGGCCTCCGATCAGCAATCCGGTTACGTCATTGCGCATATGGCCCAAGTGAGAAAAAGCGTCGATCAAGGCCTCGTGTCGTTTCAAACCCTTGAACTGTCCGAGGAAGTATTTTGGCGGGTACATGTAGCTGATAGAACCAACCACAAGCTGTTCCTGACTGATCCCAAAGAGGCTACGCATTTCTTTGCGAGCTGCTTCGTAGTCTTCGCTCTGATAGTTCCCGTAGTAGCTGATGAACAGTCGGTCTTCGGAAATGCCGGCCTTTGAATAGAGATTGTGAATGTAGCGGCTGGAGGGGATCCAGTAATCTTGTGCGTTGCTAGACAGTAGTTCCCAGTTTCGAAAGAAGATATTTTCCATATGCAGTGGTCCAGGGACCTGGAAAAGCCGTGGAATACGCGTGTCGTTTCGAAGCGCCATGCGCATCGTCAAGGTCGTGCTGAAAAAGTGGCTGTGAATAATATCTGGTTGAACCTGCTCAACCAGGTTGCGAAAAGCTCTGATGACCGAGGGTAGGCGCGTTGGCGTTCTTGCTGGAAACTCAGTATCGACGATATGAATTTTCGCGCCACTCTCCACCCATGCATTGCTGAAACCACCGGCGAGATCTGGCAAGGCCACGTGGACATCAACGCCCATCTTGCACAATTCGCGGACCTGCTCGACGGCCCACCGCGCACCGTGGCTGGTTTTGACGAGTTGAAGGACGCGCATAAATTCTCTCCGACCATGGCCGATTTCTCAGACTATGGTGTATTTGGGCATTTGTTTAGCCATATCCAGATATTCTGCCTAAATGTACACAGAAGAATCTTGATAATCGGTATGCATTTGGGGAGACAGCGATTTGGATGGACTTTTACCCTTGGCCCATCAGGTGGCCGAGCTTCTGCGGGGTCGCGGTGAAAGCATTGCGGTTTCTGAAAGTTCTGTTGGGGGGCTGGTTTCTGCCGCATTGATTGCTCAGCCGGGCGCTTCAGCATTTTTCCTCGGGGCGACGGTGATTTATACCCGCGAGGCGGGCCGTATCCTGCGCAAAGGCTCGGACATTAATCTCAAAGGTCTTGAGCCGATGACCCCTCCCTTTGTGCAAGCACTGGCGGATGGTTTCCGCGTGCAAATGGGGGCGGATTGGGCGACGGGCGAGATGGGGGCAACGGGGCCTGCGGGATCACCTTATGGATTTGAGGCAGGGACCGGCTGCATTGCGGTCTCCGGACCGGTCTCACGCGCGAAGCTGTGCGAGACAGGGTCTGCCGACCGGGTGGCGAACATGCGGGCTTTTGCGCGCGCCCAGCTGGAACTGTTGATTGCGTGTCTGGAAGAGGCGGGCAATTAGGCCAGAAACCTGTCAGGCGAGAATATCGAGGACCTCGCCCGCCAAATCGCTCACGGTCTCTGCGACTTTTGCATTGGCGGCATAGTTGGTTTCGGTGCGGGTCAGTTGAACCACGGCTTTGACCACGTCGTCCTTCTGGGTCGGTGAGGTGATGCTTGTGTGCGTCACCTGCTCGACAGCGTTGGCCCCGGCCTTGGCGATTTTTGCCGCCGCCTGATCGAAGCTTTGAGAGGCGGCGATTATCCCGCCGGTCGCTGTGTTTAATGCACTGATCATGGGGGCAAGGTAGCGGTGACCCGTTAGCATCTTGTTAGGAAACGAGGTTAAAAAGGACTGCACCGAATGCCTAAAATCCCAGATACGAGAGCCAAAATGCAGACAGAAGAAGAACTGGGAAAACTCGTATGGCAGAATTGGGTGAAAAGTCCCTCTTTCACCGAAGAGAGTTTTCTAGGCGTTCTGCACGGAAAAGGGCGTTGGGATGCCGATTTGTATTGGCCCCTGGATAAGGTTTTGTTCGCCCTCGCGGAGGGGTATGCAGAAACATCGATGCCCAAAAAGTTAATCGAGGCGCTGTTGGACATTTATTCCTATGCTTATGGTCGATTGAATTGGCACCGCATGCAGAGTGATAGGGGCTCAGTTAGCAATCTGACGGACGCAACGTGCGGTGAATGGGCGGAGCGGGTTGAACTGGTTTTCAAGGCGGCGCTCTGCGGCAAATCCGTCAACAATACGCATTTCCAATATGTGAACCCAATGCTGGAAGAGAGTGCTGATTGACAGCATCGGGCTTTCTGCCTAATTTGCGCCCAATTCTGGAACAGTTAGTCTGCGCGCTTCTGGACGCAAAACCGCAAAATACGGTTTTTCGACACTTTTGCTGGAAGCGCTGTAAGTCTGTTTCGGTCCTGATGAGGTCTTTGAGGAGACCGGGATCAACATCCGTCGGCGAAGGTTCGCTCACGGGTGCATTTGTGCTTTGGCTAAAGGACGTTTCGGCTTTATATGTTTGAAACCCTCACAGAACGGCTTGGGTCCGTCTTTGATAACCTCCGCGGC
>CAZFHW010000108.1:6262-10356 GCA_964518885.1 uncultured Parvibaculum sp. | reverse complement strand
GTTCATCTCATTAAGTTGTGCGTTGGTGTGGAAGATCCAGAAACGCTTCGCGAATACCATCTGATGCGATTGGCCCAGAAGAAGAAAGCCAAGCAGCCGCAAGAGCTGATGCATGTCACCCGGATGACGCCGAAACGCGCATCGGAATTGCTGGATGATGGATCGATTTACTGGGTGATGAAGGGCGTTGTGCGCTGTCGTCAAGCTATCCTGGAACTTCGCCCCCTTGTTGATGACGAAGGCAAAAAGCACTGCGGCCTGGTTCTTGATCCGGACATCGTGCTGACCGAACGGCTTGCCAAAAGGCCGTTTCAAGGCTGGCGTTATTTGGAAAAGCAAAATGCGCCAAAAGACGCGCGCATGGTTGACGGTGAAGATGATATGCCGCTGGAAATGCGGGAAGAACTTCGTGAGCTGGGACTTCTCTAATGTCTCTCCGCTGCTTCTGCAGTGGTTTTAGCTTTTGACCTCAACAGCCATATTGTCCAGCAAGCGCGGTTTTCCAATTTTTGCCGCAACCAGGATGCGTGCAGGTTTTGCGATGGTATCTATGGGGGCCAGCGTTTCTGTGTCGCGTACCGTCAAATAGTCCACCTGACTAAACCCTAAGTCGAGGAGGTGGACGGTAGCCTCTTTGGTGGCCGACAAGATGTTGGCACCGCTCGCCACGGCGGTGGCGGTTTCGCGCAAAATAACATTCAGCTGACCCGCCGAAACACATTCATCTGGGGTCAGGTAGATATTGCGCGACGACATGGCCAGCCCGTCGTGTTCGCGCAGGATCGGACCGCCCAGAATTTCGACCGGCAGAGCAAGGTCCCGTGTCATCCGGCGAATAGTCAGCAATTGCTGGTAATCCTTTTCACCAAAGACGGCACAGTCTGGTTGAGCGGCAATCAACAGTTTGGCGACGATGGTCGCAACACCGTCAAAATGGGTGGGCCGGGCCTCACCCTCCAACGTGTTGGTAACACCGCTCACCGAAACTGTGGTGGCATACCCCGTGGGATACATTTCGGCAGCATTCGGCGCGAAGATCAAATCAGCCTGGCCCACCAACTTTTCGGCATCGGTCGTTTCGGTGCGCGGATAGGCTTCGTAATCTTCTCCCGGGCCGAACTGGGTTGGGTTCACGAAAATGGAGACGATGATTTTCGTTGCGTCCTTGTCCTTGGCAACCTGGATCAGGGAAAGGTGCCCGGCGTGTAGAGCGCCCATCGTCGGGACAAGAGCCACTTTTTCACCGGCACTGTGCCACCCGGCGACCAGTTTCCGCATCTCAAAAATAGTCCGGGCAACCGGCATGTCATGGCTTGTTGTATCGAGGGGCATTGTTGATCTCAGATCGTCAGGTCAGGGTGCCGTTGATGGCTTTTTCGTATAGCTGCTCATAAGCCCCTCGTGTCATTGATACGGGGTTTCCTGCGGTGCACGGATCCTCCAGGGCCATCGGCGCCATCTGTTCAATGAGGTCCGTTGTTATGCCAAGATCGCCGAGCGTGTTGGGGATTTGCAGTTGTTCGCGCAAGGCCAATACCCAATCTACAATGCTGGTGGCAGTGGTGCCTATATCCAGATACCGGGCGAGAGCGCAAAGCTTTTCGTCAATCTCTTTGAGATTGTGGAGCAACACATAAGGCATCACGACAGCATTGGTGAGCCCGTGATGGGTGCCCTTGAGGCTCGAGCACGGGTGGCTCATGGCGTGCATGGCGCCAAGACCCTTCTGAAAGGCAACCGCCCCCATGGAGGAAGCCGCGAGCATAAATCCGCGGGCGTTGACATTGCTGCCATTGGCTGTTGCCTCGGGCAGCCATTCTTTTACCAGTCGCATACCCTCCAGCGCGATGCCCTGACCCATCGGGTGCCAGGTGGGGCCGCAATAGGCCTCGAGTGAATGGGAGAGCGCATCCATGCCGGTGGCGGCAGTGATGGCGGGCGGCAGCCCGACCGTCAGCTCCGGGTCCGAGATCACCTCGACCGGCAGCATTTTGGGATGGAAGATGTTTTTCTTGGTGTGGTCGCGTTCGTCGGTGATGACCGATGCACGACCCATTTCGGACCCTGTGCCCGCCGTTGTGGGCACGGCGATGACGGGAGCAATGCCCGCCGGGTCGGCTCTGGTCCACCAGTCTTCGCGGTCCTCAAAGTCCCAGATGGGGCGGGACTGACCGCTCATGAAGGCAATGGCCTTGCCTGTGTCGAGTGCGGAACCACCACCAAAAGCGACGACACCGTCATGGTGCCCCTGACGGTAGAGTGCCACGCCCGCGTTGACGTTTTCAGCGACGGGGTTGGCCTGCAGGTCGGTGAAGAGGACGGTGGAGAGGCCTGCTTCCTCCAGGCTACTCAACGCGTCGGTGACGATGGGGAGTGCCGCCAGTCCGGCATCCGTGACAAAAAGAGGCGCCCGTATACCGGCTCCGCGGCAGGCATTCGCGAGTTCTGATATCCGGCCTGGCCCGAAACGGACTGTGGTCGGATAGCTCCAGTTGGCGATCAGGCTCTGATAAGTGTCGATCATGGCTCATGTACCCATGCGTAGATGATAGCTTTTGGGCCGGGTCAGATACTCATAACCAACGGGAGACAGGGTGGCGCCGCGTCCACTATCTTTAACGCCGGTCCAGGTGAGGGCCGGGTCCAGGTAGTCACATCTGTTCATGAACCAGGTGCCGGTTTCTACATCATCACCAATCCGTTTGGCGGCGTCTATGTCTGCGGTCCAAATGGACGCTGTGAGGCCGTAGCGACTGTCGTTCATCAGGCGTAGGGCTTCTTCATCTCCGGCAACTTTCACGATGCCGACTGCTGGCCCAAATGTTTCCTCTGTCATAATCTCCATCGAATGGTCGACATCGACCAGAACCTGAGGGCCCAAATAGGGTGAGCCTTCTTTGGACTTGGCAAAATGGCTTTCGGGGATGAGCGATTTTGCGCCGGCGCGAACAGCATCAGCAATTTGGCCTCGGACAAAGGCAGCGGCACTTGTGCGCACCATGGGACCGATGGTGGTGTCCGCGTCTAATGGGTCGCCAAGTTTGTAGCCCTTGGCCAGCTCAACAAATTGCTCGACGAACGTGTCGTAGACTTCTGCCGCCACATAAATGCGTTCCTGGCCACAACAGGACTGGCCGGAGTTGAAGAAAGAACCGTCCACCAGATTTTCGACCGCGAAAGCGACATCGGCATCTGCGCGAACATAAGACGGGTCTTTGCCACCCAGCTCCAGCCCCACGCCGATGAACCGGTTGACGGCGGCCTGCTGTATGGCATGCCCCCCGGCGACGGATCCTGTGAAGGCGACATAAGAACAGGCGGGGTGCTGAATAGCCTTGGAAGTCAGATCATGATCCATATGAAGGATTTGGAAGAGAGCGTCGGGTGCCCCTGCTTGTTCGAAGGCCTGGACCATGCGTTCTGCACAAAGGGGTGTTTGTCCCGAATGTTTCAGCACCACGGTGTTGCCAGCCATCAGGGCGGGGATAACGGAGTTTACGGCGATGAGATAGGGGTAGTTCCACGCAGCGATGGTGAAGACGACCCCCAGCGGGTCACGTTTGATGTAGCGATCAAAGCCCTCGATGGGGGGGGGACGAACAGGGGCGAGCGCGTCGCTTGCGATTGAAATCATGTACCGCGCCCGGTCCTCAAATCCCTTCACTTCGCTGGCACCATAGGCGATGGGACGGCCCATCTGCCAGGCGAGCTCCGGCACAATGTCGTCGGATAGGGCGACAAAGGCATCGACAAATTTTTCAAGAAGGGCAGCACGCTCTTCCAGCGGGACGCGCTTCCAGGCGTTTTGTGCCTGTGCCGCCTGGGTGAAAGTTGCATCGACATCGGCAGCGGATGCGAAGGGGCGTTCGACGTAAATTGAGCCGTCGACGGGAGATACCAATTTCAGCGTGTCACTCATCCGCGTTCAAATCCTCGTAGCAGTTCCCAGTCGGTTACGCGTCGGTCAGACTCAGCCTGCTCCCAGCGCCCGGTATGGACATAATGGTCGACGACCTCGTCGCCTAGAGCGGCGCGCATGATCGATGAGTTTTCTAACAGATCGAGCGCCTCATTTAGTGTTTTGGGAAGAGATC
>CAZFHW010000108.1:0-6162 GCA_964518885.1 uncultured Parvibaculum sp. | reverse complement strand
CAGTGGGCGTGGCTGGAGTTGCCCGCCAGATCATTGTGCCATTTCGCCATGAAGGTGACGGATTTGCCATGCAGGTAGGCGATCTCTTTGATCCCGTTCTTCAGGATTACATGGCGATCTGCCATTTCAAGGGCGTCGGTGTAGCGTACATTGATTTCTTCCTGGCCCGGACCCCATTCACCCTTGGAATTTTCGACCGGGATGTTGGCGCCTTCCAGACCGTTGCGGATGGCGCGCATAATCCCTTCCTCTTTAGAGGTCTGGAAGATGTGGTAATCCTCAATGTACCAGCTGGCTGTTTTCAGGTCGCGATAGTGCTTTTCGTGGGCGCTCTCGAAACTTTCATCAAACAAGTAGAATTCCAGCTCGGATGCCATGAGTGCGGTCAGGTCGCGTTCGGCCAGCCGCTTTAGCTGTTTCTTGAGAATGGCGCGGGGCGCGACGGAGATTTCTTGTCCGTCATGGTCGAGTGTGTCGCAAATTACCAGAGCAGTGGCCGGCAGCCAGGGAATGCGTCGCAGGGTATTCAGGTCCGGTTTCAGCGCGAAGTCGCCATAGCCTTTTTCCCAACTGGCCGACTTGTAGCCGGGGACCAGTGTCATATCCATATCGGCGGTGAGTAGGTAATTGCAGGCATGGGTTTCTTTGACCACGCTGTCTAAGAAAAACGACCCGATGACGCGCTTTCCCACCAGACGCCCCTGCATATCGGGCATGGCGACAATGATTGTGTCGATGTCGCCGCTTGTTATCAGGTTGGAGAGTTGATCTAGGTCGAGTTTACCGGTCATGGATTTTCCCTATTCAGGTGACATTAGGGTTCAAGTAAGTTACGGCGCAGGTTGCCCTGCTAGAGCATTGCAGCATCCCGCAAAAAAGGGTCCGTCTGCAACATCAAGTCGAATAGAATATTGGTAAGTGAGGTCGGACATGCCATCGGAACAGGCATTTGTCTCTTCCAGAACGGCAATGACGGATGAGTTTGTCGGCTCTTGTCGACCGCGCAACGACCAGATGATGGGAATTCCCCCAGGGCTTCGAACCGTGTCGAATTGAAGTGTTGCCTTGCCATGGGAAAGGGAATCCAACACCCCTGTTTTTCCGGTGAGCTGAAACCCCCAGAATGGCTCGGTCCCGCTGCAGGAAAGAGGCACGCGGAAAAAAGTTGGTTCAAGGCCGGGGAGGCCAAGTTGTGGGGTGAGGAAACGTGCGTTCACCCACCCCGTTTGGTTCCCGATACGTATTTGTCGCCATTCGGCACTGCCGACGATCCGAGGGGGGCCCACGGCCTGCACACCGGTTGCGTCAGGGGGCAGGGTCCACACTTTCTCAGCTGAGGGGTGGGGCTGGGCGCGGACATTCAACACATCGTTTTGCGCGACGCCGGTTACGCTGAACACTGCATCAGTTGCCTGTGCCTGTCCGCCCAAGAGGCTCAATGCCAGGGCCACCAGCAGCCAGCGGAGATACGTCTGGAAACCCGAGCCACGGTGGCTTCTTAATTGTAGTCGCGCGAGAGGCATGGCGCCGTTGACCTGTCGTTAAATGCTGACTTTTGACAGGGATAGTCTATCGGCGCATGGGGGTATAAGACAGGCTCAAATGGTCGTTTTCGGCTGTATTTCACTTTGTTGACTTGTTGAGAGGCTCGGCAGACACTCCGGCAAATCCGGGCAGCGAGTCGCCCTTTTGTGAGCGTAATGACAGACAGAGACACCCCAGAATTGCCAAATAGAACGCACACCATTGTGCTCGGCAACGAGAAAGGCGGGTCGGGCAAAACGACCAGTGCCATGCACGTGATTGCCTCTATGCTCAAAGAAGGGCTCACGGTTGGATCTATCGATCTTGATAGCCGCCAGCGCTCGCTTACCCGTTATATTGAGAACCGGCTGAACTGGAGCGAAGCTAATAACGTTCCTCTGGCACTTCCGGATCATCGTGTCATTGATCGCTCTTCGCTGGATTCGGTAAAGGACCAAGAGCGGGAAGAACGCTCAAGGTTTGAGAGTGTGTATGCGGAACTTGTCGCTGCCAATGACATTATTGTTATTGATAGCCCCGGAGCCGATAGCTATCTCTCCCGGCTCGGGCACTCCGTGGCGGATACGATCGTCACACCGATGAATGACAGTTTTGTCGATTTTGACCTGCTTGCGCAGGTAAATCCGGATACTTACGAAGTAAGCCGCCCGAGCCTTTATGCGGAAATGGTCTGGGAAGCCCGCAAGAGAAGAGCCATGGCGGATGGTGGTACGATCGATTGGATCGTTATGCGGAACAGATTGTCGTCGCTGGATGCGAAAAACAAACGTCGTGTTGAAATGGGGCTGAATTCTCTTAGCCAGCGGATCGGGTTTCGGATTGCACCGGGCTTTGGTGAACGGGTCATCTTCCGTGAAATGTTTCCTTCCGGGCTGACACTCCTTGATCTCAAGGATAGCGGCACCGCTCTCTCCATGTCTCATGTTGCTGCCCGTGCCGAGGTGCGCCAATTGATCGCAATGCTGGAATTGCCGGTGCTAACAGAGCGGAAGACGGCAACCAAGCAGACTGCTTGAGAACCATCTGACCAAAGCGCTTCTTTTTGGGAAGTGTTGGCAGGAAGGTCCTTGGCACTGCAGCCTATGCGCCCCATTTATTGCTATAGTAGCTCGCACCGAATGCCGAGCAGGGAGCAGATGGCAAAAGACCAGGGAAAAGTACCAACATTGAGCGGTCAGGATGAGGTGGATGCCTTTCTTGCCAAAGTGTCGGCTGCGCCTCTTCCCGTGAAGACAGGTTCACGCGGCAAACTGATTTTTGCAATGGATGCGACGATGAGCCGGGAACCCAGCTGGGATAGGGCTATTGCCATACAAAGCGAGATGTTTGATGCGGCTGCTGATCTTGGAGGGCTTGATATTCAGCTCGCGTGGTTTCGTGGTTTTGGAGAATTCCATGCCAGTCCCTGGGCGGAGGATGCACGGGCGCTGGGTCGCGAGATGACAATGGTGCGCTGCCGAGGCGGTTATACTCAAATCGGAAAAGTTCTCGCCCATGTCCTGCAACAGACCAAAAAACAGACCGTGAATGCATTGATCTACGTTGGCGATTGCATAGAGGAAGATGTTGACGCACTTTCGGCCCAGGCGGGTGAGCTTGGCTTGTTGGGGCTTCCCATATTCATATTCCACGACGGCGGTGACCAAGCAACAGGACGGGCCTTCAAAGAGATTGCCAGGCTTTCTGGCGGTGCCTATTGCCGGTTGGATGGGACCTCTGCTTCGCGGCTCAGAGACTTGCTAAAAGCGGTAGCCATCTATGCGTCGGGCGGGTCCCGCGCTCTTCTGCAACACGGCAAGCGACAGGGCGGTGACGTTCTTCGGCTCGCCCAACAGCTGAAAAAAATATGAGTGTATTTCTTCTCGGTCTTGCGATCCTTCTTACATTGTTCATCGCGCTCAGTATGGCTGCTCGTGCAGACCCTGCGACCCTCTCAAAGGTGATCCGTTATGGCAGTGCGACCCTGGCTGGAATTGCAGCGGCGGCGTTCCTGGTCACCGGGCGGATGGGTTTCGCGATGCCCCTGTTTGCTCTCGTCTTCTGGCTCCTTGGACGCCCATTGTCTTTCCGGAACCGGGTGGGGGGGGATTTCTCCTCCACCAAATCCTCTGGCCAGTTCTCGGAGATACGCACCGCATTTTTTCTGATGCGCCTGGATCATGACAGTGGCGCTATTGAAGGTGATATTCTGGCCGGTCGTTTTGAGGGCCGGACATTGAACTCTCTTTCATCTGATGACCTCCATCTTCTTTGCGAGGAGGTGATCACTGACCCCGATAGTGTGCGTCTGTTGGACACCTATCTGGACCGTGTGGCGGGTGTGGATGGACAAGAAGAAGAGGCGGCGGCTAACCAAGGCAGGCGACCGCGTGGTCCAATGAACCGAGCGCGCGCTCTTGGTATCTTGGGGTTGAGAGCAGGCTCCACGCAGAAGCAAATTAGACGTGCGCACAGAGAGCTGATGATCAAACTACATCCTGACCATGGCGGATCTACAGACCTGGCAGCGGAAGTGAATGCCGCAAAGGACTATCTGCTGGGAAAGTAGTCAGCCGCCAAAAAGAGCGGTGCGACCCCAGCCACGCGGCGGGATGGCGATGCAGCTGATATTGACTTTGGTAAGCTCAATGCAGGCATGGCGCGCTGTCGTTTTTGTCAAATTACCAAATCGTGAGCGGTAAAGAGTCTGGCTGTTTGACGATACCGGCATTGTGATCGGGACGGCATTAGCAAGTTGCATGGGGGCGGCATTTATCGCTTCGTGAATACGCTCCACAGCGAGAGAGGGTTCAGCATATGCCCCAACTTGTACAACCCAACTGTTCTGGTCAAAAGCATCAGCTTCTGATGGGTAGGTTGTGGAGCGCAGACCTTCGACTGCCGCCACTCTGATCTCAGCGGGAAGATCAAGCGTGGCATTTGTATCTCCCTGCGGTGGCGGGGCGGGGAGCCGGGTGTTTGATGCTAGCAAAAGTGTGGGGACTGTTTGCGTCCCTGGCCTTGACCGGGGTAGTGGCGTGGACGCAAAGCGTGTGCCGAGATCGAGGCGGGCAACGGCTGAGTTCCAGGCGCGATCCAGGATCGATACCATGTGGTCGTCACGGGACCGGGCAGACCGCCCCCCCAGAACGACACCGATCAGATATTTGCCATCGCGCTCAACGGTCGTGGTGAGGTTGAACCCGGATGCCCGTGTATAGCCGGTTTTGAGACCGGTTGTGCCAGCATAACGCCCGACGAGGTTGTTGTGGTTGGTGTAACGACGGCCGTTGAAGCGAAATTCGGTAATTGCGAAATAGCCGTAATAGTTCGGAAAATCTTCCTGGATACGGCGGGCGAGCGTTGCCATGTCGCGAGCGGTGGTTAGTTGTCTGCTGTTGGGCAGGCCAGAGGCGTTCATAAAGCGGGTTCTGCGCATGCCGAGCGAGCGGGCCCGGGTGGTCATGCGCTGGGCAAACCGGTATTCGCTGCCGGAAATATGTTCTGCAATGACGACGGCGGCATCGTTAGCGGATTTGGTAACGAGCGCTCGCAGGGCTTGGTCAACAGTGAGACTGGTGCCGGTCTCTAATCCCAATTTGGAAGGTGGCTGTGAAGCAGCACGCGCGGACACGCGCATGCGCGTGTTCAGGGTAACGCGACCAGCGTCGAGTTCTTCGAAGAGGAGGTAGAGCGTCATCACCTTGGTGAGGGAGGCTGGGTATCTGGCCCGGTCGGCGTTGCGTGAGTAGACCGTGCGGCCTGTGTGACCATCAATCACCAGGGCTGCGTACTTGTTGTTTGCCTGTGCTGGAGAGATTTGCAGTGCACCAAGCACACAAAGCGCGGTTAGGAGGGAAACGGATAGGGACCGAAGAAGGGTGGAGAGGCGCGGAGATGTGTTTGGGAAGTGCGAATCAAGACGCTTTAGCCGTGCCATTTTCTGCCTCTAATGCCGTCTGTATGCCACGCCTATTGGAGGGACAGAAACGCGAGTACAGAAACTGCGAGGCTTCCAGCAATCTCGATCGGGTCGCCCAAAAAGCTCAATTGAGCAAATAGGCGAGCCGCTTCTGTCGCTTCAAGTAGTGCCAGCACCAACATGATCAAAACACGCGAGGCAGGGATTTGTTCCTCTGACCCAACGTCTCCATTCGCCCATCAGCGTGAAATACGCAGAAACTCGGGCATTTTTACCAAGACATTGAGGGTAAGCATCGATCCTTACTACAGAGTTAACGGTGGATTTGACGTATGGGATTTTTGGGTGAAATTTCGAGACTTTCTCTGCGGCTTTTCTGTTTCCCCTAATCCTGAGTGGGGTAGGGGGTAAGGCATGCGAAAAAGTGTTGTCCTACTTACAAAAACCACAACATGCCCTATCTTAAGGGGAGTAATATTTGTCGGTGCCAATGGTAGAGCCAGGGGGGAACCGATGGGGTTTTCCTGAAATTTTTAAGAGTGTCTTGAAACCGACAAGATGGCTGATAACGAACGTAATGATGACGGCACCGGCGGCAACTCCAACATTGGGGTTCTCACCCGGACCAAGCCGAAAACAAAAAAACCTTCTCTGTATAAGGTTTTGCTGTTGAATGACGACTACACGCCCATGGAGTTTGTCGTCCATGTACTTCA
>CAZFHW010000107.1:0-10513 GCA_964518885.1 uncultured Parvibaculum sp. | reverse complement strand
TTCGGAGCCGACCAGCCTTTTTCATACAAAGACTTCTGCCATTTGATGTGCAGATGCTTATCGATATATCCGTTCTTGGTACGCGAAATCTGATCACGGATATCATCCGTGTACGCGTGTGCGATGAAGTCTTTTACTTCCGTGCGGAAGGCTTCATCTTCAGGACTGAATGTAAGGTCCATTAAACTCTCCCAACAAACCGCTAGTTGACAATATCGAGATACACAATGTCGGGTGCACCCGCCAGCACGGCGCCGAGAGCGGGACCAGCGGCCTTGAAGTGATCGCTTTTTCCGTGCGCGTCCAGCGCTTCCTGAGAAGCGTACTGTTCCATGATGACGTAGGTCTGAGCATCCGCTTTGGACCGCGTCACGTCGTACTGCAGGTTGCCCGGCTCGTTCGCTCTGACCTGCTCGCGCAGGGTTTTGAAGGCTGCTTCAAAATCAGCTTCTTTGCCTTCTTTGACTTTCAATGTCGCTACTACGCCAATCGCGCCCATGATTTTCTCCTTGGAGTTGCGTAAATTCGAATTGGCGGAACTTTAAGGGGTTGAGCCCCTTTCAGCAATGCCAGGTTGAGGGAAAGTGATGGAGAAACAGCCTGCAAAAATGTTCAATGCGGCCATTTCCCCAACGTTTTCTATGTGTGCTCAGCGCCCTTTGTAGCTGGGGGTGCGTTTCTCGAAGAAAGCATCCAAAGCTTCCATATGATCCTCGGTGTGGTGCGCCAGAGCCTGCATGTTGGCCGACATTTCCATGACCGTATCAAACGAGTTGGTCATACCTTCGCGCATCAGCCGCTTGGTCATGCGCAGCACATTCGGCGATTGAACGGAAATCCGCTCCGCCAGCTCCCGCGCGCGCGCCATCAGATCATCGTGCGGCACCACTTCTGAAACCAGCCCCCAATTGCAGGCCTTTTCGGCATTGATGACATCACCGGTGAAGAAGAGTTCGGACGCCCGCGCCATGCCGATGATTTTAGGCAGCAACCACGCCCCTCCATCTCCCGGCACCAAGCCAATTTTCAGGAACGTCACCCCGAATTTCGCCTTGTCCGAGGCGATGCGCGTGTCGCACATGCAGGCGACATCGTTGCCCAGGCCAATTGCTGGACCGTTCACTGCGGCGATGACCGGCACCTGAAGGCCCCAGATGGATTTGACAATGCGGTGAATGCCGTTGCGATAGCGATCAGCAATCTGCACACCGGGGCCTCCGAACCCCTGACCGCCGGCACGCATTGCTTTCACATTGCCTCCTGCCGAGAAGGCAGATCCCGCCCCCGTCAAGATGACACAGCGCACATCCATGTCTTCATTGATCCGCGCAGCTGCGACGGTGAAGTTGTCTGCATCCTCTGCCTCTCCTAACGGATTACGGCTTTCCGGCCGATTGATGGTCAAGGTCACCACGTGCCCGTCTTTTTCAAAAATTAGTGGATCGGCCATTGTTCTCCCCGCATGATAATTTCTGGCATTTCTTGCATCCGACTATAGAGATTTATCTGCTCCTGTGCCTCAGCACAGCCGAAATAGACGGCGTTTTCCACAGTTTTCCGTACAAAATGAATCTTTTTTAACCAGCTTTCCGAAGCGCTTCTTAATACTTTTCGTCGACCCTCGCCAACGTCGCACAGAGCGATCACGCATGCGTATTTTGCCAGTTGTCGTAGGGGATTTGGGAGACATGTTGAAGCTGTGGAAATTGTTGGCCGGGCATGTGCCTGCTGACGATCAGCGTCACGAGGTTGTCCAACAGCTGTTGCGTGAGCTAGCAACAGCCCACAAATCTGGGTACGTACTCAACCTGCTATCAATCTGCGTCGTCTCTGCGGTATTCGCCGTTTGGGTTGATTGGCCCCTCATCGTGGCGTGGCTCGCAGTGATCCTCCTTGTTCAAAGGGCCAATGTCCAAAATGCGCGTCGTTACCACGCCATCTCTGACAATCGAACGCTGAGCCAAAGCGAAGTCAGGCATTGGGAAAAATGTTTTTTCTCCTATGTCGCTGTCTACAGTTGGGCGTGGGGGTCGCTAATCATCCTATTTTGGGTGGATGGTGCTCAGGACAACAATCTCTTCCTGATCGCGCTGCTGGCTATCACGGTCACACCAACAGTGCTGCTCAATTCTTCCTACATGCCTTGCGTTCTCGTCTCCGCAACAACGCTGGCTCTGTGCTTTCTCATATCTGTTCTGTCTCAACCTGACCCCCTGATGTGGGCTGGTGGCGGTGCCTTCTGTCTGTTTACCGCTTCAATGATATCTTACGCTTCACGGCTGAACCGAAAGGCGAGAGACACCATTGCGCTGTCACTCGAAAAGACCCATCTCATTGATGCACTCTCCAGGGCAAAAAATGTCTCTGATGATGCCTGTGCCCGAGCAGAAGACGCCAACCGCGCCAAGTCTCAGTTTCTGGCAAATATGAGCCATGAATTGCGTACACCTCTCAATGCCATTATTGGTTTTTCGGAGGTCATGCACCGGGGGTTGTTTGGCCCGCTCGTGAACAACCGGTATCACCAATATGCATCTGACATTCACGAGAGTGGGCAACATCTTCTCGCTCTGATCAACGATGTTCTGGATCTTTCAAAGATTGAAGCTGGCCAATATTCGCTCTATGTCGAACGCGTTGATCTCGCCGACATTGCAGATGATTGCCAACGGCTTGTCGATCTGCGTGCAGAGAAAAATGGGATCACGATCAACCAATGTTTCGAAGAAACCCTTCCAGACCTGATGGCGGACGAGCGGGCGATACGGCAGATCTGGCTCAATTTCCTGACCAATGCTGTGAAATTTTCACCAGCTGGAAACACCGTCCATATGGTCGCCAAATACGCCGATGACGGGTCCTTCATCATCGGTGTTCACGACGAAGGTCCCGGTATCCCGGAAAATGAATTGGCGATTGTTGTGGAAACTTTCCGGCAAGGTACCGAGGGCCGGTCTCAACCAGGGTCGGGGACCGGGCTTGGACTTGCAATTGTGAAAGGCCTTGCCGAGGCACACGGAGGTCAGTTTGTACTCGAGAGCGAGGTAGGTGTTGGGACAAGGGCCTACGTCGTTCTCCCCGCGACCTGCATCATTCACGCGACGGGTGAAGCGGAGGGCTTCAAACGCACCGCTCTCGCCTATCCATAAACCATCGCTTCGGCCTATAGCGCATACAAAAGCCGCGGCGCATGAAGCACCGCGGCTCTTTTCGTTGCAACCCGCCGTGACTAGGCCGCTTGCGAATAACGAGACAGATGATGATCCACATTGCCAAACTGCGTGTCGATCATGGTCAACCGCTTGAAGTAGTGGCCAACGTTCAATTCGTCCGTCATGCCCATACCACCGTGAAGCTGCACGGCTTGTTGGCCGACATACCGACCGGCTTTGCCGATTTGAACCTTGGCACCTGATGCTGCCTTGCGGCGTTCCACATCATTTTCGTCAAGCTTCAACGCAACCATGTAGGTCATGGAAACTGACTGCTCATAGGCCATGAACATATCAACCATACGATGCTGCAACACCTGGAACTTGCCAATCGGCACACCAAACTGTTTGCGGGTCTTACAATATTCGACCGTTGCGTCGTTCAATTCCTTCATGCCGCCAATGGCTTCTGCACTCAGCGCTGCAATAGCCTGGTCTGTGACCAGTTCGATGAGCGGTAGCGCTTTGCCTACTTCACCGATCAGCGCATCCGCGCCAACACGGACATTCTCAAACGTCACTTCAGAGGCGCGGCGTCCGTCGACCGTTGGATAGTCCCGCGTGGACACGCCGTCGGCATTCTTGTCGACAATGAAGAGGGAGACCCCCTCAGCATCGCGCTGACCGCCACTGGTGCGGACCGAGACGATGAGCTTGTCTGCCCAAGGAGCGGCGAGAACAACACACTTGTAGCCATTGATGATGTAGTCCTCACCATCGGCCTTGGCGGTTGTTGTCAGGTCAGCCAGATTGTAGCGACCCTGTGGTTCTGCGTAAGCAAAGGTCCAGACTGTCTCACCACCGATAATGCCGGGGATGTGTGCTTCCTGCTGTGCAGCCGATCCGCCCTGACGCAGGAAACCACCTGCAAGCACAACCGTTTCGATGAAGGGCTCGATAACCAGATTGCGACCGAACTCTTCCATCACGATCATGGTTTCAATGGCAGTCCCCCCGAGGCCACCCATCTCTTCGGAAAAGGGAGCCGCCAGAAGGCCAAGCTCAGCAAACTGACGCCAAAGGTCCTGGCTCCAGCCTTCCGTGCTCGCAGAAATTTTGCGGCGTGTGTCAAAATCATATTTGTCTCGGAGAAAACTCTGCACCGTGTTGCGAAGCAGTGTCTGCTCTTCGCTAAATGAAAAATCCATGTTGGTCCCTTCCCTGCTTTTTATGGTGTTCTTGCCCGCCGGGTAGCGGAGAGAACACATGTTGATTTCTGTGTTAGAGGCCCAACACCATTTTGGCAATAATGTTGTGCTGAATTTCGTTGGATCCACCATAGATGGCTGTCTTGCGCATGTTAAAATAATTCTGAGCAGTGCCGATGCCATATTCCGGGCCCGGCGTGAAAGCGTTATCTCCCTCGTCTTTCCCTCGAGGCGCATAGACAAAAGCGTAGTTGCCCATCGCTTCCAGGGTCAACTCGGTAATGCGCTGCTGAATTTCGGTCCCTTTGATCTTCAAAATGGAACTTTCAGGTCCAGGGCCCTGACCGCGGCTCTCAGCGGCCAGCGTGCGCAACTCGGTTACTTCCAAGGCTGTCAGATCGATTTCAACTTCGGAGATTTTGCGAGAAAACTCGCCATCTTCGATCAGCGGACGCCCGTCGACGAGCTCGCTGCCGGAAATATCGCGCAAACGCTCAATGGCCTTCTTGGAACGCGCCACGCCTGCAATACCTGAGCGCTCATTGCCCAGCAGGAATTTCGCGTAGGTCCAGCCTTTGTTTTCCTCGCCGATCAGGTTTTCGACAGGGACTTTCACATCATCGAGATAAACTTCATTCACCTCATGGGCGCCGTCCATTGTGATGATCGGCCGCACGTCGATGCCCGGTGTCTTCATGTCGATCAGCAGGAACGAAATGCCCGCCTGAATTTTTGCATCCGGGTCCGTCCGCACGAGGCAGAACATCCAGTCTGCAAACTGCGCAAGCGTGGTCCAGGTTTTCTGACCATTGACGATGTAATGGTCGCCTTCGCGAACAGCCTTTGTCTTCAGGCTTGCAAGGTCAGACCCGGCACCCGGCTCTGAATAGCCCTGGCACCACCAGTCGTCCGCATTGTAAATTCCCGGCAGAAACCGTTTCTTCTGCTCTTCATTGCCAAACGTGTAAATCACGGGGCCAACCATTGAGAGGCCAAACGGCAGCAACGGCGTTGTTTCTGCCCGTGCGCATTCTTCATTCCAGATGAAGCGCTGGGTGATTGTCCAATCTGCACCGCCATGTTCGGAAGGCCAGCTCGGCGCGACCCATCCCTTCTTGGCCAGCACTTTGTGCCAGGCAAGCATGTCATCGCGGGTCATGTCGCCGCGCGAGCGCTTGTTTGCGACATCGCGTGGATAACTGTCTTCAATGAATGTGCGAACCTCTTCGCGGAACGCCAGATCGTCTGACGAAAAACTCATGTCCATAGGAAACTCTCCTTCAGCACCAGCTAGGGGCGGCCGTGCACTTGGTTTGGCCGGATTTTACTGACAAAGTGTCACTACGCAAGGCCGGGCTGACGCTATTCGTGAACAGCCACGGTTGCTGTTCTGCACAGATCAATTGCCAGGACGCTCCCCAGGCCCCGGCCCCCGCTCAACCCCAGGTCAAGAAGTGGCACCAATCCGGTCTCTGCCAGAAGCCGCCCCATACTCGCACTATTTTGAGCTTCAGAGACCTTGCAATGGGCCACCATAGCAGGGTTCAACGCCTGCAACACCGCAGCTGACGCGACGGAAACAAACCCATCCAGCAGGACCGGGACCTTCTGGTAACGCGCGGCGAGAATGGCACCTGCAATGGCAGCAAATTCGCGTCCCCCGATGCGGCGCAGAATTTCCAGAGGGTCTCGATCTCCCTGCTCAATTCGGGCGACCGCCGCCTCAACTGCGGCAAATTGGTTCTCGCGCAAAGTGTCATTTGACTCATCTGGCAGCCAATCAGCAGCCTTTCCCCCGAAGAGGGCCTGCACAAGGGCGCCTGCAACGATTCTGTTGCCGACCCCGATATCGCTCACACACAGAAGATCGGTGCCCCCGGCAATGGCTTCCATGCCGAAAGCGACGGTTGCGGCACAGCCTGCCTCGTCAAACGCATCTTCCTGACTGATGTCAGGTGTCGGGAGATCGAGAGCGAGGTCAAATACCTTCAGGCCAACATTGCTCTGCAAAACAGCACGCGATACGGGTGCGCCGCCTGCCGCGACCAATTCGACCTGAGCTTGTGTCTCTGACGCTGGGCTCTCAGACACATTCCGGGCAACAATCCCATGATTTGCGGCAAAAATTCCAATCAGAGGCTGAACAATTGCTGGATCACGACGCCCCTGCCATGCGGCCAGCCATTCCGCCAGTTCCTGCAACTGTCCGAGCCCGGTTGGTGCGGCCTGGCGTACGGCTTCCGCTGCCTCCATATCCGGCAGTGGAGGCCCTTCAATCAGCCTGCGAATATCGTCAAAGGGGAGGCCGGTTGTCGCACGGACCATCAATTTTCTCCTGGCCAATAAGTTATTGTGTGGTTCTGATATGCGTCGCTATATAGAGGTTCTGGCGGTCAATGTCCGCTTCAATGAAGGTGAAACCTGCGCATGAGTACCGATCCCATCAAAAGCCCCTGCAAGAGCCTGTGTGCTGTCGATGGTCGGCTTGGGTTTTGCCGAGGATGTGGCCGGACCCTGAAGGAGATCGGGGGCTGGAGCCAATATTCCCATGCCGAGCGTGATGTGATTATGAGCGAACTCTCGGACCGTTTTGTCTCTCACGGTCTCACCGTCCCTGACTAGACGGTTGAAAAGCGACTAGCCCGCATCCTGCTCGCCGCGCAGGTTCAGTGGGTCGGTCTTCAAGACCTTGCCCTCCAGAGCGCCCAGCCAGTCAAGGCTTTGCCGCAGGCGGACAACATCCCCAATGACGATAATCGCAGGACCTTTGAAAGACGTGCGCTCTACGTCGCTCATGATGGTGGCCAGGGTGGTTTCCAGGACTTCCTGATCCGGCAGGCTTGCATTGCGGACCAAGGCAACGGGCTCGGAGGGGGACCGGCCATTCGCCAGCATCAACTGAGAAATCTCTCCCAGGTGCGACAGGGCCATGTAGAGCACAATCACCGGGGAGCCTTTGGCAATGGCGGCCCAGTCCAAATTTTCCGGCACCGCTCCGCCCGCCATATGCCCGGTCACAAAAGTAACGGCGTGATTGGTGTCGCGGTGGGTGACGGGAATACCGGCATAACTCAACCCGCCAATACCGGCGGTCACACCGGGGATCACCCGAAACGGAATTCCCGCCTCGACCAGGCTCAGCGCTTCTTCCCCACCCCGACCAAAGACGAACGGGTCACCGCCCTTCAGGCGAAGGACGCGCTTTCCAGCACGGGCGAGCTCTATGAGTTTTGCGGAAATATCGCGCTGCTTGATGCTGGGCTTGCCGCCCCGTTTGCCGGCATAAATTTGCTCAGCTGCGGGATTGGCGAAATTCAATACCCTGCCATTGACCAGCGCATCATAGACAATCACATCAGCCTGTTTCAGGGCGTTGAGGGCATGCAGGGTCAACAGACCTGGATCACCAGGCCCCGCGCCCGCAAGCCACACCCAGCCCGGCTCAAACAGCGGCAGGTCAGACAGAAGATCGGTGCCTGTGTTGCTCGCTGGTTCAGCGACGTCGCCCCTCAGGGAAACTATTTTGTCCGGTCCGCTCATTTAACTGTCTAATTTTGTTAATTATGACGTAGCCCACTTAGGATACGTAAATATTAGCGCAGGGCCCACAGATCAAGGACCAAGCGCCAATTCCCTCCATTATGTTTAGCACTCTTCAAATTGCGCACCCTATATTGCTTTCATGAGAGACAATCGCTGGACATGGATTGCCCTGGTTGGGCTTGGCATCGCGGCTCTGCTATTTGTGCTGATCCGCACGTTTCCTGGGGTTCTCAACCAACAGGATGCCCAGATGCGCCTCGTCTATGGGGTTGCCCTGCTGACCCTGGTCGGCAGCAGCGCTGTGCTGGGATGGCGTCAAAATGCCGGTCTTGCGCTGCGTCAGGCGATGAGCTGGATCGCCATCGCGTTGGTTCTGGTGATCGGTTATGGCTACCGGGAAGAGTTTCGCGGCGTGATGGTGCGTACCCAAGGGGAGTTGCTGCCCACGCGCGCCCAAGAAGTCAGTCCCGGCGTTGTGAGCCTCGGCGCAAACGCCTCCGGTCATTTTCTCGCCGACGCCGCCGTCAACGGCACCCATGTGCGCTTCCTCGTGGATACGGGCGCCAGCCATATCGCATTGACGCCCTTCGATGCCCAACGCCTGGGCTTTGATCTGGAGAGCCTCAATTACCGGGTCGCCTATCAGACAGCTAATGGCGTTGCCTATGCGGCGCCTGTGCGTTTGGAAGAAGTCTCGTTGGGCTCCATTACTGTGCGTGATGTTCGTGCGTCGATCATGAAGGAAGGCCTGACCCAGTCTTTGTTGGGCATGAGTTTTCTGGGACAATTGACCACCGTGGAATTTTCGGGAGATCGCCTGATACTGCGCGAATAGGCTCGGATAAGAAAAACGATGGGCCACACAGGTTGGCATCAAATTAGCAATGTCATTGTTAGATTGCGGGTATAAGACCCTCAAGGCCGGGGTTATCGCCGGAATTTTTGCTGAACGCACAGGACCCATTCGCATGTTGCCAAAACCACGCCCGTCCATCGCTCCCAACACCGCTGCCTTTGAAACTGACCCACAGGTAGCCCCTCAAGGGTTCCGCGAATATGACGCGCGTTGGCTGTTTCCCGACGAGATCAATTTGCGGGGTATTCAGGCGCTTGGCATGGGGCTGGGCACCCTGCTCCGCGACCTGGGGGTGGACCCTCGAATTTCTGTTGGCCACGATTACCGCTCCTATTCGCTGTCGATCCAGCAGGCACTGATGAACGGCCTGATGGCTGCCGGTGCTGAAGTATTCGACATTGGTCTGGCGCTCTCCCCGACTGCCTATTTCTCCCAGTTCGAGCTGGACGTGCCTGCGGTTGCCATGGTCACCGCCAGCCACAATGAGAATGGCTGGACAGGCGTTAAAATGGGGGCGGCCCGGCCCCTCACATTTGGACCGGATGAAATGAGTGCGCTGCGCGAGATTGTGCTGGAAGGAAAATACCAGACGCGCGCTGGCGGCAGCTACACGTTCGTGCCCGATATGGTGGAGCGCTATATTGCAGATCTCATCGACCGGCCAAAGATCAAGCGGAAACTCAAAGTTGTTGCAGCGTGTGGCAATGGCACAGCAGGTTTCTTTGCCCCTCGCGTTCTGGAAGGTGTGGGCATTGACCTCATTCCGCTCGACTGTGAGCTCGATTATACCTTCCCGCGCTACAATCCCAATCCAGAAGACCTGAAGATGCTGCACGCCATGCGGGACAAAGTCCTGGAAACCGGTGCCGATATCGGGCTGGCTTTTGATGGTGACGGCGACCGCTGCGGTGTTGTCGACAATGAAGGCGAGGAAATCTTTGCCGACAAGGTGGGCGTCATGCTGGCGCGAGACCTGTCTGCCACTCACGCCGATGCGCAATTTGTTGTTGATGTAAAATCAACCGGCCTGTTCCTCACCGACCCTGTACTGATCAAAAACGGTGCGAAGACCGACTATTGGAAGACCGGGCATTCCTACATCAAGCGGCGGGCGCACGAGCTGGACGCACTTGTTGGCTTTGAAAAAAGCGGTCACTATTTTTTCAATCCGCCGATTGGTCGCGGGTATGACGATGGGCTTGTCTCCGCTCTGGCGATCTGTGACATGCTGGACCGCAATCCTGACAAGAGCATGGCAGACCTGAAGCGCGCGCTTCCCAAAACCTGGGGATCTCCCACCATGTCGCCGCATTGTCCCGATGACAAAAAATATGGCGTGGTTGACCGGATGGTCGCGTGCATCCAGGGCATGGCCGACAAGGGCGAACAGTTGATTGGTCAGAACATACGCAGCGCCGTGACCGTGAACGGTATCCGCGTAACCGTTGCTGATGGCACCTGGGGCCTGATCCGCGCCTCCTCCAACAAGCCAGGACTGGTGGTGGTTGTCGAAAGCCCCACGAGTGAAGAAAACAAGGTGGCTATGTTCGAAGCCCTCGACGCCATGCTTCAGGAAGAACCTGATGTGGGCGAGTACGATCAGAAGCTGTGAGAACAAATATGGCCGAGAAAGCGCCCAATGGTTTTGAAGCGATACTGAGCGGTGATGCTGTTTCGTTCGAGACCCATGTCGGCCCGCTTTTTCGCAAAATCGATGTACCCGCCAACCATGCTGTATGGGGTTTTCGTGCGGA
>CAZFHW010000106.1:0-10759 GCA_964518885.1 uncultured Parvibaculum sp. | reverse complement strand
AGGTGTGGGCGGTTGCTGATGAGGAGTGGTTTCCTTGTTTGTAGTCTTGCGATTTTTGCCCCATCGCCCTCAATTGCTGAAGACGCGTTTGACCCGTGGGAACAGGAATGGGTTGACCCCTGGAGCCCAAACTCTGAAGCAAGCATCATTGATACACCCACTTCACTCTCTACAGTCCCAACGCTTGGCGATGCTGGCTTCTGGCCGCTGTTGCGGGCAATGTCGATGTACGAACAGATTCAGGAATGGGGCGGGTGGGAACTCATCCCGAACGGGGAGCGTATTGAGCTTGGCGACCGCGATGAACGGGTTCCGCTGGTCCGCGCGCGTCTGGTGGCGACAGGTGACCTTGCAGTCTCAGGTGGCGACCCGGCGCTCTATGACGAATTTGTTCTTGAGGGAACACGACGGTTTCAGAGCCGTAATGGACTGACACCTGATGGTGTGATTGGCCCCCGTACGCTCGCTGCGATGAACGTGCCTGTCGCTTATCGCATCAAACAACTGGCTATTAATCTCCAACGATTGAATAAGCTGTCTGAGTCTCTCGGGCGCCGATACGTGTTTGTGAATATTGCCGCTCAGGAAGTTGAGGCCGTTACGGATGGGAAGGTCGAACTTCGCAGACGGGTGATTGTTGGCAAGGAAGACCGACAGACACCGGAATATACAAGTGCCATTTCATTCATTGCACTTAATCCCTACTGGAATGTGCCGATAAGCATTGCGGAGAGGGAGCTGATCCCGAAGGCGAGACGTAATCCTGGCTATCTTGCCCGGTTAGGAATACGCGTTTATCGGGGGGGGCGTGAAGTCAATTCCCGGACTGTTGATTGGGCGCAGACCTCAGCGCGCGACGTTCGGTTGCGCCAGGACCCGAGCCCTCGGAACTCGTTGGGAACGGTGAAAATTCATTTCAACAATCCCTATGCCGTCTATTTGCACGACACACCGTCTAAGAGCCTGTTTGGACGTACAGCACGGACCTACAGCTCGGGCTGTGTGCGGGTTCAGGATGTGCACGATCTGACAGAATGGCTGCTCAGCGAAACACCTGGCTGGGATACACGCGAACAGATTGATGCAGCCCTCAATGCGCATAGACGTATTGATGTACGGCTGGCGGAAACTGTTCCCATCTATATGCTCTATCTGACCGCCTGGGTCGACGAGCACGGGGTGGTGAATTTCCGGGATGACATTTACGACATTGACCGGCGGGTTCGGACATCTTCACTGACACAGTAGCCCTTTGTCCTTGCCGCTCATTGCCCTAATCTGATTTAGACAAATCAGATTGAGAGGTGGTCTGATTTTTTACACAAATCAGACGGGGTAGCGCACGTGGCAAGGCCAGCAAAATTTCCATTTCTAGAGTTTTCCGGCCTGTTGGCTTTTGCCCACCGGGGCGGTACCAGCGCGTACCCAGAAAACACGATGCCTGCTTTTCAGCACGCGGTTGATCTAGGCTACCAATTCATCGAAACGGACGTCCATGCAACGCGTGATGGCGTTCTTTTGGCTTTCCATGATGAAGAGCTTGACCGGGTGACGGATAAAACCGGACGTATCGCCGAACTGGATTATGCTGAGGTCGCCAAGGCGCGTATCGACGGTAAAGAGCCTATACCGCTTTTTGCTGACCTGCTTGCGGCCTGGCCCGATGTTCGGATCAACATCGACCCGAAACTCGACAATGCGGCCGAGCCCCTCGTGAACGTCTTGAAACAGGCAAATGTGCTGCACAGGGTTTGTGTTACTTCGTTTTCAGGGCGACGAACGAAGTGGATCCGGGAGGAACTAGGCTCGAACCTGTGTACGGGGCTTGGCCCTCTAGGTGCTCTGAGACTGCGCTTGTCCAGCCTCTTCAGGCCATTGGGCGGCAGTTGGGAGGGGACAGTCGAGGGATGTGCTCAAATCCCAGTTCGGCAAAATGGCCTGAGAGTTGTGGATCAGGAATTGATTGATCGTGCTCATGAATTGGACCTTCAGGTCCATGTCTGGACGATTGATGATCGGGAGGAAATGAACCGCTTGATTGACCTGGGTGTAGACGGTCTAATGACGGACCAACCTGAAACGCTGAAATCAGTTTTGGAAGGGAGAAAAAAATGGCGGTAAAGCTGGTGTTTTTATCTTGTGTTTGGATGTCTGCGACAATTCGCGGGTGTTTTTCCTCGACTGATTTTGCAAGATTGTCATTCTCTCAGCACTGTTGTTTACTTTAATGTAAACCATGAAGGGCCACACCTATTGGTGGTGTTTGTGGATATACTCAACCAAAAGCGGATATCTTGATGGATTATGCAGGCAAGCTTTCAGAAGCCTTGGACTCACTCAAAAGTGAGGGACGCTACCGTGTTTTTGCCGATATTGTTCGGCATCGTGGAAGTTTTCCGCGGGCGACCTTCCATGGGCCAAACGGTGAAGACGAGATCATTGTCTGGTGTTCTAACGACTATCTGGGCATGGGGCAGAACGAGCTTGTGACCGCTGCTATGCATGAAGCCATTGACCTGGTCGGTGCAGGCTCCGGGGGTACGCGAAACATCTCTGGAACGACGCACTATCATGTTGAGTTGGAGGCGGAGATCGCGGACCTCCATCAGAAAGAGGCCGCGCTGCTATTTACGTCTGGCTACATTGCCAATGATGCAACTTTGAGCACGCTTGGACGTATTTTCGGCGATAGCCTGATTATCTCTGATGAACTTAATCACGCGTCGATGATTGAGGGAATTCGTCGAGGGGGGGGGCCGAAACGGATTTGGCGTCACAGTGACCTGGAACACCTCGAGGAGCTCCTCCAATCCGTTCCTTTGGATCATCCGAAAATTGTTGCTTTTGAATCCGTCTATTCAATGGACGGTGACATCGCTCCGATTGAGGCAATATGTGATTTGGCGCGCAAGTATGGCGCGCTCACATATCTTGATGAGGTTCACGCTGTCGGACTTTATGGACCACGGGGCGGAGGCATTGCGGAACGCGATGGTGTGCTCGACAAAGTCGATATAATCGAAGGGACCCTTGCAAAAGGCTTCGGTGTTATGGGGGGGTATATCGCCGCGAGCTCTGCGATTGTGGATGTCGTGCGGTCGTACGCGCCGGGGTTTATATTCTCGACATCATTGTCGCCGGTTCTTGTCGCGGGGGTTCTGGCCAGTGTGCGTCATTTGAAGGCGAGCAATGTGGAGCGCGAAATCCACCAGGAGCGTGCAACGAAATTACGGCGCATGCTGCTGGATGTGGGGCTTCCCGTTATGATGTGTGAGAGCCATATTGTACCGGTGATGGTCAAAGACGCCGTGCTTTGTAAGCAGGTTGCCGACGATCTTCTGAGCGATCACAAAATTTACGTCCAGCCAATCAATTACCCGACTGTACCGCGTGGCACAGAACGTTTGCGGTTTACGCCATGTCCGCTCCATACGGACGAGATGATGGAAGACCTGGTTCGTGCGCTTGACAAGGTTTGGACCCGCCACAACATTAAGCGCGCGGCGTAGGAATGCCTACAGCGAGCTTGCTGGGAATGCACGAAAGCACAGGCGGGGGGGCAGATGAGCTCGGGGAAAAATGGTTCGGGTAGGGAGGTCTATTTGGAATTCCTGACAGTTGGTGATTCCATCAAAGTGACAGCCGTTGATAGTGAGAGCGGAACGGAAGTCTCAATTGTGGGTTCTTCTCGTGCGCCGAAAAATGAGCTGGAACGTGTGGCCATCGACAAGTTGCAATATGTTTTAGACCGGGACGCAGCGGATCAATCGGATTCTGATGGCGAGCGCTCAGCAAAAGAGGGTGGAAAAGGCTGGGTCGTTTAACGACTTAGTTTTGCGCGCGGGCTCTGCGTGGCGCGCCATTTTGCCCAAGCCCTATTTTTTTTGCGAGTTTTGAACGCTGTGCGGCGTAGTTGGGTGCGACCATGGGATAATCTGCGGGCAGTCCCCATTTTGCGCGATACTCCTCCGGTGACAGTGAATATCGAGACCGCAGGTAGCGCTTTAGCATTTTGAGCTGTTTGCCATCTTCCAGGCAGATCAAATAATCTTGGGTGATGGATTCTGCAATTGCAACTGCAGGCCCTTGATTGGTGTTGGATGCCTGCTGGTCTTGTCCCAGACCGTCAAGCGCACCGTGAATCATCCGCAGCATGCTCGGTATTTCCTCAACTGCAAGGGCGTTGTTGCTCACATAAGCTGCAACGATGTCAGATGCGAACCGCAAAATGACCTTTGGGTCAGAATCGTCACCGTCACGCTTCATCTTGGCATCCAACAAAGTCATAAGATTCGAGCAAGCAATACTTAGACTCTATATGACAAATGACGCATCACTTATCAAGTATTTCTTCGACTTATTCAAAAAGCAATAGAAAATATTCCCATAAAGAGTGCGCGCGCGCAGTGTATCTTTGGTTGTCCAGAGTTGTTTGTAGTGTTTCTCAAGTTATTAGCTTGCCCAAACTGGCGTGGAATCCCCATTGTCGACTGGCGAGGGAGATTATTGTGGAACGTTGGCACCTCGCGTCTATATGTGGTAATTACCCCGCTTTATCAGGTGAAAAATAGGCAAATGTCGTTGCTAAAGCGATGGCGGCGAGACTTCGAAGTCCAATGAAGGGTTCACGGTATGGCGGTTTCAAATTCAGTCCGTAAAGACAACGCGGCATCATCTTTTTTTGGCCAATCACTAGCGGACAGTGATCCCGATATTTTTTCAAGTATTGAGAATGAACTCGGTCGTCAGCAAAACCAGATTGAGCTGATCGCATCGGAAAATATTGTTTCGCGCGCTGTGCTTGAAGCACAAGGCTCTGTTTTGACCAATAAGTATGCCGAAGGGTATCCCGGACGCCGCTACTACGGTGGTTGTGAATTTGTTGACGTTGCTGAAACGCTTGCGATTGAACGGGCGAAGCAATTGTTCAATTGTGCCTATGTAAACGTGCAGCCTAACTCAGGATCGCAGGCTAACCAGGGTGCGTTGATGGGACTGATTAAGCCTGGCGACACGATTTTGGGAATGAGCCTTGCGGCGGGTGGGCATCTTACTCACGGGGCCGCGCCCAATCAGTCCGGCAAATGGTTCAACGCCATTCAGTATGGCGTGCGCAAGCAAGATCAACGCATTGATCTAGATGAAGTGGAAAGTCTTGCCAAAGAACACAAGCCCAAGGTCATCATTGCGGGGGGATCAGCCTATCCGCGGGTGATTGATTTTGCGGCCTTCCGCCAGATCGCGGACAGTGTCGGCGCCTATCTGATGGTCGACATGGCTCACTTTGCCGGCTTGGTGGCGGGGGGTGTTCACCCAAGTCCGCTGCCTTATGCGGATGTGGTCACAACCACGACGCATAAAACCCTGCGGGGACCTCGCGGCGGTATGATCCTCTCCAACAATGAAGCTTTGGGTAAAAAGTTTAACTCAGCGATTTTCCCTGGCCTTCAAGGGGGCCCGCTTATGCATGTGATTGCTGGTAAGGCGGTGGCCTTTGGAGAAGCTTTGCGGCCCGGATTCAAATCCTACGCGCAGCAAATTGTGAAGAATGCGCAGATGCTTGCTGCAACGCTTGTCGAACATGGACTTGATATTGTCTCTGGGGGAACAGACACTCATTTGATGTTGGTGGACCTGCGACCAAAACAATTGACGGGCAATGTTGCTGAGGCAAGCCTCGAGCGCGCGTTTATCACATGTAACAAAAATGGCATTCCGTTTGATCCTGAAAAGCCAATGGTGACATCGGGTGTCAGGTTGGGTACGCCAGCGGGCACCACTCGCGGGTTTGGAGAGGAAGAGTTCCGGCAGGTTGGCGGGTTGATTGCGCGTGTTTTGGATGGGCTTACCGCAAATGGGGCGGACGCGAACGCTCAAGTGGAAAATGCGGTGCGGAAGGAAGTGGAAACGCTGTGTGGGCGTTTTCCGATTTACGCAAACAACTGAGATGAACACCCTAGAAATAGGGCATGATGTGCAAAGCAATTACAGGGGAGCTTGAGCAGGTATGCGGTGTCCATATTGTGCAAACAACGATACGCAAGTGAAAGATTCCCGTCCGACAGAGGACAACACCGCGATCCGAAGACGTCGCTTCTGCCCTGGATGTGGCGGTCGATTTACCACCTTTGAACGGGTCCAGCTTCGCGAACTGACCATCATAAAATCCAATAACCGGCGGGTGCCTTTTGACCGGGATAAACTCATGCGCTCCGTGCAAATCGCTATGCGCAAACGCCCGGTTGAGGCAGAGCGGACGGAGCGTATGGTGAGCGGGATCGTCAGACGGCTCGAAAGCATGGGCGAGCCGGAGATACCGTCTCAGGTCGTTGGCGAGCTGATAATGGAAGGGCTCCGGTCTCTGGATGATGTCGCTTATGTTCGGTTTGCATCGGTCTATAAAAATTTCCGAGAGGCAAAGGATTTCTCGGAAGTGCTGGATGAAATATCCGGCCCTAACGACGACGATGACTGATTACGTTTACGATTCTCCTTTTTCGATATTCATTTCTGATCGCCGGGTTTGTTTCCAGGTCCGTGATCGTTTGGCCTGTGAGACATAAGCGTGGCAACAGCGTTTGATAAAGAGATGATGCGTATTGCACTGGGTCTGGCCGAGCGCGGTCTTGGCGATGTGGCGCCCAATCCAGCAGTGGGATGTGTTCTCGTTCAAGGAGAGGGCAATACCGGACGGATCGTCGGGCGTGGGTGGACCCAGGCTGGCGGTCGGCCGCATGCGGAGACGGAAGCTATTGGCAGAGCAGGCGAAGCCGCCCGTGGAGCCACTGCCTATGTCACGCTTGAACCTTGTGCCCATCAAGGTAAAACGCCTCCTTGTGCGCAGGCACTCATTGACGCCGGTGTGACGCGCGTGGTCAGCGCGCTTAGAGATCCAGATCCCCGCGTGTCTGGTGCGGGACTTGAGATGCTTGAGAAGGCTGGCATTCAGGTTGAGGAGGGCGTGCTGGAGGAAGATGCCGCACGTTTGAATGAGGGGTTTTTGCGTTGCGTCACGGATGGTCGGCCCATGATAAGTGTCAAACTGGCCAGTTCTCTGGACGGGAGAACCGCCACCCACTCGGGCCACAGCCAGTGGATTACCGGAGAGCGGGCGCGCAACCGGGCCCACCTGATGCGGGCGCGCGCTGATGCCATCCTGATTGGAAGTGCGACGGCGATTGTTGATGACCCTGAACTGACATGTCGGCTGACAGGGCTGGCGGGACGGTCGCCCATTCGCATTGTTGCCGACGGTCGGCTTCGGTTGCCTCTGACGTCGAAGCTGGTGCGCACAGCGCGTGATGTTCCCCTTTGGATTTTCACCCTGCCTGGGGGAGATGCTGCGCGGCGGAAGGCATTTGTGGATTGTGGCGTGACGCTTATTGATGTTCCTGTTGGCGCCGAAGGGACCATGGACATGGCAAAGGCCATGACCATCTTGGGAGAGCGGGGGATCACCCGCCTGATGGTCGAAGGTGGATCGCGGCTTGTGTCGTCGTTGATGCGCGCAGGCCTGGTGGACCGGCTTGACTGGTTTCAGGCGCCGAAGTTGATTGGTGGTGATGGGTACCCGGCGCTGGCAGGGCTCGGTGTTGATACCGTTGATGCCGCGCCAGGGTTTGAGCTTCTTGAGGTTCTGTCCCTCGGTGAAGACACCCTTCAAAGCTACAGTTTCAGAAGGTAAAGCGTTTATGTTCACCGGTATTGTTACAGATGTTGGAAAAATTGCTGCGATTGAGAAGACAGGCGACACGCGTTTTGTTATCGAGACCGTCTACGATCCATCAGGCATCGCAATGGGTGCATCGATTGCCTGTGATGGCTGCTGTCTGACCGTTGTTGAGAAAGGCGTGATGAATGGCAGCAACTGGTTTGCGGTCGATGCGTCGGCAGAAACGCTCGGTTGCACGACGCTGGGGTCTTGGACCGTCGGGCAGGGGATTAATCTCGAGCGGGCCATGAAGGTGGGCGACGAGCTGGGCGGTCATATTGTGAGCGGCCATGTGGACGGCGTTGGCGAAATTATTGCAATCCGCGAAGAGGGTGACTCAAAGCGTTTTACGTTCAAAGTGCCCGTAGAGCTTAAAAAATTCATAGCACCGAAAGGGTCTGTGACCCTTGTTGGCACGTCGTTGACGGTCAATGAGGTTAACGACGATGTCTTTGGTGTTAACATTATTCCACACACGCAGGGCGTTACGACCTGGGGCAGCGCAAAGGTTGGCGATAAGATCAACCTTGAAATTGATGTGCTGGCCCGCTATGTCGCGCGTCTGACACAAGAGGATTAGGTCTGTGTACAAAGAATTTTTGTCGTCGATAGAAGAAGTCATTGAAGATGCCCGCAACGGCAAGATGTTTGTGCTTGTTGATGCAGAGGACCGGGAGAACGAGGGTGACCTTGTTATTCCCGCACAGATGACTACACCCGAGACAGTCAATTTTATGGCGAAATATGGTCGGGGTCTGATCTGTCTGACGCTCAGCTCTGATCGGGCCAAACAGCTCAATCTCGAACTGATGTCATCAAACAACCAGTCGCGTCATCAAACCGCCTTTACGGTTTCGATTGAAGCCCGGGAAGGGATCACGACAGGCATTTCCGCGCACGACCGCGCCCATACCATTACGGTCGCCATCGACCCCACCAAGGGCGCCACTGACATTGTGTCTCCCGGACACGTGTTCCCCCTCGTGGCGCGTGATGGCGGTGTTCTTGTGCGGGCCGGTCACACGGAAGCTGCCGTTGATATTGCGCGGCTCGCGGGGCTCTATCCTGCTGGTGTGATCTGTGAAATCATGAATGATGATGGCACCATGGCGCGGCTGCCGGACCTGGTTCCGTTTGCACAGTTGCACGGCCTCAAGATTGCAACGATTGCGGATCTCATTGCCTACCGTCGTCGCCATGACAATCTGATCCACCGGGCGATTGAAACTGAAATTGATAGCGAATATGGCGGGACGTTTGATCTCAAGGTCTATCTGAACACAGCAGAATATGCAGAACACATCGCCCTGACGATGGGTGATCTGACGACGCCGGAACCGGTTCTGGTGCGGATGCATGCGATCAATTTATTCGAGGACATGCTGGGTGCGAAAGGTGGCCGCACAGATTTGATCCAGGAATCCATGAAGGCCATTGCCGAGGAAGGACGCGGTGTCATCGTTCTGATCCGCGACACGACCGCGACTGTGGTGTCAGACATGCTGCTTCACAAAGGAGAGTCGGAGGAGCACGGACCCAGGCGCCTGCGGGAGTATGGTGTCGGGGCGCAAATTCTGCTCGACCTTGGGGTGCACGATATGATCTTGCTGTCTGATACGCCCCGTAAAATTGTTGGCCTGGACGGTTATGGCCTGCGCGTGGTCGAACAGCGGTCCGTCAGTGGTGTTCCTCAGGCAGAAAAGAGCAAGGAAGCCGTATCATGAGCGGCAAACCGCATATACTGATTGTTGAGGCGAGTTTTTATCAGGACCTTGCTGATGAACTGGCGCTTGGTGCGATTGCGGAGATCGAAACTCACGGTGGTACCTATGAGCGCGTTAGTGTTCCTGGTGTGCTGGAAATTCCTGCGGCCGTCAAAATTGCTTCTGATGCAAGCCGGAGTGGAAAACTGGACAAGCCATACGATGGCTATGTAACCTTGGGATGTGTCATTCGTGGTGAGACAACTCATTATGAGATTGTTTCGAACGAGTCAGCGCGGGCGCTGATGGATCTCACGATCAACGACAAAATAGCTTTGGGCAACGGCATTCAAACGGTTGAGAATGGCGATCAGGCCTGGGCGCGGGCGCGTGTTGCCGACAAAAACAAAGGCGGTGGTGCCGCAGCGGCGGCCCTTGCAATGGCCGCTCTTAAACAGCGCTACAGCGCGGAGGCTTGAGGCACATTTATGTCATCCACTTCTTCAGATAATACACCTCCCAAAAAGGGAGATGGCTCTAGTCATCGGTCCGGTCGCAGTGCTGCCCGTCTCGCCGCCGTTCAGGCGCTCTACCAGATGGATGTTGCTCAGACAGACCTCGACGATGTAATCGACGAATTTGTGCAACACCGGCTTGGTCAGGAGGTAGAGGGCGCGCTTTATCATGAAGCTGAGCAGCCTCATTTCGATGATGTGGTTCGGGGTGTGGTGCGCGAGCAGCGTGACATTGACACGCGGATCAATGACGCTCTCGCCAAGGGGTGGGTTCTTGCCCGTCTCGACAGCACATTGCGGGCGATGCTTCGCGCGGGAACCTATGAAATCCAGCGCTGCAAAGATATTCCTACCAAAGTGATCATCAACGAATATGTTGATGTTGCGCATGCTTTCTTTGAAGGCGATGAACCGGGTGTTGTGAATGCTGTTCTCGACCGTTTGGCGCATGCCCTTCGGCCTCAGGAGTTCGGGCAGACGGAGGCGTGAATGGGAACTCCGGGTGGCAAGGATGGCCGACTGGGTGAGTTTTCTCTGATCAAACATCTGTTCGCCTCTCTGGCGGGGCCCGGGGCTTTTGGGCTTGCCGATGACGCGGCGCTTCTGCGGCCGACGTCAGGGTTCGATCTTGTTCTCACCAAAGATGCGATTGCCGAGGGTCGGCACTATCTTCCTGACGACCCAGCAGGCGATGTCGCGCGAAAACTACTGCGCGTCAACCTGTCTGATCTCGCCGCCAAAGGAGCCCACCCCCGGGGGTATCTGCTCGCCTGTGCCTGGAGTGAGGCAACACCCTTGGCGTGGATGGAGGCATTTGCGGCAGGTCTTGC
>CAZFHW010000105.1:0-10813 GCA_964518885.1 uncultured Parvibaculum sp. | reverse complement strand
GGCGTATCTCCAACACGCTGGAGGCCGGGTTCTGCGTTGATGCTCTCAATGAGGCCATTCACAAGTTTGGTCCGCCAGAGATCATGAATACAGACCAAGGTTCGCAGTTCACGTCCTTTGTCTGGACGGATCAGTTGCGCCGGTCGGGCATCCGTATCTCGATGGATGGCAAAGGTCGCTTCCTCGACAACATCTTTGTCGAACGGCTATGGCGATCCCTGAAGTATGAGTGTGTCTATCTGCATGCTTGGGAAACCGGGTCGCAGGCACGCACCGCCATAAATAAGTGGATGATATTCTACAATCAAAAGCGACCTCACTCAGCTCTTGGCGGCAAACCGCCAGCTGTGGTCTATTGGCAAAAGATCAAAACAACTCAACCCGATCAGCAGGTGCAAAGAGTAGCTTAAATCACGCCAAAATATGTCCAACAAATGGGGAGTAGCTCAAGCCATGTGCTGATTGTTGTCCAAATAGGGCTAGAGATCAGAAGGCCTAAGCAATAGTCGAATGCCAATGCTTAACCACCAAATGGTCTTGGGGCAGTGTCGACTAATCACAAAATACGATAGCGAAATTGGAAAATGTTGATGCAACTCACTCGTTTCTAGGGTGACGAATTCAGCAACCAACAGTTCTGCTATCGCACACAGTTAGCCTGTTTTCCGATAGGCCTAACACGAAATTTTCATTTAATAGAGAAGAGTAATAATACTCGCAACTCAGATAAAAAGGAAACAATATATGTTTTACAATCATAAGGAGGTTTCTAAGATAGAATACACTCACAATATTAGAGCCGGAAACTTCGCTGCGATAGTTCATTTTTTGTACACGGTGCAAAAACAAAAATTGCACCCGCCGCAAGAATACGAAATGTTCGTAGTGAAGGGCGAAGTTGGCCCATTCAGGCACGTCGGTGAATACAACCCAACCAGGCGAGAAAAGAATGCTTTTCTAAAAGAGACTTGGTCTCATGTGCGTGACCAGTCCCATTTGAAAAGTGGCAAATGCAATAGCAATAGCAATACCTACGCTTTACTAACCTATCACTCAATTGGGACCACAAGCCTTTTCCCGAACAGGACAGCATTGACCCGCTCACCAGCTGGGTCGAATGTCAACGGGATATTCGTGTGCCCGAAGGATCAAGTAGCGACTGAACTAGAAGATGGCCCTCTTCCCAAAACGAAACGTAACATTGAATTACATAGATTCGAGACCGGAGACATATACGACGCTGCAATTTTCGCAACGAAGCCAATGCTACCTACCAAAAGGCGCTATTCATATTGGGAGGTTGAGCTAGTACAGAACGGGAAGTGGCGACCCATTACATGCCCAGGAGACATCCACGACATCGATATATGCGCCAATGCGCTTCCGGCAGTCTCGTAAATTCGTCCACGTATTGCATTGAGCCAGGCAAGCCAATGCAACCATTTTAGATGAGAGCTTCGACAGTCAGATTCGTGAGAATTGCCTGAGCGAGGCGCCCTTCAACACGTTGCGCCATGCTGCTACTTAAACTCAGCATGGCGCAACAGCTATAAAACAATAGACCTCAAACCAAACTCATCAGACCGATATCCTAGGAACACATAGTCCGCTCAAATGGGGACCAATACCAGCGTCGCCCGGGAATGATCAAGAAGCAACCAACGCGGAGATTGAGGTTCTTCTGAAATATCCACGCCGCACAGACGGCTTAAAAAAATTGTTCGTCTGATCAGGGCCACACATTTACCGCCGTGAGCATGTGCGAAATTGCCCCGAATAATTGGATGAATATTCGATTGAAAATTACTTACCTGGAGGTCACGCGCTTTGGGTGGGGCAAACATACGCCGCGCAGAATGGCCAGCACAGCGCCTAGCAAACGACTTTACAAATTGCTCAACCAACCTAGCCAGCTTTCTAGTGCTACCACTCACACATTTATGTGGGCTGGCCTGTCCTCGAACCAGACACATAACACCACACAACTCTTATGTTGATTCTGCGGAACCGCTGAGCTCTGCCGATAAGCCGGCTGTACGCCGTGCCCAATGTATACCGAGGCCGGTCCCCACCGACAATCCTGAGAGGACCCCGCCCGCATTGGCAGCAAAATCAAGTAGCGAGGGGTGTCTGCCCGGCACCAGGTACTGCCCGGCTTCAAGGCCCGCACCCACAATTATGAGGAGAACGGTTACAGCAATGATCCCACGGATCGACCGGACCCCCAGGCCCGGAAGCAGAGAAAGTGCCGCATACGCGCTGAAATGCCCAACTTTGTCGAGATGATATTGGTCACTTACGCCACCATGAGGCCATAGCGAAAAGGCAACGACCAGGAGAGCTAAACCAATCCAAATGAGCACCATGCCCCTCGGCGCCTTCAATACTCTTTCCAAAACAACACCCTCGACTAACTTATAGTTTAACCCAGCCAAACGGACAGATCATCTTCAACAACCATCCCAACCGGACAGGTGAAGATATGGGTTTTGCTCCGTGATCGGCACCGGCAAACCCACTCCTATCGCCATTACAATGCATCATCATATTTCGGATCATACATGTATTGGCTAATCTCGACTGGATAGTTCGCTGCATTCTGATTGTCAGCCAGTCCCTGCTCATTGGCCATCTCCGCAACTCTCAAGGCAATTTTGGCTGAAACGTCGCGAATGCATGAAAGCTTCGGATAAATGGCGCCTTCGGCAATATCGTCGTTGGTGACTTCGTCTGCCAACGCCTCAGCGGCGGCAAGGAACATTTCCTCAGAAATTCTACGTGCCCCCGCGATTGTCACCCCCAGACCAACACCGGGGAAAATGTAGGCATTGTTGCCCTGGGCGGGCCTGTGAATATCATTCCCGTGAGAAACCGGGTCAAAGGGGCTACCGCTGGCAAACACTACCCGGCCATCCGACCATTCATAAGCTTGTTCCGCCGTACATTCCGCCCGCGAGGTGGGATTGGACAGAGCAAAAATGACAGGCCGGGCGTTCAACACCGCCATGCGCTCCACAACTTCCCTTGTGAAGGTACCCGGTGCCCCCGTGGCACCGATCAAGATATCAGGTTTGACGGCATCGATGGCCGATACGAAATCAGCCGGTGCGTGGTCGTGCGCGTAGGGAAGATTGTGCGCCATCAAATCATCGCGGTCTTTGATCACCAACCCGTTTACATCGACAAACCAAAGCCTCTGCCTGGCTTCTTCCTCCGACAGGCCTTGCCGCTTGAAGGCCTCGCAGATCAGATCTGCAATACCTGTTGCTGCGGAGCCCGCCCCCAAGAACATAATCTTGAGGTCTGTGAAAGCTTTTTTGGAAATTCGGGTCGAGGCATAAATGCCCGCAAGTGCCACCGCCGCTGTGCCTTGAATATCATCGTTGAAGCAAAGAACCCGGTCGCGATAAGTGTGCAGCAGCCGATAGGCATTGGGGGTTAGAAAATCTTCAAACTGGATCAGCGCTTTGGGAAACTTGGTTTGAACGGCGGAGACAAACTCTTCCACAAGATCGTCATACGCCTTCCCCTGCACACGGGCGAAGGGATAGCCGAGATAAAGAGGGTCTTCGCGCAACTCTTGATTATTGGTCCCCACATCCAGCATCACCGGTAGGCACTGGTGCGGTTGAATGCCAGCACACGCCACATAGAGAGCAAGCTTGCCAATGGGAATCCCCATCCCGTTGGCCCCCAGATCACCCAGACCCAGAATGCGTTCCCCATCGGTCACCACAATGATGCGGATGTCTTTTTCTGGCCAGTTATCGAATATTTCGGCGATGTCACCTTTGTCTTCCGGCGTGATGTAGAAGCCTTGGGGTTTGCGAAAAATGTGCGCAAATTCTTTGCACGCCTGCCCCACCGTCGGCGTGTAGATCAGCGGCATGATCTCTTCGATATTGTCGATCAACGTCCGATAAAAAAGTGTTTGGTTTCGTTCCTGAAGAGAAGACAGAAAGATGTAGCGCTCAATATCAAATTCTTTGCGGCGCATATTTTCAAGGACCCGGGTCAGCTGCGTGTCCATGTCGACGACGTTATAGGGAAGCAAGCCGCGCAGGCGCAGCTTTCTTCTCTCTTCTTTTGAAAAGGCCGTGGACTTGGTCAATGCCCTGTCGTTGAGCAATTGCTGGCCTATTGAATCTTTCATGCCCTCGTCCTTCACTGTCCCACACCGGCAAGGAGACATTGAATGTCTCCATATCGTTAAGGCCACTTTACCTGCGACCGGTGACTTCTCCGTTAAGGCCCCCCGTTCACCAATTTGTCAGATGCCCAGACCCCAAAATCAGACTACATAGGCTGAGGTGTCCTCCTTCCTCATGGGATTTCTCTATGTCCAGAGCCTCTTTTTTGATCAGCCTACTGTTTTTTGGGCTCACATCTCTGCCCGCGGCAGCTTGCGGTGTGCGAACAGATTGCGAGGTCCAAAATGGTAATTACCGCATATATCTGCCGGAGAGCTGGGCGAATGGAGAAGATGACCAGGCTGACCTTGCCGCCCCCCGCGGGGCTGTTCTCTTCTTTCATGGCTGGAAAGGCTCATCTGCCAGCACGATGAACAATCGACGGCTTCGCGAAGCAGCTTCGGACCTGGGCATTGCCCTTGTTGCTCCCAACGGGGTGGACGGTGCCTGGTCTTACCCCCAGTCGCCTGTCCCTGGTCGAGACGGTCTCGCCTACACCAAAGCTGTGCTTGATGATCTGGAACAGAGATTTGGTATTCGTTCTGACCGCGTGATGGCCGCCGGGTTTTCACTTGGCGGGTCGATGGTCTGGAACCTGTCGTGCTACCTGGGAGATCAGTTCGCAGGCTTCTCACCGATTGCGGGCACTTTCTGGGCCCCATTGCCCACCTCCTGTCCAAGCGACGTGCCCAATCTCATCCACTACCATGGCACCAATGACGGGACCTTCCCTCTTGCCGGTCGGTCTGTGGCCAATGGTCGTTTCCAGCAAGGTGACACGTTGCTAAGCCTGGACATGTGGAAGACTCAAGGCACCTGCGAGACAGAGGCACCACAGCTGACGATCAGCGGCGCATTGCACTGTGAGCGCCGCTCTGCTTGTGGGGGTGGGGTGCTCGAGCTGTGCCTGCATGACGGGGGGCACATTTACCGTGCCGACTGGATCAAACGCAGTTGGAAAATATTGGCAAGCATCAAAGGCTGGTAGGAAATCCCCCAGCGATCAAGCGAGTTCTTACAATGACAAATAGTGATCCATCATCCCCTCCTGCAGGCAGTCTGGCGGGCCTGCGCGTGCTGGACCTCTCCCGCATTCTGGCTGGCCCGACGGCAACCCAATTGCTCGGGGACCTGGGGGCTGAGATCATTAAAGTTGAACGTCCCGGCAAGGGCGATGATACGCGCGGCTGGGGGCCTCCTTTCCTGAAAGACAGGTCAGGAAAAGACACCCATGAAAGCGCCTATTATCTCTCTTCCAACCGCAACAAGAAGTCGATTGCCATCGACATCTCAAAGCAAGAAGGCCGCGCGCTTATCCGTCAACTCGCTGACCAATCCGATATTCTCGTGGAGAACTTCAAGGTCGGGGACCTGAAACGATATGGGCTGGATTACGCAGCCCTCTCCAAGCGCAACACGCGCCTGATCTACTGTTCCATTTCGGGGTTTGGCCAATCGGGCCCTTATGCCAGCCGCGCCGGCTATGACTTCCTCATCCAGGGCATGGGAGGCATTATGAGCATCACGGGCGAGGGTGGCTCGGAGAGTGCTGGCCCCCTGAAAGTCGGTGTCGGCATTGCTGATATTATGTGCGGCATGTATGCGACCGTCGCCGTTCTTGCTGCTGTGGAAGCCCGCCACAGAACCGGCAAAGGACAACATATCGATATTTCGCTTCTCGACAGTCAGATCGCCTGGCTTGCCAATCAGGGGGTATCTTATCTTGTGTCCGGCGAGACGCCCCAACCGTTGGGCAATGCCCACCCGACCATCGTTCCCTATGAAACCTTTCCCGGCTCAGACCATGCCTTTATCCTTGCTGTGGGCAATGATGCGCAGTTTGCCCGTTTTTGCGCCGTGGCAGGATGCCTAGCGCTTTCCGATGATCCCCGTTTCTCCAAAAATGCCGACAGGGTTCGCAATCGAGCGGCCTTGATCCCCCTTCTGCAAGACATCACGCGCGCACGGAGTGCCGCTGACTGGATCAGCACCCTTGAAACTGCCGGTGTGCCTTGCGGCCCCATCAACACTATTCCAGAGGTGTTTGACGACCCCCAGGTGCAGCATCGCGGCATGCAGATCAGCCTGCCCCATGCCGCAAGCGCAGAGGGATCGGTCTCCCTGATCGGCAACCCGATCAAGCTAAGCGACACGCCTGTGCACTACCGGTCTGCCCCACCCCAGTTGGGCGAACACACACGCGACATTCTGGAGAACACTCTCAGCCTGTCAGAGGAGACGATAAAAAATCTCACAGACAGTGGAACCGTGGAGGCAATGGACTGATGAAAAACGGTGCCGAGATCATCGCCCATCACCTGGCAATGGCAGGGTGTAAAACCGCCTTTGGCATTCCCGGGGGGGAAGTCCTTGCCCTCGTTGAGGCCCTCACAAACGCAGACATTCGATTTGTTCTGACCAAGCACGAAAATCCGGCCGGGTTTATGGCCGAAGGCGCATGGCACGCGACCGGAGCGCCGGGCATTCTTGTTGCAACCCTTGGTCCCGGCGTTGCCAACGCCGTGAACACGGTTGCCAATGCCTATCAGGACAAAGTGCCTCTCATCTTCCTGACGGGCCGGGTCGACGCGACGGAGGCGGAGAGCTACACCCATCAGGTGTTTGATCATCAGGCGGTGCTGCGCCCTATTGTCAAAGGCAGTTTCTGTGCGGCGCGTGGTGCCGTTGGCATCATGATCGACAAAGCCCTGGCGCTGGCCACTGAAGGACAGCCGGGCCCGGTTCATGTGGATGTTCCGATCATGGTCGCTGAAAACCCATCTCCGGAAGAGGCCGTCGTGCCCTCGCCGCCAGCCAGCCCGAACGCGCCGCCCGACGGCGCTGTTTTGGGCCGGGCGATTGTCGCTTTGGAAAAAGCTGCCTGCCCGATTGCGATTGCCGGTGTTGATGCGGTGAATGAACAAGCTGGCCCGGCGATTGAAACCTTTTGCACCCGCTACAACATCCCCCTGATCACCACCTACAAGGGGAAAGGCCTGATTGACGAAGATCATCCGCTGGTTATTGGCGGGGCGGGGCTCTCTCCAAAGGCTGACCAGATTGTTCTGCCGTTGATTAGGCAGGCCGATCTTGTGTTGCTGCTGGGATATGACCCCATTGAAATGCGGATTGGCTGGCGCAATCCCTGGGGGCCCGACACGGAGGTCATTGAAATCACGCCGGTGCCCCGCGACCATGGCATGCACCGGGTGAGCCAGACCTTCCGCTCTGAGATTGCTGCGACGCTTGCTGCTTTCTCCAACGCACGGCCGCGAGCCGACGTTTGGCAGACCCATGAAGCGGCGTCGGCGCGGACAGCTCTCAGCGCCGCTTTCACACCGCCCGATGCCGGGTTCACACCGGGCCATGTCTTCGACAGCTTGCGCAAGGTGCTGCCCCGGGACACCGTCATGACCACCGACAGCGGTGCGCACCGTATATTGCTCTCCCAAAAATGGAGCACCCACGCCCCCCGCACGCTTCTGCAATCTTCCGCGCTGTGCACCATGGGGTGCGCGGTGCCGATCGCAGCCGGTTACAAGCTCTGCGCTCCGGGAAAGACGGTTGCGTGCGTGCTGGGCGATGCCGGTCTTGAAATGATTTTGGGCGAGCTGGCTACGCTTCGCGATCTTGAACTGCCGATCATCATCACCGTTATGGTGGACGAAAGTCTGGGGCTGATCGAGCTTAAGCAACGCGCAACCGGGCGACCAAATGCAGGTGTTGATTTTGGGGGCACAGATTTTCCCGCAGTGGCGACTGCCATGGGGGGTGCCGGTATCTGGATCGACGACACCGCAACACTGGCACGGGAAGTGGCGGCAGCTCTCTCCCGTCAGACGTTTACATTGCTTGCCTGTCGGATTGGGCGACGGGCTTATGACGGCGCGTTTTAGGGGGCTTAAGATAATTTTTTCTCACGACTTCATCACGTGTTCGTGAGTTTGAAACACAGTTTGATAGCGCTTTCTCTCGCTCTCTCAAAAGGCGGTGATAACCCCTCCAAGCTTGTAGAAGTGCCGCAACAAACGGTGTTAGGTCTGATTTAGCGGGTACGCAGAAATTGACCGAGACAGGCTTATGACCTTGATAGATGATTTTGGAAGTGACGTGTCACTCAGTGAGGTGAACGGCCTTCACCACTGGAACCAGTTGATGATGGCTTTTTTGGCTCATTCATCAAAGACGGCGGACCATCTGGCCGCTCTCTTGGAAACCAGTCCCGATTTTTCCCTGGCGCACACATTCCAAGGCATCTCCTATCTTAGTCTCGGGCGTCGCGAACTTGTCGCTAACGCACAAAGCGCCTTTGAGAATGCACAAGCGGCCGTCCGCCGGGTCGGCTGCAATGCCAGAGAAGCGCTTTACCTGAAAGCACTTGGCAAATGGCTCGCCGGGTATCCCCGGGCGTCGGCAGACATCATGGACACAATCCTGGAAAAACACCCCCAGGATGCGATGGCGGTGAAACTCAGCCATGGCATTCGGTTTATTCTTGGCGACGCGGCTGGCATGCGCACCTCCGTTGAGGCAGTGCTGGATACCTATACCGACGATCACCCCGCAACCGGCTATGTGCTGGGGTGTCATGCTTTTTCTGCGGAAGAGACAGGCTCGTTTTCCCTGGCCGAGAAACAGGGACGCAGGGGTCTTGAGCTGGCTGAGGATGATGCCTGGGGCCTGCACGCCGTCGCCCACGTCTATGACATGACGGCACAGGTGGGCGTCGGTGAGGCGTGGCTTGCCGGTCGTACGCATCAGTGGGCGCATTGCAACAATTTTGGCTATCATGTGTGGTGGCACCTTGCCTTGTTCCATCTGGCCCAGGGACAGGCTGACAAGGCACTTGAGCTGTATGACACCAAATTTCGGGCTGTCTTGACCGATGATTACCGCGATATTTCAAACGCCACCTCCATGCTTGTGCGCCTTGAGCTGGAAGGCGTTGCGGTTGGAAATCGCTGGGACGAGTTGGCCGATTTGAGTGAAAAACGTGTGCAAGACGGCTGTGTGGTTTTCGCAGACCTGCATTACATGCTGCCCCTTGCCCGGACAGGTCGGAGGCAGGCTGTTTCCACCCTGATCCAGACACTCGAAACAGAGGCAAACGCTGGCACTTGCGATATGGAGCTTGTCGCAAAAGCAGCGGGCGTCTCAACAGCTCATGGACTTCGCGCCTATTATGAAGCTGACTTTGCCGGAGCCTATCAAAAACTGATGCGGGCCCGCGCCGCCATGCAGAGCATTGGAGGCAGCCATGCACAAAGGGATGTCTTTGAGCGCCTGACCATTGATACAGCCATTCGGGCCAACTTGTTCAACGAAGCGAAATATCTCCTGTCCGACCGCGCCCACCGACGTGGCGCCATCGACAGGTTCGGGAAAGACCGATCGGATATTTTGAGCCGTTCTCCGGCCAATAGTGCAAATTCTATCCCCCCTAAAATCGTGGCCCTGCCTGCCTGACCGTGCCAATACTCCTCTCCATCTGAAAGACCTCGACTTTCCTGTCGCTAACAAGGCATCTGCATGTCAGTCTCCCTTCCCGTCAAACGCCCTAGAGATCCACGGCTCGATTTTTTTCGCGGCCTTGGCATGTTCATCATCTTCATTGCTCATATGCCGGGCAATGTCTGGGCTCTGTGGATACCCGCCCGCTTTGGATTTTCCGACGCGACGGAGATATTTGTCTTCTGTTCGGGCATGGCATCGGCCATGGCGTTTGGACGGGCGTTCACGGAACACAGCTGGCGCATGGGTACGGCCCGGATCGTCTACCGCATCTGGCAGGTCTACTGGTCTCACATCGCGCTGTTCATCTCCATTGCGGTGATGCTCGTCGCCATTGATAGCTATGGCGGGTTTGACGGGCTCTATGTGCGCAAACTCAACCTGCAGCACTTCTTCGACCGCCCGGCACAAAACCTTTTCGGTTATGCCACCCTTACCTACGTTCCCAACTATTTCGATATTCTGCCGATGTATCTGGGCATGCTGGCTCTGGTGCCGATCATCATGGCTCTGGGGATGCGTCGCCCCGTTTACGCTGGAGCGCTGGTCATCTCGCTATGGTTTGCAGCAAGTTTTCACTATCTCGACCTGCCTGCTGAGCCCTGGTCGGACCGCACCTGGTTTTTCAATCCGTTTGCCTGGCAGCTCGTCTTCTTTACCGGCTTTGCCTTTGGCATGCGGTGGCTTCCCGCCCCCCCTGTCACCCGCCTGCTGATCGGCCTTGCCATCCTCTTCGTTATTCTGACGATCCCGGTTGCGTGGCACCGCGCCTTCAACGCTGTACCTCTGTTCGCCGAATGGCGGGATTTCATCTCGCCGCTCATCAGCAAAACCCGTATGGGGTTTTTGCGGTATGTGCACTTTCTGGCTCTCGCCTACCTTGCCTGGATTGCAGCGGGAGAAGGCGGACGGCGGCTCAAGGGTAGCGCGGTCTGGACCCGGTTTGTGCTTATCGTGCAAAAGGTGGGACAGCAGTCCCTCGCCGTCTTCCTGGTCAGTCTCGTTATTGCCCGGCTGTTCGGTTTCTTCCTTGATCAGATGGGGAGAAATGCGGGCACAAGTGCCTTGATGAACCTCACAGGGTTCGCCCTGCTGATTGCCGTCGCCTACAG
>CAZFHW010000104.1:0-10825 GCA_964518885.1 uncultured Parvibaculum sp. | reverse complement strand
GTATCAGGAAGCCGCGGGGTGCATTGGCGCACACCCTTCTTGTCCATGTGATTAAGAATGCGCGCAACATACTCACATGTCAGATCGCATTTCAGCGTCCAAGAGGCATTGGTATAGCCAAATGACGATGCCAGGTTGGGGACATCGGAATACATCATGCTCTTGTAGGTCATGGACTTGGAGAAATCGACAGGCTTGCCATCGACGCTCACTTTAAGCCCGCCAAGCACTTCGAGTTGAAGCCCGGTCGCGGTGACGATCAGATCAGCTTCGATCTCTTTGCCAGACTTCAGCCGGATGCCGGTCTCGGTGAAGGTATCAATATGGTCGGTGACCACGGAAGCGCTGCCGTCTTTCAGAGCTTTGAACATGTCGCCATTCGGCACCAGACAAAGACGCTGATCCCACGGCTTGTAGTGCGGGTTGAAATGCGTATCGACGTCGAAGTCGGGCCCCAATTCTTTGCGCACTTCATCCAGCAGGCGCCCTTTCACAAAGTCCGGTTTTTTGCGGCACAGATTGTAAAAATACATGCCCAACAGAACGTTCTTCCACCGGGTAATGCTGTACGCAAGCTTTGCAGGCAGATGCTCTCGAAGCCAGTTGGCAAGCTTGTCTTCTGCGGGACGGGAGACAACGTAAGTAGGGGAGCGCTGCAGCATGGTGACGTGTGCAGATTGCTTCGCAATTTCCGGAAGCAGCGTGACGGCGGTGGCCCCACTGCCAATCACGACCACTTTCTTGTCTTTGTAGACAACATCATCCGTCCACTTTTGTGGGTGGACAATCCGACCTTTGAAACTATCCATACCTTTAAAGTCTGGTGTGTAGCCGCCCTTGTAGCTGTAATAGCCAGCGCACATAAACAAGAAGTTGCAGGTGAACTTCACCGGCTCCTTGTCAGGCCCATGTTGGGTTTCAACAGTCCATTGGGCGTCTTCGGTTGACCAGGAGGCGGCTTGCACCTGGTATCCAAAGCGGATTTTTTCCTTAATGCCAAACTCGTCCGTCGCTTCATGAAGATAGTTCATGATCGAGGGGGCGTCTGCGATCGCCTTTGCCTCGCGCCAGGGTTTGAACGAATAACCCAGCGTGTACATGTCTGAGTCTGAGCGGATGCCAGGATACTTAAAGAGGTCCCAGGTTCCGCCAATGCTGTCCCGGCCTTCCAGGATGACATAGCTCTTGTCCGGGCAGTGTTTCTGCAAGTGATATCCCGCGCCAATGCCTGAAAGACCAGCACCAACGATAACAACGTCAAAATGTTTCATTTCAATCCGACCATCAAAAATGACAAATTATCAGTTTGTAGCTTAACACAACTATATGAATGTGAGAAATGGCGCTGATTTCCGCCAGATATCCGTCAATTTTTCCGTATCCGTAGCAGCGGCGCCACGATTTCGATCCAGCGCGCGACCATGCGGCGTTGTTGTTCCGGGTCGGCGGAATATTGATCCTGGATCAACAGGCCGCGGAAAAAGATATTGCTCATCCAGGGGAGGAGCTCGGCATCTTCGTCGCGACCAGCAGCACTTTCGTATGTTGCCATCATGTGGTCGACAGACTGCGCATGGTAGGCGTGCAACGTGTCTTCGATCTGCGCGCGCAATTTCTTGTCGGTGCGCGAGGCGATGAGAATTTCCAGCAGCGCCCGGTAGTGCGGTGTGTTGATGAAATAGGTCCAGTTGGTCAGCAGGTCGCTTGCCACAAGATTGTCGTCATCGTCAGGGCCTGGCGGGCGTTCCGGTCGTTTGTGTGTTCGCCTGAGCAGATATTCTGCCGTTGCCGTCATCAGGTGCTCTTTAGACGGGAAATGATGAAGCAGGGCGCCGTTGGATACCTCCGCCTTCTGCACAACCCGCGAGATCGTCGTTTCCCCATATCCATGCTCAACCAGACAGGCGACGGTCGCCTGACAGATACTGGCCTGTGTTTTGAGACTTTTCGCTTCCTGTTTGCCCAACTGTCGGTCGGGTACCGGGAGGCTGTTTGTTTCAGGATCGGACATGAGGGTCGGCGCTCTCCATTTGACCAAAGGTTCTGCCTTAATACCGCAGCGCCAGTATAAAAACAGAGCGCACGGTTTGCAATTTATATCGGCATGTGATGGAATTGAGAAGAACCCGAACACCATAAATGGCGGTAACGGGCAGGCGGCGGGAGCGCGATTTTAGATATGACGAAGGATGTCATCCGCATTGGCGGGGCAAGTGGGTTTTGGGGCGATGCGTCTATGGCGACGCCGCAATTGTTGGCCGACGGTAAGCTCGACTACATCGTCTATGACTATCTCGCCGAAATCACCATGTCGATCATGGCGCGCGCCCGGGCCAAATCGCCCGACCTGGGATTTGCCACAGACTTCGTGTCGCTCACCTTGAAGTCGACCCTTCGAGAAATTGCAAAACAGGGTGTGAAGATCATTTCCAACGCAGGGGGGGTCAATCCTCACGCCTGCGCTGATGCAGTTCGCGCACTTATTGCAGAGCAGGGATTGGACTTGAAAGTCGCGACCGTGACCGGCGATGATCTGATCGCCAGCAAGGCCGAGCTTCTGAAAGAGGGACCAACGGAAATGTTTTCCGGTGAGGCCTTTCCAGACCCGGAGAAAATTCTATCGATCAACGCCTACCTGGGGGGCTTTCCCATTGCCAAAGCGCTCTCCATGGGCGCCGACATCATTATCACCGGGCGTTGCGTGGACAGTGCGGTGACCCTGGGCGCCTGCATTTACGAATTTGGTTGGAATGCGAGTGACCTCGACCGGCTGGCGCAGGGAAGCCTGGCAGGCCACATTCTGGAATGTGGACCACAGGCCACCGGCGGCAATTTTACCGACTGGGAAGAGGTCATAGATCGGCTTGCCGACATTGGGTATCCCATCGCGGAGATTGCGGTCGACGGAAGTTTTGTCTGCACCAAGCCCGAAGGTACCGGCGGCGTGGTCAATGTGGGCACAGTGTCTGAGCAGATGCTCTATGAGATCGGGGATCCGCAAGCCTATATGCTGCCAGATGTGGTTTGCGATTTCTCCACCGTTGAAGTGACCCAGGTCGGCGATGACCGGGTTCGTGTTTCAGGCGCCGTGGGCTACGCAGCACCCGATACCTACAAGGTCAGCGCGACTTTCGCAGATGGCTTTCGCGGCGGCCTCACCATGACTTTCTACGGAATGGATGCGAGCCGGAAAGCAGAGCGGTTTTCCGAAGCCGTATTTGAACGCGCTGGCCGCACATTGCGCAGTCTCAATCTGGGTGCATACACAGAAACCAGTGTCGAGGTAATCGGCGCTGAAAGCCAATATGGCGCAGCGCGACGCATTGGGGTGTCGCGGGAAGTCGTGGTCAAAATGGCGGCGAAACATAGCGACGCGCTGGGCATCACCATCCTGTTGAAAGAGGCGACGGGGCTAGGGCTCGCAACGCCACCGGGACTGTCTGGTTTTGCAGGTGGTCGTCCTCGGCCGATGCAAATTGCCCGACTGTTCTCATTTGTCACCGCCAAAGACAAAGTGGCGATTGAAATTGCAGTCGAAGGCGATACGGCGTCCTTCGTTGACGCGCCGGGAACTCTATTCAGTCCTGCGGATCTTGCGCGGCCTGACGAGCCGGTTGCGGACATGGCAGGTGATCTGGTCTCGGTTCCTCTCGTAGCCCTTGCCTGGGCGCGCAGTGGTGACAAAGGAAACAAAGCCAACATTGGCGTGATCGCCCGCAAGGCGGAATACTTCCCCTACATCTGCCGCGCCATGACCGTGAACGAAGTAACGGCGCGCTTTGCCCATTTTCTGGAAGGGGGCGTGGACAGGTTTGTGATGCCAACGCCCAATGCGCTCAACTTCCTGCTGCATGATGTGTTGGGCGGTGGCGGCGTATCGAGCCTGCGCAATGACCCGCAAGCGAAGGGCTATTCCCAATTGCTTCTTGAATGCCCGATCAAAATTCCAGCGGCCCTGGCCAGCCGCGACAATCTAAGTGTGCTGGAAGAGGATAACTAGCCGATGGCGCGTTTTGCATCGAAAATCAATCCGGCCTCTGAGGCGTTTGGCAAAAACCGAACCGAGATGCTGTCTCTTATCGATACGCTGAAGGGGCTGAATGCCCGTGGCGCAGCGCTATCAGAAAAACGCAAACCTCGTTTTGAGGCACGCGGTCAGTTGACGCCGCGCGAGCGCCTGGCCCGGCTTCTGGATCCCGGCATGCCATTTATGGTGATCGGCAATCTGGCGGGCTACCTGCTGGACACGCCCGATCCGGAAAAGTCGATCCCGGGAGCGACCGTGATTTCAGGGATTGGTTTTATCGCTGGCGTGCGCTGCATGATCGTGGTCGACGATAGCGGCATTCGCGCCGGTGCTATGACCAGCGGGGGTGGCTACCGTATTCGCCGCGCCGAACAAATATCACTAGAGCAGAAACTGCCCTTCATCCATCTGGTTGAAAGTGCCGGCGGCGACCTGCTCAATTACACTGTGGAAGGTTTTGCTGAAGGCGGGCGCCTGTTTGGCAATCTGGCGAAGCTCTCTAAAGCGGGCATTCCTGTTATCTCCATCCTGCACGGGTCTTCAACGGCAGGTGGGGCCTACATGCCAGGGCTGAGCGATTATGTTGTTGCGGTCAGGGGACGGGGACGTGCCTTCCTGGCAGGACCCCCTTTGCTCAAGGCAGCGACCGGCGAGATCGCGACTGAGGAAGAACTTGGCGGTGCTGAGATGCACGCATCGGTTTCCGGGCTCGCGGAATATTTGGCCGATGATGATGGGCATGGTGTTCAGATATGTCGTGAAGTGGTCAAACGCCTGCAATGGAATGATAGCTGTCTGCCAAGCACGCAAAAAACATTTGGCGAACCCGATTATGATCCTGACGAGATCGCCGGTGTGATCCCCATCGACTACCGCATTCCCTACGATATGCGCGAGCTTGTGGCGCGTGTTGTCGACCGCTCGGATTTTCTGGATTTCAAACCGGGCTATGGTGTCTCGACCGTATGCCTGCAGGCCGAAATTTTCGGTCAGGCCTGTGGCATCGTCGGCAATAATGGGCCCATTGATCCCCAAGGTGCCACCAAGGCTGCGCAATTTCTGCAGCTTTGTGACCAGTCCGACATTCCGGTTGTCTTCATGCAAAACACTACCGGTTACATTGTCGGCACTCAGTCCGAGCAGGCAGGCATGATCAAGCATGGATCGAAAATGATCCAGGCAATGCAGAACCTTGAGGTGCCGCGCATCACATTGATGACAGGGGCGAGCTTTGGGGCTGGCAATTACGGCATGTGCGGCCGTGGTTTTGACCCCGACTTCCTCTACACCTTCCCCAATGCCCGCATGGGTGTGATGGGGGGCGAACAGGCGGCCAAAACCATGTCCATGGTGGCGCGCGGACAGGCAGAAGCCCGTGGGACCGAACCCGACGAGGAAGGCTTGGCCAAACAGGAGGCCTTCCTGACCCAGCATTTTGATGGCCAATCAGATGCGTTCTACACCTCAGGCCACCTGATGGACGATGGCATGATCGACCCGCGCGACACCCGCAACACGTTGGGCTTTTTGTTGGCAACTGTTTGGGAGGCGCGCAATCGCACCGTGCGTCCAAACAGTTTCGGCATTGCACGCATGTGAGTTGGACAAGGATAAAATAATGACGAACCCCACTCAAACATCCGCACTTCTTCAAGAGCGCGACGGAAGTGTTCTCAGGCTCTGGTTCAATCGCCCCGAAGCGCGCAATGCGTTGACGGGGGAGCTGGTTGAAGAGTTGAGCGCGACACTCGACAGCATTCGCGATGATCGTTCCATCCGCACCATCATTCTGCGCGGCAAGGGTGGGATTTTTTGCGCCGGGGGCGACATTAAGGGCTTCAAGTCCGGCTTGCAGGGCGGTGGCGATCCAAAAGAAATTGCGCGGGGCAACCGCACCTTTGGCGATCTCATGATCAAGCTCAACGAGCAACCCCAGGTGGTGATTATGCTGGTTGAAGGCGCTGCCATTGGCGGCGGTCTGGGCCTCGCATGTGTGGGCGATGTGACGATTGTGACGAAAGACACAAAATTCCGGTTGAGTGAAACCAGCCTCGGTATCCCCCCTGCGCAAATTGCACCCTTCGTTACTGAGCGGGTGGGACTGACCACGGCGCGCAGGCTCATGCTGACCGGTGCGCGCTTCAAAGGGGAAGAGGCTGTGCAACTGGGCATCGGCCATATGGTGGCTGAGGACGCTGCCGATATGGAGCGGATGTGTGATGAGGTTTTGGAGCAGATTTCCGGCTGCGCACCCGGCGCCAACGCGGTCACCAAAGCCATTGTGTTCGAGACAACACGGCGGCCCCGCGCGGAGGCATTGGACTTTGCAGCAGAGGGGTTTGCGTCCTGCATGTTGAGCGATGAGGGCAAGGAAGGTGTTTCCGCCTTTATTGAAAAACGAAAGCCCCGTTGGGCAGAGAAAGAGGCGTGAGCAAACAATGACGCGTTTCAGTAGCATTTTGATAGCCAACCGGGGTGAGATCGCCTGCCGGGTCATACGCACGGCGCACGCACTCGGATATCGCACAATCGCGGTTTACTCCGATGCCGATGCAGCCGCCCCCCACGTAAAGCTCGCCGATGAAGCCGTTCACATCGGACCTTCACCTGTGGGGGAGTCCTACCTTCTGGGCGATGCGATTTTGAAGGCAGCGCGCGAGAGCGGCGCCGAGGCCATTCATCCGGGCTACGGCTTTTTGAGCGAGAACGCAGATTTCGCGCGCGCATGTGAAAAAGCAGGTCTGGTCTTTATCGGCCCAACGGCTGAGCAGATCGTGTTGATGGGCAACAAAGCAGAGGCCAAGCGGCGCATGATTGCTGCGGGCGTACCGTGTGTGCCGGGATATGAAGGGGAAGATCAGTCGGAGGTGGTGTTCGTCGCAGAGGCCGAGAAGATCGGCTATCCGGTAATGGTCAAAGCCGCTGCCGGGGGCGGCGGGCGTGGCATGCGTCTCGTGGCGCAGGCCGCTGATCTTGCGAATGCCTTGGGAAGTGCGCGCTCCGAAGCGGAAAACGCATTTGGATCAGGGGAGCTCATTCTCGAAAAAGCCATCGTGCGCCCTCGCCATGTTGAGGTGCAGGTCTTTGCAGACATGGATGGCAATACCATTCATCTGGGAGAACGGGATTGCTCTGTCCAGCGCCGCCATCAAAAAGTCATTGAAGAAGCCCCTTGCCCGATTATGACCGAGGCGCTGCGCAAGGAAATGGGGACGGCTGCCGTTGATGCAGCGAAGGACATTTCCTATCGAGGTGCTGGAACGGTTGAGTTTTTGCTCGACGAGGCAGGTCACTTCTATTTTCTGGAAATGAATACACGGCTTCAGGTGGAGCATCCGGTGACGGAATGCATTACCGGGCTGGACCTGGTGGCCCTGCAAATCAAAGTCGCGCAAGGCGAACCTCTTGGTCTCTCACAAGATGACATCAAACTGTCAGGGCACGCTATCGAGGTGCGGCTCTATGCCGAAGATCCAGGTCAGGATTTTCTGCCAGCAACCGGTCCTATCGACCTATGGGCGCCAGCCTCCGGTGCAGGTGTCCGTATTGACGATGGCATTGCTACGGGGGGGGAGGTTTCGCCCTTCTATGATCCGATGCTGGCCAAGATCATCTCCTTTGGAGAGACCCGTGAAATTGCTCAGCGCCGACTGTCTGAAGCGCTGAAGGATACGGTGCTGTTTGGCCCTAAAACCAACAAGGCCTTCTTGATCGACTGTCTGTCGCGCAAACGGTTTACGGACGGTTTGGCGACCACTGCCTTCATCGAAGAGGAGTTCGGTGAAACAGGACTTTGCAGTACTGTGCCGTCGTTTTCGGACGCGGCAATTGCTGCCGTTCTGGAGATTGAAGTGGCCTGCGACCAGACAATGGCTGCAAGCCTCCGTGTGGCAGCGCCGCTACGCAACTGGACAAACGCCAGCCTGCTTGCCTCGCGCAAGCAATATGCTTTCGGAGAAACTCTGTTTGATCTGTTCATAACCCCGGTGGATCGCAGCAGATATGTCGTGTCGGGAGGCGAGGAGACGCTCGACGTCATTCTGCTCTCAAATGACGATGGCATCGCCAATGTCGAAATCGAAAACGGGCAGCACCTTGTGCGATACCAACAGGCCAGTGAGGGTGGATTTCATCTTGCCATTGATGGGCGGACCTGGACCTTTGACAATCTCATAGGCCTGGCTGGTGATGGGGAAGAAGTGACCGGCGGTGGTCGGGTCGTCGCCCCCATGCATGGTCAATTGTTGGAAGTGTTGGTTAAACCTGGCGATCAGGTGATGCGGGGGCAAAAGCTCGCGGTGCTGGAAGCCATGAAGATGCAGCATGAAATTCTGGCGGAAGCCAATGGTGTTGTAGAAGCTGTTTATGTGGAAGCGGGACAACAGGTGCCCACGGATGAGCTGATGATCGACATCACAGTTGAAGAAAAAGAAGACGCATAAGGTAGGGACGTTTGATGAAACTTTATCACTGCAAGGGCGCACGCTCTGTCCGACCGCTCTGGACACTCGAAGAAATGGGGCTGGACTATGAGCTGGAGTCCATGCCGTTTCCGCCTCGGTTTATGCGGGAAGGATACACGGACCTGAACCCCATCGGCACCGTGCCCTATTTCATCGACGGCGATGTGGAGATGACAGAGTCGGCGGGAATTTCGCAATATTTGGTCGACACCCACGGTCCAACCGATATCGGGTTAAAGCCGGGTGACGCGGATTACGGCACCTATCTCAATTGGCTGCACCGCAGCGACGCAACTCTGACCTTTCCGCAGACAATTGTGCTGCGCTACACGCAACTTGAACCCGAAGAACGCCGCATCAAGCAGGCGGCCGATGATTACACGCAATGGTTCTTTTCCAGGCTGAAAGCGGTAGAGCGCGCAACGCAAGACCGCGAATATCTCTGTGCGGGCCGGTTCACCATTGCTGACATTTGCGTGGGATATGCGCTTTATCTGGCAGATACGCTGGGGATGCGCGAGGGGTTTAAACCCAATACAGAGCGCTACTATGCGGGCCTAATCGAACGTCCCGCTTTCAAGCGCGCTATTGAACTTTAAGAGGTCATTACATGGCTCAAAAATTTGAAGGGGGCGCCAGCCCCGTCGACTTCGACCACCGGTACCGCAGTTCTCTTTACAATGAGGATCATGACGCCTGGCGCGCAACGCTGCGCAAATTTATCGAAACGGAAATGATGCCCCATGTTGACGAATGGGAAGAGGCGGGCGAGTTTCCTCGCGAGCTTTACAAGAAGGCGGCGGAGATCGGCCTTCTAGGATTGGGTTTTCCGGAAGAGTTTGGCGGCACCCCCGTCGATGATCCGATGTATTCGATTGTCACCAATGAAGAGTTGGCGCGCATGGGGGCAGGCGGTATCAATGCAAGCCTGCTTGTGCATGGCATTGGCTTGCCGCCGGTCCTGGCAATTGGGTCGGAGGAAATGAAACAGCGGGTCGCACCGCAGGTGCTAAGCGGCGAGAAGGTTCACGCTCTGGGCATTACAGAGCCCTCCGGTGGCTCAGATGTGGCCAATATCAAGACGCGGGCAGTGCTGGATGGCGACCATTACGTTGTGAACGGCTCCAAAATGTTCATCACCGGAGGCATGCGCGCAGATTTTGTAACGCTTGCGGTGCGGACCGGGGGCGAGGGTCACGGAGGCATCTCGCTTCTTCTCATCGAACGCGGCATGGAAGGGTTCACCCGCACGTCCCTCAAAAAACAGGGCTGGTGGGCATCCGACACCGCCGCTTTGTACTTTGATGACGTGCGCGTTCCGGTGAAAAATCGGATTGGTGACGAGGGCAAGGGCTTTATCGGCATCATGCTCAATTTCAACAATGAGCGGATCAGTATGGCCGCGGGTGCGAATGCTTTTGCGCGGGTCTGTTTCGAAGACGCGCTTGCCTGGGCACGCGACCGGCACACATTCGGCAAGCGGCTTGCCGACCATCAGGTGATCAGACACAAATTTGCGGAGATGGCCCGGAAAATTGCCGCTACGCAGGCCTACCTTGAGCAGTGTGTGGTTCGGGTACAAGATGGGGAAACCCCCGTCGCCGATCTCTCCATGCTGAAGGTGCAGGCGACCTTGACCATGGAGTATTGCGCACGCGAAGCCATGCAGATCATGGGCGGGGCGGCTTATATGCGGGGATGTCGCGTGGAGCGCATTTACCGCGAAGTGCGTGTGAACGCCATTGGCGGTGGGTCGGAAGAAATTATGCGTGATCTCGCGGCACGCCAACTCGGTATCTAATGTGACAAGTATTGCGACTTTTGGAATGGCAGGGACAAACACATGAGCACGATCAGCGAAAAGGAACTGGACGAGTATCGCAAAGAGGCGAGCGCGTGGTTTCAGGAGAACACCAACGCCAATCCAGACTTCATGTTGCCACTTACATTCATGGAAGTGGGCACGGAAGAGCAGTTTGACTTTCTGCGGGACTGGCAGAACAAGGTATACGAGGCGGGTTATCTCGGCGCCACCTGGCCCAAGAAATATGGCGGGGGTGGGCTCGATCAGAAATTCCAGGACATTGCGACCCAGGAAATGGGCCGTCACGATGGACCTATCCTGCTGAATGCCATCGGGCTCAACTGGGCAGGACCACTGATCCTTGATATGGGCACGGAAGAAGAGCGCAAGCGCTACATCAAAGGCATTCTATCTGCCGAAGACATTTGGTGTCAGGGATTTTCGGAGCCTGAAAATGGATCCGATCTGGGCAATGCCCAGACAAAGGCCGTGCTGGATGGTGACGAGTGGGTGTTGAACGGGTCAAAAATC
>CAZFHW010000103.1:0-10857 GCA_964518885.1 uncultured Parvibaculum sp. | reverse complement strand
GTGGACGCCGAAAAAGGTCGTGAACTGATCACCGTAGGGTCAGGGCATCACTTACTCTTGAGCCCATTATTTTCAGCTTCAAGTTCTTTCATCCATCCATCAGCGACGCATTCATACCGCCATATTTGGCCCGCGATTTGTAAAAGCTAGCGTTGCTCATCCCGTGCTCACGGCAAAGCTCCGGAACCGGCGTCCCTGCCTCCGCCTGCATCAAAATACTGATGATCTGACTGTCCGTGTAACGTGACTTCTTCATTTGAATTTCCTCCATAATCATTGTGAGAAAATTCTACTTTTGAAGATCACTCTTTTTCGGGGGTATTACCGCGGGAAAACGCCTAAAAAATTGCCGACATGCAGCGACGACAACCCGTAGGGATACGATGCCGCATGGTAGCTTATTGGTAGCTATTCGAAATAGAAGATTCGACAAATGACAGACAAGTCATTGAAATCATTGGTGGGCCGTGCAGGGTTCGAACCTGCGACCTAGTGATTAAGAGTCACCCGCTCTACCAACTGAGCTAACGGCCCCACCGTGGCGGGGATCAAACGTCCGCCAAGCAGAGGCCGTTTTATAGAGAAGCCTCCGGTAACTTGCAAGCACCCCCAGCCGCGCGGCGATGCAGGGGTAATCAACCACCTTTTGCCCCTGTCGACGTAAGCGCAAAACCGGTCACCGCCCAGGCATAACTTTTGATCCGCCAGCCGTTCGCCTCATATCGAAGCACAAAGGCCCATCCACCATCTTCTGAAAAAGGCACACCACCCACCTTGCCGGTCCAGTGAGTAGGCAGCGAAAAATAGGCCAAATCTCCGGTAAGCAGAAAATCCTGGGCCTGGCCAAACGCATGGGTGAGGTCCGACAGCTCTTTTGCGTGGGCACAAAATCCCCGCTGCCAGTCCCTGCTCGCTGTGGGGCCGGCAAAAATATGAGGCGCAAAATTCTCGACGATTACCAATCCATCAACGACAAACACACCGTCCAGAACCGGCTCCTGCAGGGTCTCCATGAAACGGGCGACCTTGGCAACGGGGGCCATCATTGCCGCGGTCGGTACGCTGGAGCTCATCTCAGTGCTTCCTTGCCGTGCAAACCGCCAGCGAGTGATCCAAACCCTACCAAAAGGCAGCAGGGGTCCGGGTGATTTCCTGATTGCGATGAATATAGACACTCATCAAAAGGCCAAAGCCCAGCATCAGCGTCAGCATCGCCGTACCCCCATAGGAAACCAGAGGAAGCGGGACGCCAACGACGGGCAGAAGTCCCATCACCATGGCAATATTGATAAAGACGTAGAGAAAGAAATTGACGGTAATGCCCATCGCCAGCAATCGGCCAAACTGATTACGCGTCTGAAGCCCCACTGAAATGCCAAACATCAGCACCATCAAATAGAGCCCGAGAAGCGTGAGGCCTCCGACAAGACCCAGCTCCTCCGCCAGCATTGTAAAAATGAAATCCGTGTGCTTCTCCGGCAGGAAACTAAGGTGTGACTGTGTGCCTTCCATAAACCCTTTGCCAAAAACACCACCGGAGCCAAGCGCGATCTTTGACTGCAAGATGTGATAGCCCGCCCCAAGAGGATCACTCTCCGGGTCGAGAAAGGTCAACACACGCTGGCGCTGATAATCATACAACGTACTCCAGACAATCGGCACAGCCGCAATAACGCCAATCCCTCCCAGAACAAAGTACCGCCAAGCCAGACCGGCCATAAAGAGAAGTGTCACCCCGACGACGACAATCAGAACAGCTGTGCCAAGGTCGGGCTGGCGCAAAGTCAGCCAAAAGGGCAGACCAATCATCACGGCAGGGGCAACAAGAAAACGGACCTTCGATACCTGATCAAGCGTCAGCCCATGAAAATAGCGGGCAAGAGCCAGGATCAATGTGATTTTGATGAGTTCTGAGGGTTGCAGTTGGATCACACCGAAATCGATCCACCGTTGCGCGCCCATGCCCCTAAAGCCAACAAACTCCACCGCGATAAGCAATAATACAGCCACCCCGAAGGCAGGGTAAGCGAGGCTCATCCACACTTTGATATCGACAAAGGCAACAACAAACAGAATAACGAGCCCTGCCCCAAACCGCATCGCCTGACGGGACGCCCACGGATCAAAGTTCCCTTCGGCCACAGAATAGAGCATCGCGATCCCCATCGATGCAATCGCACAGATGAGCAGCAAAAAACCCCAGTTGAATTCAAAGAACTTGTCTCTGAGCTTCATCTCGCGGCCACCGCCACTACTAAAAAACGCATCAACCATCGATCAACTCTCTCTCCCGCTATCGGGTGGTGCGCTCTCGGCAGAAGTTTGACCGATACCAAGTCCTCCTGTGGGGTCACGCTCCAACACACGCTTCATGATGTCGCGCGCTATTGGCGCGGCAACACCACTGCCGCTTCCCCCATGTTCCACCACAACAGAAATCGCATATCGTGGTTGCACAACCGGTGCAAAGGCAACAAAGAGAGCATGGTCGCGCTGGCGCCACTCAAGTTCAGCATTGGACAGAACCCCGGAATTCCGCTCAGCCCGCGTGATCCGCCGCACCTGCGCTGTTCCCGTTTTCCCCGCAAGCGACATACCTGGTTCTTTGATCCGCGCTCTAAATGCCGTCCCGCGGGGACTGTTGGAAACCAAATTCATACCTTCGCGTACAAGTGCAAGAGCTTTGTCAGAAACACCAATAGGTTCCACAACACTTCTCTCAGTCTCTTTCCCACCGATGGACCGAACCAGGCGCGGCGTCACCGACAGCCCACCATTGGCAAGCCGCGCGGTCATCACCGCCAATTGCAAGGGGGTCGTCAAAAGATAACCCTGTCCGATGCCAGCAATCAGCGTCTCGCCTTGTTGCCAGGGAACACCCGTGGTTGCCCGTTTCCAACCGCGGGTAGGCACCAGCCCCGGTTTCTCGCCCGGCACTTCAAAACCCAACGTCGCCCCCAGCCCAAACCGACGCGCCATTTCGCCGATCCGGTCAATGCCGATCCGTTTGGCCGTTTCATAGAAAAATATGTCGCACGAATGCATGATGGCGCGCTGCATATCGACAAGCCCATGCCCCCGCCGTTTCCAGCAATGAAAATCGTGATTGCCGAGTGTTATTTTTCCTGAACAGTGCACTTTCTGATTGGGGTCCACCAATCCGCTGTCGATAGCCGCGGCGGCCACAACCATCTTAAACGTTGACCCTGGTGGGTATTGCCCCGCAATGGCCTTGTTGACCAGGGGATGAAAAGGATTATCAAGCAATGACTGCCACTTCGCATGGCTTAGCCCGACATTAAAGTCATTAGGGTCGTAGGCAGGTGCAGAAGCACAGGCCACAACATCACCAGTGTGAATATCCATCACAACCGTACTTGCCGCCGCTCCGGCCAGCCGTTCGGCTGCAAATTTCTGCACGTCCATATCGAGAGTAAGCACAACTTGGGAACCGGGTGTACCAGGATCTTTGGAGAGCTCACGAATGACCCGACCAAAGGCATTCACCTCAACATGGCTCGCACCGGCACTTCCCCGCAACTCCAGGTCGAGTCGGCGTTCCAGCCCACTTTTGCCAATTCGAAACCCAGGCAATTTCAAAAGTGGGTCTTCGTCTTCAAGATCACGCTCAGAAACCGCCGCCACATATCCGACCACGTGAGCCAGCGCGGGCCCGTGTGGATAGTGTCGTGTCTCGCCAACATCGGGCTGAATGCCAGGCAAGTCTGGCTCATGGATATTGACCTGCGCAAAATTCTCCCAGGTCAGATTTTCCGACACCGTGATCGGCATAAAGGCAGGTGATCGGCGCGCGTCGCGCAACACCCGTTTCCGCTGCGTCTCTGACAGCTCAACAATCCGGCCAAGCTTGGCAAGGGTTTCTTCAATTGCCGGTGTCTGCTCTGGAATAAGGAGAACACGAAAGTTCTGTCTGTTGGTGGCGAGCAATACGCCAAACCGGTCGAGAATTTCACCCCGAAGCGGCGCGAGCAAACGCATGTTCACCCGGTTCTCCTCCGCAAGCATCTGATATTCAGAGCTCTTGAGGACTTGCAGGTAATACATCCGGCTGGCCAGACCGCCAAAAACAACGAGTTGAACACCACCGACAATCGCCGCACGACGAGAGAAGGTCTTGAACCTCAGATTGCCTGTGCTATCCGATAGCATTCAAAATTACCCCTGCACCAAAAGCCGCCGCTGCAGCCACTCGAAAAGTGTAGCAAACAGGGGAAAAAGTGCCACCGTCGCGGCCATTTGGATCAAAATCGGCCCTGGCAACAAGATTTGACCAAAGTAAAGCGACGCCAACCCCCAGCTAAATAGACCGGCAACCAGGGCAGCAACAAGAAAACCGAGCCAAAACAACGTAAATGTCTGGCCGATGAACAGAAGCCTTTGCGAGACAACGATGCCGTAGACGACCAGGTACACCAAGGCCCACAGGCCCAACGGGCCCGCGGACAAAAGATCGTAAAGCAACCCGACACTGAAAACCGCATATGCCGGAAAAACATCAGGTCGCTGGACAGCCCAAAAGTAAATCGCCATCAGCCCGAAAGCGGGGGCCACATCAGCATCAAAGATTGCCGACAGCGGAACGAAACTCAGCAACACGCACGCCAGGCCAACAAGAAAAGGCAAGGCCAGGAGAGCAAGCTTTCCAGCTCTGACTGCGGGAGTTGGTCCGATCGGCTCAAATGTCACGTCACCCCTCCCCACCATCGCCTAGGCTTTCCTCAGAAGCGCCCGGCTGTTCGAGCGAAACCTCGCCAGCTCCCTCAGGGGTAAGGACAAAAGGAGGATCTTGCCGGTCCACCTCCCTCGGAAACTGATATTGCAAGATCCGGATCATATCGAGGCGTGAACGATCTGAATAAGCCTGTACCCGAAGGAAGCCATCGTCGGTCTGAATGACAATGCCGATCGGCAGACCTGGAGGCAGCAACCCACCATGTCCTGATGTAACAACCCGGTCTCCAAGCTCAATTTGCGCCCCGGCAGGAACATATTCCAGTGTCGGCCATGAACTATTATCACCAGCGAGCACCGCCCTGACTCTGGATGGCTCGATCGAAACCGGAACGCGACTGTTCAAGTCGGTGAGCAAAAGAATCCGGCTTGCATTAGCACCTGTCGCAACGATCCGACCAATCAGCCCGTCCGTATCAATAACGGCCTGGCCACTTTCAACATTTTGATTGGACCCCACGTTTACGATAAACGTTTCGACAAATGGGCCCCCACTGTCGCCGACAACACGTCCCGTTACATAACTGATCGAGGGATCAACCTGGACGTTGAGCAACGCCTCAAATCTAGCGACTTTCGCCTCCAGCTTCAGGGCTGCTTCTTTCCAAGCCAGCAGCCTTGTATTTTCTTCACGCAGCCGCTCATTTTCATCAAAAACATAGGCATACTGATCCGTGCTTTCCACAACCCTGCGCGCCGCAGCCACAGGTCGTGAGGCAAGCTCGAGCAAAGGAGCCGCCATATCCGTCACAACCTGCCGGGCGCGATCCACCACGTAAGTTTCAGCACGCCCAAGCAAAAGAAGCGCAGCCGCCAGCGTCACCAGAAAGATGAGCGATACGCGACCGGAGACATCACGGATAGGAAGCACCGGCTTGTTTGCTTGATCAATCACAGATCAACGCCCCTTGTGGGCTCGTGAAACTGAGCCGCGTAGAGCATTTTCTGCCAAACTGGGAATCGTTTTGCGGTTGGAAAATGCAACAACCAAAACTGAGAGCAGTCCAAGTAATTCCCTTCAGACAAACAAAGCTCTCAATAAACTGAAGACAAGACGTGCTTCATTGTCTTGATGTGTTCCAGCGACTTGCCGGTTCCCAGAGCCACGCAGGAAAGCGCGTCATCGCCGATACTGATCGGCAGTCCAGTTGCGTCCCGCAATACCTGATCGAGATTGGCAAGCAAGGCACCACCGCCCGTCAGCACAATACCCTTATCAACAATGTCCGCTGCAAGCTCAGGCGGCGTTGCTTCAAGAGCAACTTTCACCGCTTCAACGATGGCACCGACCGGTTCTGCCAGGCTCTCTGCAATCTGCCGCTGAGAGATTTTGATTTCCTTGGGCACGCCGTTCAACAGGTCGCGGCCTTTGATCTCAATCGTCAGTCCTTCACTACCATCCGGCGGCACCGCGGCGGACCCAACTTCTTTTTTTATCCGCTCGGCACTGGATTCACCCACCAGCAAATTGTGATGACGACGGATGTAGCCGATAATTGCTTCATCCATCTTGTCCCCACCCACCCGTACTGAGCGCGAATAGACAATACCGCCAAGGGAAAGTACGGCCACTTCTGTGGTCCCACCACCAATGTCCACTACCATGGATCCTGTTGGCTCCGTCACCGGCAGGCCGGCACCAATGGCCGCAGCCATTGGTTCTTCAATCAGATGTACACGCCGGGCACCGGCTGACAGAGCCGATTCCTGAATCGCACGTCGCTCAACAGCTGTCGCCCCAGAAGGCACACAAATAATAATGAGAGGATTTGCGAAAGACCGGCGATTGTGCACTTTCCGGATGAAGTGTTTGATCATCTCTTCCGCGACTTCAAAGTCGGCGATGACTCCATCTCGCATGGGCCGGATTGCCTGAATGTTGCCGGGCGTCCGCCCCAGCATCAATTTTGCTTCGTCGCCGACAGCAAGAACCTGCTTTTTGCCGTTCTTTTCAATGATGGCAACCACCGAAGGCTCGTTGAGCACAATGCCTCTCCCCTTGACGTAGACCAGCGTGTTCGCGGTCCCCAAGTCAATCGCCATATCGGAGGAGAGCATCCCAAGTAGCCCCTGAAACATATGTCGTCTCGTTCTGTTCTGGCAGGAGAGTCACACCGCGGGTGCGGAGCTCGCAATTGCCCATAAATCACAAATGAAGTGTCACCATACATGGTGATTAATTAGTTAATAGCGCTAAAAAGGAGGCACAAAAAGGGCGATGGCACCCCAAAACGCGGTCGACGAGGAATTTTTTCCTCCGCGGACAAGTTTAGGAGGCGCGAAGTGCCTCTGGAGCGGTTTTTTTGCGCTTCACAACAAGCTTGTTGAGGGCGCTGACATAGGCCCGGGCTGATGCAACCAGCGTATCTGTCTCTGCGCCACGCCCCGTAACTGTCTTCCCGTCTTCCTCCAGTCGAACGCTGACCTCCGCCTGCGCGTCGGTTCCTTCTGTCACAGCGTGCACCTGGTAGAGTTGAAGATGGGCGGTGTGAGGGAAAAGCTGTCCGATCGCGTTGAATGTCGCATCCACCGGACCATCGCCGGTGGCAACAACGGTTTTGTCCTCACCTGCAATGTTGAGAGTCAAAATGGCTTCCGGAGGCCCCTCCGTGCCGCAGATGATTTTGAGTGCCACGACCTGAAGATCCCCTTCTCCAGCCGAAATTCCGTCATCTACAAGCGCAACAATATCGTCGTCAAAAATGTGCTTTTTCTTATCAGCCAAATCCTTGAAACGACGAAATGCGTCTTCAACAGCGTTCTGGCCAAGATCATAGCCCAGCTCTTGCACCTTGTTGCGGAACGCATGACGACCCGAATGTTTTCCCATAACCAGCGTGGATTTTGAAATCCCAACACTCTCCGGTGTCATGATCTCATATGTCTGGGTATTTTTAAGCATGCCATCCTGGTGAATGCCGCTCTCATGGGCAAAGGCATTCTGACCAACGATCGCCTTATTGTATTGAACGGGAAAGGCGGTCACGGTCGACACAAGTTTAGAGGCGCGTGCAATCAACTCCGTCTTTATCCCGGTGTCAAAGGGCATTGCATCCTGACGCACCTTCAGCGCCATCACCAATTCTTCAAGCGCCGCATTGCCCGCGCGCTCCCCCATACCATTGATCGTGCATTCCACCTGTCGGGCACCATTGGTAACCCCAGCAAGGGAATTAGCAACAGCAAGTCCCAAGTCGTTGTGGCAATGAGTTGAAATCACGGCCTTGTCGATATTGGGCACCCGGTTGCGCAACATAGCGATAAGGGCTCCATATTCTTCAGGCACGCTGTAACCCACCGTATCGGGAATGTTGATGGTGGTCGCCCCCGCCTTGATCGCTGCTTCAACGCAGGCACAGAGATAATCATGCTCCGTACGCGTTGCATCTTCAGGAGACCATTCGACATTATCCGTCCAGTTGCGCGCGCGCGTGACACTCGAAATCACCGCGCCAAGGACTTCCTCTGGTTCCATTTGAAGCTTGTGCTTCATGTGAACGGGACTGGTGGAAATGAAGGTATGAATGCGAGGCCGTTTTGCGTCGCGCAATGCTTCACCAGCCCGATCAATATCTTTTTCCCCTGCCCGCGCCAAACCACACACAACCGCGTTCTTTACGACACGAGACACGCTCTGCACGGATTCGAAATCACCATTCGAGGCGATCGGAAACCCGGCTTCGATGATATCGACACCCATTTCGTCCAGCAGCTCTGCAATTTGCAGCTTTTCTTCCAACGTCATGGAAGCGCCGGGCGATTGTTCGCCGTCGCGCAATGTGGTGTCAAAAATCAGGACCCGGTTCGCGTCCCGTTGATCGGTGTGATGTTGGCTCATCTGGTGGTCCTTCATGATGCCGGGCAACCAAAACAGCAGGAAAACCTGCCCTCATCCCTGAGGTTAAGCAGCTCGTGATTAACACGCTGTTAATCACGATGGTGGGCCCAGAACGATCCCTTTCTAGGCCCAAGCGCCGTCCAGCGCAACCAGTCGGAAACGAGAAAAAGGGCAGTTTACTTGGGTTCAGCGAGCAGGAGCATGCTCCATAATCGTCCGCTTGCTCCCAATCAAAGCACCCTTAGCTGTTCGGATTGCCTCGACAGAAAAATCCATGACCGCTCGAACATGCGCCATTTGCGCAAGATCATTACGCGCCATCAACCAGAGTTCAAAAGCCCCCAATTGTTCCGGTCCAATCACCCGCTCCAGGCTTTCATCGCGGTCCCCCATGATGCACGGCAAGGCTGCCAGCCCAAGATGGGACCGGGCGGCCTGCGACCGGGTTACCGCACTGGAGGATCGCAACGCCGTCTCACAGCCCTTTTCAGCCCGCGACAACCACCAAACAGGGCCAAGCGGGCTTTCGGTATGGGGAAATCCAATCAACTGATGTCCTTTAAGCCCGCCCATGTCTGCGGGGCGCCCTGCCTTTTCAAGATAGTCCGGGGTGGCATAAAGGCCATATGCCATATCCCCCACCTTGCGCATCAACATGTCGCCTTGAGTTGGCCGCGCGGCGCGGATCGCCACATCCACATCCTTAAGCGGGTTCATAATGCGAGGCGCCGAGGTCGGCCCCATCAAATGAGGATCTGTCAGCAACTCAAGATCAAGCGAGGGGTGCGCTTTCCGAAAACCTGGCAAGGCAGGCGCAAGGACATAGGCAGACACCACCTCTGTCGCGGCCATCCGCACCTGGCCTTCTGAGCCAGCACCTGACGCAGCGAAATCGCGTGCAAGGGAGGAAAGACGCTGATCCACCGGCTCAAGCGCCTGCAACAGCCGCTCGCCAGCAGCCGTCACTTTGTAGCCTGTCCGTTCCCGGTCAAACAGGCGTGCGTCCAGATCCTCCTCCAGAGAAGCAACCCGCCGCAGAACAGTGGTTGTATTGACGCCAAGCTGACCAGCCGCCCCCGACAGGGAACCTGCCGCCGCAACCGCCAGAAAATAGCGAAGATCGTCCCAATTCATGGCCTTTTCCCTCATCTCCGACGAATTTACCGGGGTTTGGGAAAATCATCACCCTATTTTTGCAAAAAGTATCCTGCGGATTTGCAACTAGAAATTTGCAGTTGGAGAATTCGCCGTTACATGAAAAAACAATAAGTTCATATGTACAGGGGATAAATCGATGAATTTTAGGAAGTGCAAAGAAAGTCTCGCCATTTTGGTGATCGTCGGCGCCTTGGGGGGATGTTCAACGATCGTGAACGGCTCAAGCCAACAAATATCTGTTCAAACACCTAACGCAGATGGCGCCGCCTGCGAGCTCAAGTCACCAGACGGTCAGTACTTTGTGACGACACCTGGGTCAGTCACAGTCTCAAAGAGCAAACACAATCTTGCTGTGAAATGCACCAAGGACGGTTTTTCAGATGGCATCACGACAATCTCTTCAACGTTTGAGGGAATGACATTCGGCAACATTCTGTTCGGCGGTGTTATCGGCGTTGGAGTCGATGCCGCATCAGGAGCGATGAACCAGTATCCCAATTCGGTCCAGGTTCAAATGCAAAAACTTAAGCCGTCAGACAGTACACCAACCAATGCACCACAGGACGACGGTGGAACGATGGCCCCGGTTAGCTAAGTACCGACAACAGGAAGAACCCGGGTGGCGGCCTCCTTGGCACGCACCCGGGCCTCGTCTGTATCAGCCCCGGTTGCAAGAGCCACCCCCATGCGCCGACGTTGATAGGCTTCGGGCTTTCCAAACAACCGGATTTCCGAACCCGCGACTTGAAGCGCTCGGTCCACCCCCTCAAAAGCGATCCCCTTCTCATCCATGCCGCCATAAATGACCGCTGAGGCACCGGGCTCTCGAAGACGCACATCAACAGGCAGCCCCAAAATCGCTCTTGCATGGAGCGCAAACTCACTCTGTGCCTGGCTCACCAGCGTAACCAGTCCCGTATCGTGAGGGCGCGGACTGACTTCAGAAAACCAGACCTCTTCGCCTTTGATGAAAAGCTCCACACCAAAAAGGCCCCGCCCGCCCAGACTGTCCGTGACCTTGACGGCGATTTCCTGGGCACGCGCGAGGGTCTTTGAGCTCATCGCTTGCGGCTGCCAACTCTCAACATAATCGCCACTCTGTTGGATAT
>CAZFHW010000102.1:2246-11195 GCA_964518885.1 uncultured Parvibaculum sp. | reverse complement strand
AAGTGGCAAGTGAAGCCGGGATCAAAACCTCGGCGATCCGATACTATGAGCAGATCAACCTGCTCCCCACACCACCACGGCGCAGCGGACGCCGACAATACGACCCAACCATTCTCGACCGGCTGCGGATCATCGAAACCGCCAAGGCCCTCGACTTCACTTTGGATGAGATAAAACTGTTCTTTGAAGGCGTGTCAGAAAACAGCCCCCCCAGCGACATCTGGCGGGCCTTTGCCAAAGCCAAGCTCACCGTCATCGAAGAACGGATCGCCCATGCGGAGTTTCTGCGCAGCATCCTGAAGATGGGCCTGACATGTGAATGCCTGCGGTTAAGCGACTGCATGCCCGCCAGTTCCGACGCAGCGTGTCAGAACAACGGACAGGCAGCCAAAGGCCAGCTCCCCTAGCCAGGTTATCCAACAGCGCTACTTCAGGAAGTCGACAATGTGCGGCGTTACTTTTTCAGGTGCAAGAAGCGGCGCGTAGTGGTTTTCACCTTCCACGATCAACAATGAGGAACCGGGAATGGCGTCCGCCATCGCACGGGTATGCGCGTCAAAAATGGAATCGAACTCTCCCGCCATCACCAACACGGGAGAGGAAATACCTGCCAGATCAACTGTCGTGAAATTAGGCTGCCCCGCCCACATCGACATCAGCTTGGCGTGAAACACCGGCCAGTGTTCCGGATCCGGCGCCACGGACTGATAAAAGGAACGCACCGTCTCCCACCGGGGGTCGTCCGGCGACGATATGGCGTCCGTACCAATATCTCCATTATCGACGCCGTCTGCGTTGAAGTTTGATCCATAGGTGACCAGACGTCCAACACGGGTGGGATAACGGATCGCCATATCAAGGCCGATATTGCCCCCGTCGCTCCATCCCACAATGTCAGCTTGCTCAATCTCCAGCAGGTCCATCAGCGCCACCATGTCATCCGCCATCTGCGCGTAGGACAGAGGATCACCGTCGACATCACCCGAGCGACCATGCGCACGACTGTCCGGCGCGATCACAAAATGATCTTCGGCAAGGGCCGTAATCTGATTGTGCATGGTTTCCAGGAAAGCGCTGCCCCCATGCAGCACCAGAACCGGACGCCCTGCCCCATAAGTCTCATAGTAGAGCGAGATGCCGTTTATATCAGCGTGTGCTTCGGTGACGGTGTGCCCCGGCACAAGCTTCCATGCATAAAAGCCCACAATGCCATTGCTGCTCCGGTCGAGATAAACGAAAACACCAACACCAACGACCAGCAATATTCCCAGAACCACGAAGAGTTTTTTCATAATTACCTTCTCCCTACGGACCACCTTACCCAAACATTTCCAATCCCCAAACGATCCGCCACGAAAAAAGGGCTGCACAAGGCAGCCCTTCTCTCAATTCAGCATCTGATCCAGCGTTTAGTCCGCTGCCTGGGCGATGTCGCGTCCATTGACGATGAGACCGTTCTCACCGGCACTCACGCTAATCTCATCTCCGTCCATGATAGCGCCTTCCAGCAGGAGGTCGGCCAAGGGGTCCTGCACGTGGCGTTGAATGACCCGCTTCAGCGGACGTGCGCCATAAACCGGGTCATAGCCCTTGTCTGCCAGCCAGCTGCGCGCCTTGGCATCAAGCGTCAGCACAATCTGGCGGTCGGCAAGCAGCCGGTCCAGCGCCACCATCTGGATATCAACAATGCCATCCATCTGCTCACGAGTGAGACGATGGAAGAGCAGGATCTCATCCAGCCGGTTGAGGAATTCTGGACGGAAGCGGGACCGCACCACATCCATGACCAGATCACGAACCGCTTCGGTCTCCTCACCTTCCTTCTGATCGGCAAGATACTCTCCCCCCAGATTTGAGGTCATGATGATGAGCGTATTCTTGAAGTCGACAGTACGACCCTGACCATCGGTCAGGCGACCATCGTCAAGTACCTGCAACAGAACGTTGAAAACATCCGGATGGGCTTTCTCAACTTCATCAAACAGGATCACCTGATAAGGACGACGGCGCACAGCTTCTGTAAGCGCGCCCCCTTCCTCATAGCCCACATAGCCGGGAGGTGCTCCGATGAGACGGGAGACAGAATGCTTCTCCATATATTCTGACATGTCCAACCGACAGATCGCCTGATCATCATCAAACAGGAAGTCGGCCAACGCTTTGGTAAGCTCGGTCTTACCCACGCCGGTGGGTCCCAGGAACATGAAGGAACCAATGGGGCGTGAAGGGTCCTGCAACCCGGCACGGGCGCGTCGCACAGCACGAGAAACGGCACTCACCGCTTCCGCCTGGCCGATCACCCGCGCCGACAGCTCCGCTTCCATATGAAGCAGCTTCTCGCGCTCACCCTCAAGCATCCGGTCAACAGGAATACCCGTCCACCGCGCCACAACCTGCGCAATATGAGTGGCATTGACGGTTTCCTCGACCAGTGCTTCACCAGAGCCGGTATCCTCACTGGCAGCGAGTTTCTTTTCCAGTTCGGGAATCACGCCGTATGACAGCTCGCTTGCGCGTTCCAAATTACCGGCGCGTTGCACCTGCGCAAGTTCATTGCGAGCAATTTCCAGCTCTTCCTGAACCTTCTGCGCCCGACCAAGTTTTTCCTTTTCGCCCTGCCAGACAGCCGTGAGCGCACCGGACTTGGATTCCAGTTCGACAAGTTCCTGCTCAAGTTTCTCAAGACGGTCCTGACTGGCCGCGTCGGTTTCCTTTTTCAGGGCCTCACGTTCGATCTTGAGCTGCATAATGCGCCGGTCAAGCTCGTCGAGCTCTTCAGGCTTGGTATCCACCTGCATCCGAATACGGCTCGCCGCTTCGTCCATCAGATCAATCGCTTTGTCCGGCAAAAACCGATCAGAGATATATCGATCCGACAATGTTGCGGCTGAGACCAGCGCCGCATCAGAAATGCGCACCCCGTGATGAAGCTCATACTTCTCTTTCAAGCCGCGCAGAATCGAAATCGTATCTTCAACAGTAGGTTCTTCCACCACGATGGGCTGGAAGCGCCGCGCAAGCGCTGCGTCTTTTTCCACATACTTGCGATATTCGTCCAGGGTTGTCGCCCCGATGCAATGCAACTCCCCCCGCGCCAGCGCAGGCTTCAGCAAATTGGACGCATCCATCGCCCCATCGCCTTTACCCGCACCCACAAGCGTGTGCATTTCATCGATGAAAAGGATAATCCCGCCTTCTGCGGAACTCACCTCGTTCAGAACCGCTTTCAACCGCTCCTCAAATTCACCGCGATATTTCGCACCCGCAATGAGCGCGCCCATATCAAGCGACAGAAGCTTCTTGTCACGCAGGCTTTCGGGCACATCCCCATTCACGATTCGCAAGGCCAGACCTTCGGCAATAGCCGTCTTACCCACGCCGGGCTCGCCAATAAGGACAGGATTGTTTTTCGTGCGACGCGACAGCACCTGGATCGCGCGCCGGATTTCCTCATCACGGCCAATCACCGGATCAACTTTGCCGATTCTTGCGTTTTCCGTGAGGTCTTGTGTGTATTTTTTAAGCGCTTCATACGCATCTTCGGCAGAAGCACTGTCTGCGGTTCTGCCTTTACGTACATCATTGATCGAACTGTTGAGAGCTTGCGCGGTCACACCCGCATCTTTGAGCACCCGCGCAGCATCTGAGCCCTCTTCGACCGTCAGTGCGAGCAGCAGGCGTTCAGCCGTGACATAGCTGTCACCGGCCTTTTTGGCGATCTGTTCTGCCTGTTCAAACACACGAGCTGTTTCAGGCGCCAGATAGAGCTGGCCTGCGCCGCCGCCTTCAACCTTTGGAAATTTGTCGAGCAAGCCTTCCACTGCCGCCAGGGCAGCGTCGGGGCGACCTCCCCCAGCACGAATCAAATTCGCGGCGAGACCCTCTTCATCATCGAGCAAAACTTTAAGCAGGTGTTCCGGTGCAAAACGCTGATGTCCGGAACGCAAAGCCAACCCTTGGGCTGACTGCACGAAGCCACGGCTTCGGTCGGTATATTTCTCAAGATCCATCTTGAACCCCATATAAGCACGCGCGCCTACCCGTCGCCGTTCCCAGCATGGCATAAACGGACGCCTTCGACATTCCCTCATAACCTGACAATCGCCAGGCACTTTGAAAATATCTCAGATCAAAGACCAAACGCGTTTGCACGAACGCATTATCCGCGCAAACCGTTGACGACCCTCTTAGGAGGCATCGACGTCATTGAAATGGGTGTTGCTTCAACGCAACACAAGAGGCACAGATGAGAAAAGAGAGACTTTAAACCAAGGCGAGCCTAGGCCGTCACGTCTTCAGGGGTGGACTTATCGCCCCCATCCTCTGTTTTTGCGGCAGGACGTCGACGCCGCGGCGCACGACGGCGAGGAGCTGGCTTTTCATCCGGCTCGGCGGCATCTGTGCTTGTCTCGACCGGTACATCAGCAGGTACATCGGCGGGGGCATCAACCACCGCTTCAGGAGCTTCATCTGATTCTACCGGTGCTGAAGCAACTGCCTGCTCGTCGGACGGCTGATCATCACCAGATTGATGCTCGGAAGATGACTGGTCATCCTGACCATTTCCGACAGGACGATTCTGCTGATCCGAACGATTGCGCTGATCCCGGTTATTACTCTGTTCCTGACGGTTCTGATGCTCTTGCCGAGCCTGCTCCTGTTGAGCCTGAGCCGCCATGATAAGCCGGTAATAATGCTCAGCATGTTGCTGATAGCTTTCCGCCCCAACTCGATCTCCCGACGTCTGAGCATCGCGTGCCAACGTCTGGTATTTTTCGAAAATATGACTAGCCGTACCGCGGATTTTTACGTCCGGGCCATTGCTCTCCAAGCTGCGGCTAAGCTGATTCTGTGGTTTACGTCCACGACCGCGCGAGCGCTTCTGGTTTTGGTTTTGATTCTGCTGCCCTTGCCTCATATCACTCCGGCTCTATCTAGCAATTGAAAGGATGCCCTCCGACAGTCTCCCACGCCTCCACATCACCTCAGTGAGCAGAACCGCAAGATTGACGCTCGCAAGGTCTTGACGAATTTCCTGTCCATTTACGCGGTCCATTCACAGGACAACACGCTTTCCAACACACAACCACCTTGCCGCTCACACATGAGGACAATCAGCCATGAAAGAATTAGTTCGGGTGCCCGAGGCGCCTTGTGCCCATTCCAAGGCTCGCCAGCGCACGTTCCCCCACCTCTCCATCTCCAGCACACCGAACCCATTCGGTAGCGAGATGCCGCAAGAGGTTTGAATCTCTAAGCGCAACCTACCCTCTGTACGGCTGCTTTCCAACTGTTTTTTTCGATCCTAAAAATATGTGTTTCACAATAAGGACACGGGAAACACCACCCAGATCTTTGGCCATCTCGACAACCTCCAATCCCGCATCTTCCGCAATGCCGGAAACATCTGGCCCCTGACCAATGCCAAATTCCCAAAACCCAAAGCCGCCTGCAACCAGCAGGCGAGCGGTATCAAGCGCGAGGATACGATAGGCATCCAATCCATCCAGCCCTCCATCTAGCGCCAGACGGGGATCATGCTCACGCACCTCTATCGACAGGGCCGCAATGTCGCTCGAGGGGATATAGGGCGGGTTTGACACGATCACATCAAACCGGCCCTCAATAGCGTCCCCCCAGTTTCCCTTTTGAAACTGGGCCCGGTCTTCCAGAGCCAAATCGATTGCATTATTTTCGGCCCCAGCAACCGCGCCCTCAGCACAATCCACGCCCAGCCCTCGCGCATGAGAAAACTCTGAGAGAAGCGCCAACAAGAGACATCCTGTTCCGGTCCCAAGGTCGAGGAAGTGAAGCTCAGCAGAGCGGTCATCAAAATGGGACAGGACCGCTTCAATCAATGTTTCGCTGTCGGACCTTGGGTCAAGCGTATCTGCATTAAGCGCGAACGACAGCCCCCAGAACTCACGCGTCCCGAGCAGGCGCGATACAGGCTCCCCCGCAACACGCCGGGCCACAAGTTTTTCCAGTTTCAGATAGGCCGCATCATCGACCGCCATTTCCGGCCGACTGATGAGAGCCACATCGCCGACACCTGTTGCCGCTGACAAAAGCAATCGCGCATCAAGCTCAGCCGTCTCAATTCCCGCGCCGCGCAAGCGATCAACAACGTCCCGGTACGCAACCCCAAGCGGGGGGGACGATTGTCCTTCCGTGTGGGTCACGACCCCATCTCATCGCCAAGTGCCGCAAGACGGCCCGCCTGATCTTCCGCCATCAGCGCATCCACCAGCTCTCCCAATCCGTCCCCAGCGATGATTTTGTCGAGCTTGTGCAGGGTCAGATTGATCCGATGATCACTCACCCGGCCTTGTGGAAAATTGTAGGTTCGGATCCGTTCAGAGCGATCCCCGGACCCAACTTGCCCCCGGCGCTCGTCGGCCCGTTCTTTGTCGATCCGTGCGCGTTCTGCATCAAAAATCCGAGCGCGCAAAATCTGCAGGGCTTTGGCTTTGTTTTTGTGCTGCGATTTCTCATCTTGCTGCTGAACCACAATCCCCGTGGGAAGGTGGGTCACCCGCACCGCGCTATCGGTTGTGTTGACGTGCTGGCCACCTGCCCCGCTCGCCCGAAAAGTATCAATTCGAATGTCCTTGTCCTGGATATCAACATCAACCTCTTCCGGCTCCGGCAACACCGCAACGGTCGCGGCTGAGGTGTGAATGCGACCGCCAGATTCGGTTGTCGGAATACGCTGCACCCGGTGCACCCCAGACTCAAACTTGAGTCTGGCAAAAACACCCTTGCCGCTCACCGACGCCGTGATTTCCTTAAAGCCGCCAAGTTCTCCTGCAGCGATAGAGATGGGCTCAATCTTCCAACCGTTCAATAAGGCAAAGCGCTCATACATCCGGTACAGATCACCGGCGAACAATGCAGCTTCATCCCCCCCCGTGCCCGCGCGCACTTCCAAAATGACATTGAGCTCATCGGCCGCGTCCTTGGGCAGCAGCAGGATCTGCATCTTTCGCTCGAGTTCAACAAGCTGCGCGCCCAATCCGTCCAGTTCGTCCCGCGCCATTTCAGCCATCTCGGGATCAAGAAGCATTTCCCGTGCGTCTTCTTCCGCGCGCCGCGCCTCTTCCAGCGCGCGCGCAGCCTCTGCCACAGGTTGCAGTTCTGAAAATTCCTTGGACAGCGCAACAAAACGGTCTGGCGGTACGTCCGCATTCATTTCCGCTTGCACCGCATCAAAACGATCAAGAACTTTGGCAAGTTTTTCGCGAGGGATCATGGAGAGACACCGAGAACAAATGAATTAGAAGGGATCGAGGATAAAGCGCAGCGAGCAGCCGTGACCGTTCGCTAATCGCCCGCCAACACGCCCACTTCTGACTGCGCCTCTGCGGCTTCCTCAACTTCACGAGCAGCATCAATTTCCGCTGCTTTTTCTTCTACCAGATGCACCAGATGGTCGATCATTTTATCATTCGCCATCTTGTGATCTGCCACGCCGCTCAGGTAAACCATGCCTGCCCCAGCACCACCACCGGTAAAACCAACATCAGTTTGCGCCGCTTCGCCCGGCCCGTTCACAACGCACCCAATGACCGAAAGCGTCATCGGGGTTGAAATATGGGAAAGACGTTCTTCCAGAACTTCCACCGTCTTGATCACGTTGAACCCCTGCCGCGCACAAGACGGACACGAAATAATCGTGATGCCCCGGTGGCGCAGATTAAGGGACTTCAACATCTCAAAGCCGACTTTGATCTCTTCAACCGGGTCAGCAGAAAGCGACACACGGATCGTGTCCCCAATGCCAGCCCACAAAAGAGAGCCCATGCCAATCGACGACTTAACCGTACCGCTGGTCAGGCCCCCTGCTTCAGTGATGCCCAAGTGCAGCGGGCAATCCACCGCATCGGCCAGACTTTGATAGGCAGCAACCGTCATAAAAATATCAGAGGCTTTCACACTGATTTTATATTCGCGAAAATCATTGTCCTCAAGCAGCCGCACATGCTCCAGCGCACTTTCCACCATGGCGTCGGGACAAGGTTCGCCAAACCGCTCCAGCAAATGTCGCTCAAGCGAGCCCGCGTTAACACCAATCCGAATGGAACAGCCATGATCCTTGGCCGCCTGCACCACGTCGCGCACCCGCTCAGCCTTGCCGATATTGCCGGGATTGATGCGCAGACAGGCAGCACCTGCTTCAGCAGCTTCGATCGCGCGTTTGTAGTGGAAATGAATATCAGCAACGATGGGAACCTTCACCGCTCTCACAATTTCTTTCAGAGCCGCCGTTGAGGCTTCGTCGGGACAGGACACCCGTACAATGTCAGCGCCCGCTTCTTCCAGTTGGCGCACCTGTTCAATCGTCGCTGCGGCGTCCGACGTTGGCGTGTTTGTCATGGATTGGACGGCGATCGGCGCATCGCCACCGACGGGCACGTTGCCAACCATAATCTGGCGACTTTTCCGGCGATCAATGTCGCGCCACGGGCGGAGGCTCATCTTTCAAATACCAATTCACATCTAGAAGCGGGCAGCCGCCCACAATTGAGCGGTATAGCAGAAGCCAAGGCGGAACCCCAGCCTTCAACCCCGACATGCCCCCCAAAAATGAATGTATCGCGGTACTTCTAGCGACGCTGCAGATCGTCTGGATTGAGCGACTTACCCGTCAACACAAGCCCTGAAGGCCCTGCGGCCCCAAGAGCCTGACCGTCAATAAAGAGCTCAAAAGCCCCGGCATCACGGGCGACAAGGATAGCACCGCTGCCCAGAGGAGCCCGGTACATCTCGCCTTCTTCCAACGTCTGATTGAGAAGCACGGACCCGTCACCCGCCTCAATGCGGAGCCAGGCCCGCTTTGCGGCGCGCACGATCACGCGAGCCCCCTCGTTCTCAAGTCCGTAAATCCGGGCACCGCCAACCGCCAGGGCCAGATCATCGGTGATGGTGACAGACGGTTCATCGACCGCC
>CAZFHW010000102.1:0-2146 GCA_964518885.1 uncultured Parvibaculum sp. | reverse complement strand
GCCAACCGCCAGGGCCAGATCATCGGTGATGGTGACAGACGGTTCATCGACCGCCAGTGGCGTGGCGGGAGACAAGGCAGCAACCTCAACCGAGGCCGCTGGCGCACCAGTGGCTTCTGTCTCAACAGCACCATCTTGTGACAAATCAAGCTCTTCGGTGTCTGCGAGAGTATCGACAGCACCCTCTGTGACGCTGTATGGCAAGGCACGTACCGGCGCATTCGCCGCAGGCGCCTCCCCGGTATCGATCGCAGCCGAAGCGCTATCCCCAGGAAGACCCGGGATGGGCTGGCCGACTTGAGAAGGTGACGGAGCCACGGTTCCGGCAACACTGACGCCAGAAACCTCCCCCAGACGCTCAGGCACAGGGGGAACCCGTTCGGTAACCATGCGGTCTGCCGAGACGGACAAAAGCCACGCGCCGTAAACACCCGCCCCCAAAAGCAGGGCCAGAACCAACAATGATCCTTTCGGCAACCTTGTTTCTTCACGAAGCTCTGGAAAGGAAAGATTTTCACCGCTGCCAGGAGTTTGCTCCTCCGGCGCTATTTCCAGCTTATAGGCGTCGACTATCTCTGCCACGTTCAGGCCAAGATATGCCGCATAGGTGCGCACAAAACCGATTGCGTACGTTCTGCCGGGCAGTTCGTCATAGCGACTTTCTTCCAACGCCTCCAAATAAGGACGGCCAATACGCAATTTGTCAGAAACGGTTTTCAGGTCTTCACCGGTCTTGAGGCGCCTTTTTCGAAGCGCGCCCCCAACGGCATCCCCGTCGAGCGGGCTTTCAACCGTAATATCTCGCAAATGAATACGCTTACTGCCCTCAGTGTCCCCAGTTTTACTTGAGGTCTGCGCAGGAAGCTTGGTCACGTTGCTCTTTTTTTGTTTCGAGCTCATCGCACTTTCCGGTCTCATACCAACATTGGGGACAATTCGCGCGTTAAGGTCCAAGGCCTCCAACGTCTCAAATGTCCCGCCTATTTGCCGTTTTTCAGCATATTTTTCTTGCTGCGCCAGGCGTTTTGCCCGTCATCAGCTTTCTCGTCGCAAGCATTTCACCCTGTCAGGCACCGGCAACCAAGCCGCATACACAGTGACAGCACCTAAATATGCGCTTTCGATGGTTAAATAAATCAAAAGAATAACGACTCCGCAACGGAGACTTGCTCTTGGTACGGCAAATTTTCGTCATTTTGCACAAATGGCATGCGTGAGGGTTCTAAATCGCAATTCCCTGACCATCGGCATAAGCGCGCATTTCATCTTTAACACTTGCAGCCGCGCGATCATAAAGCTTTTCCATAAAACCTGCCAAATGACCAACATCAAGCGAGCGGACCATCATTTTGACCGGGCCAATGGCAGCGGGAGACATGGAAATCTGCCTAAGCCCAAGCCCCAGCAGGGCCATCGCCTCCAGCGGATTCCCGGCCATTTCACCGCACAGAGCCAACGGAACGTTGTGCTTGTCGCAAGCTATGACGACCTGGCGCAGAAACGTGAGAGCTCCGGGACTAAACAAGCCATACCGCCCTGCCACCCGTGGATTGCCTCGGTCACTGGCATAGAGGAATTGCATGAGATCATTGCTGCCGATGGATATGAAATCCACTTTCGGAAGCAGTGTCTCAAACTGCCAAAACAGCGCAGGAACCTCCAGCATTGTGCCCACGCTAACCGATCGCGGCCGGGGACGGCCGAACTTCTCTAGTCGGGCCAGCTCCTTGTCGACCAGCGCGCGTGCGCTCTCGTATTCCGCAACCTCCGCAACCATAGGGAACATCAGCCGCAAATCCTGATCCTTGCCTGCTGTCAGCAACGCGCGCAATTGATGGCGAAGCAACGCAGGTCGGTCGAGCGCAATGCGGATCGCCCGCCATCCCAGCGCCGGATTTTCTTCCTCAGACTGCTGCATATAAGGCAGCACCTTGTCGCCTCCGATATCAAGCGTCCGGAAGACAACAGGTTTGCTTTCCGCCGCTGCCAAGACGTCCGTATAGAGTTCGATCTGATCGGTCAGGCTCGGAAGCTTAGACGCGATCATGAACTGAAGCTCGGTCCGGAACAGCCCGATCCCGTCCGCGCCGCTCTCCGGCAAATGCGGCAGGTCCACCATAAGGCCGGCATTGATGTTGAGTTCCAC
>CAZFHW010000101.1:6322-11306 GCA_964518885.1 uncultured Parvibaculum sp. | reverse complement strand
TTGTTGGAAATTGATTGAGAATTGGTAGCAGAAGAAAATTTTGGTTTTCTTCATCTGTGTATATGGTTACCGAAATGAATATTTCAGATAGTCTGCCGCAAACTTGCGCTGCACTGACAGGAGTTGTAGTCAGCGATGGAACAAGAGCATGGATACGCACATGAGTGACAAAAAACCCTTCACAGTTGCCGCAATGTACAAGTTTGCATCATTGCCCGACCATCCGCAGTTGCAATCACCTTTGAACGACCTTTGTCGTGCGCATGGGGTGATGGGCACAATTTTGCTCGCAAATGAGGGCCTGAACGGAACCATCGCCGGGACGGCGGAGGGGATTGAAGCTGTCGTTGCGCATATTTTGAGCGATGAGCGCTTCAAAGGCCTGAGCCTCAAATATTCCTACGCCGACAAAATGCCATTTCACCGGATGAAAGTACGGCTCAAGAACGAAATCGTCACCATGGGCAAGCCGTCTGTCGACCCTACCAATATTGTTGGTGAATACGTAAAGCCCGGCGCATGGAACGAGCTGCTGTCAGACCCGGACATCATTCTGGTCGATACACGCAATGCCTACGAAGTCGCGATTGGAACCTTTAAGGGCGCCGAAGATCCGCGAACAAAGAGCTTCAGAGAATTCCCCGATTGGGTGCAGGCGTTGAAAGATCGAACGGCTGAGGACGGACCGAAGCCAAAAATCGCGATGTTCTGCACCGGTGGTATTCGCTGTGAAAAGGCCAGCGCCTACATGAAGTCGGAAGGCTTTGACCAAGTTTTCCACCTGGAAGGCGGCATCCTGAAATATCTTGAAACGGTTCCAGAGGAAGAAAGCCTGTGGGAAGGGGACTGTTTCGTATTCGATCAGCGCGTCTCCGTTGGCCACAGGCTGGAGCCCGGCGTGTACGACATGTGCCACGCTTGTCGCCGCCCGGTCTCTGACGACGACATGGCCTCACCTGCCTACGAGCGCGGCGTCAGCTGCCCCCATTGCATCGAGAGTTCCAGTCCGGAGCAGAAAGCCCGGTTTGCCTCGCGGCAACGTCAGATGGAGTTGGCAAAAGCACAGCACAGACGGCACTTGGGCGCCGCTTACGCAGAACTGCCCTCTTCTGAAAGCACATGAGCCCGTCGCCTCATATCCTCTATTCCTTCCGGCGCTGCCCTTACGCCATGCGCGCCCGCCTGGCGCTGGCATCCAGTGGCGTGTCTGTTTCCCTGCGGGAAGTGGTGCTGCGCGACAAGCCCCCGGAAATGTTGACGGCGTCCCCCAAGGGAACAGTGCCGGTGCTCGTGACGGACAAGGGGGATGTGGTTGAGGAAAGCCTGGACGTGATGTATTGGGCGCTTGCTCAAAACGATCCCGAGGACTGGCTGCAATCAGATGTCGTGGAGCGTGATGCCCTGATCTCGAACAATGATGGGCCGTTCAAACACCACCTTGACCGATACAAATATGCCAACCGGCACGAGGGTGCGGTGGCGGAAACCCATAGAGACGCGGCCGCCTTGCATCTGCATGAGCTGGACGCGCGGCTGGTCACTTCGCCGTGGCTATGTGGAGCACGGGCCACAATTGCCGACTACGCGCTGCTGCCCTTCGTGCGGCAGTTCGCAAACACAGACCGTGCCTGGTTCGACGCGCAAGACTGGCCGCATCTGATCACCTGGCTCGAGATGTTTCTGGCATCGCCGCGTTTTCAGGCGGTGATGAAGAAGTATCCGCGCTGGCAGGCAGGGGACGCGGAGCCACTTTTTCCCGGCTCCTGAGGTCAATGGGATGCCAAAGCAAAATATCTGCAACTATTTGGACTCATTGAGAGAATCCAGACTCTTTTCCGCTTGACGAGACGAATCACTCTGTGATTCTCTCTGTCCATGGAACGATTTGGTCTTGTCTCAACTCACGAACCGCTCCGGCTTCGCCTTCTGGTTTTGCCGGTCCTTTGCGGCATGCTTTTGGCCTACTTTACCTTTAATGGGGTGAACGGCGACAAGGGCTTGCGTGCATGGTCGTCTCTCATCATTGAAATCGAAGCGGCGCGCTCAACCCTCGACACTGTGCGCTCGGAGCGCAGGCGGTTGGAACATCACGTGGCGTTGCTTCGCCCGGAAAGTCTGGACCCGGATCTGCTGGACGAACGTGCCCGTGCATTGCTCGGAATTGCACGTCCTGAGGAACTAACGATTTACCGGGACCTCCGTTAAAGTCGGAAAACCGAGCATTTTTATATTGTTTAACCGAATTTAAGTTAAACACTAAATATTTCATAAAAATCAATCATTTGAAGCGTATTGTTTTTGGAAATTAACCAATGTGATCTGCATTGGAAGCCAAAAAGCGAGGCGAGATCAATGGTGAGCAAAAGAGCTCAAGCAACGGCCAAAAAAGCCACCGCAAGAAAACCCGCTGCCAAGAAGACCGCCGCCAGGAAGGCGGACAAAAGGAAAACCAGCCCCAAGCTTGGATTTCCCGAGTTCACAGCGGAGCAAGATCTCGACGCCTATCGCATGATGCTCTCAATCCGTCGTTTTGAGGAAAAAGCCGGGCAGATGTACGGCATGGGCCTCATCGGCGGTTTCTGTCATCTCTACATTGGGCAGGAAGCTGTTGTGGTGGGTGTGCAGACAGCTGTCAAAGACGGCGACCAGGTCATCACCGGCTACCGCGATCACGGCCACATGATGGCGTGTGGCATGGACCCCAAAGGCGTGATGGCGGAACTGACTGGACGCGAAGGCGGACTCTCAAAGGGTAAGGGGGGCTCCATGCACATGTTCTCCCGCGAAAAGAATTTCTATGGCGGTCACGGCATTGTTGGGGCGCAGGTGTCACTCGGAACAGGCCTCGCGTTCGCCAACCGCTATCGCGGCAATGACAATGTCTCCTTCATCTATTTTGGAGACGGCGCCGCCAACCAGGGCCAGGTCTATGAAAGCTTCAACATGGCCGAGTTGTGGAAGCTCCCGGCGATTTATGTGATCGAGAACAATCAATATGCGATGGGCACCGCGATCAGTCGTGCGTCCGCGCAGACCGACCTGTCAAAACGCGGTGCCAGCTTCAACATTCCAGGCGAACAGGTGGACGGCATGGACGTGCGCGCCGTGTCTGATGCGGCCAAGCGCGCCGCTGAATGGGGCCGGGCTGGCAGTGGTCCTTACATCCTCGAAATGAACACTTATCGATATCGCGGGCACTCTATGTCCGACCCGGCGAAATACCGGGCGCGGGAAGAAGTGAACAAGATGCGCGAAGAACATGATCCGATTGAGCAGGTCAAAGTGCGTCTGCTCGCCTCCAAGACCATTGATGAAGCCGGGCTCAAGGAAATGGATGTGGAAATTCGCGCCATGGTGACCGAGGCCGCCAATTTTGGTCAGGAGAGCCCGGAGCCAAATCCAGCAGAATTATGGACCGACATCACCGCACCGGTTGAAGCCGACGCGGAGGTCAAGTCATGAGCATTCAAATTTTGATGCCAGCCCTCTCTCCGACAATGGAAGAAGGCACCCTGACAAAATGGCATGTCAAAGAGGGCGACGAGGTGCGCTCCGGTGACATCATCGCTGAGATTGAGACCGACAAGGCCACCATGGAACTCGAGGCCGTGGAAGAAGGCAAGATTGGCAAGATCGTTGTCGCCGAGGGGACAGAGAATGTACCCGTGAACGACCTGATCGCCGTGTTGTTGGAAGACGGGGAGGACGCCTCCGCTATTGAGAGCGTCGCAAAGGCATCTCAAGCGTCGGCTCCAGTCTCGGTAAAGAGCGAACCGGCGGCACCCGTACCTGCGGCCATAAGCACGTCGCAACCCCTCATTGATCCGGAAATCCCCGAAGGCACCGCCATGCGGTCAACCACGGTGCGCGAAGCATTGCGTGACGCTATGGCTGAAGAGATGCGCGCCGACGAGCGGGTCTTTGTGATGGGCGAAGAGGTCGGTCAATATCAAGGGGCCTATAAGGTAACCCAGGGACTGCTCGATGAGTTTGGCCCGCGGCGGATCATAGACACCCCGATCACCGAGCACGGATTTGCCGGGCTGGGGGCAGGGGCGGCATTGACTGGATTGAAGCCGATCATTGAATTCATGACTTTCAATTTCGCCATGCAGGCGATTGACCACATCATCAACTCGGCAGCCAAAACCCGCTACATGTCGGGCGGACAGATGTCATGTCCCATCGTGTTCCGGGGCCCCAACGGCCCCGCCGCCCGCGTGGGGGCGCAGCACAGTCAGGACTATTCAGCCTGGTATGCCGCTATTCCGGGCCTCAAGGTGGTGGCACCCTATTCGGCGGCAGACGCCAAGGGCCTGTTGAAAGCAGCCATTCGCGACCCCAACCCGGTTGTGTTTCTGGAGAACGAAATTCTCTATGGAAAGTCTTTTGATGTGCCGGAAATGGACGATTGGATTGTGCCTATTGGCAAAGCGAAAGTGTTGCGCGAAGGAACCGATGTCACCATCGTTTCGTTCAGTCAGGGACTGACCTATGCGCTAGAGGCTGCTGACAGGTTGGCGGAGGAAGGCATTGTGGCGGAAGTAATCGACCTGCGCACATTGCGCCCTCTCGACACCGACACGATTATTGCCTCGGTTGAGAAGACTAACCGGCTGGTGGTGGTGGAAGAGACCTGGCCGATTTGTGGCATCGGCTCAGAGATCGTGGCCCAGGTGCAGGAAAAGGCATTCGACTATCTCGACGCGCCGATCATGCGGGTGTCGGGCAAGGATGTGCCCATGCCATATGCAGCCAATCTTGAAAAACTGGCCCTGCCCAATGCGTCGGAAGTCGTTGCCGCCGTTCAATCTGTCACCTATCGCTAAGGAGGGGAGACCATGCCGATATCCATTCTCATGCCAGCTCTTTCTCCGACGATGGAAGAGGGGACGCTGGTCAAGTGGTTGGTGAAAGAAGGGGACGAAGTCCGCTCCGGTGATCTGATCGCGGAAATCGAGACCGACAAAGCCACCATGGAAAT